>DATEML010000091.1:0-9826 GCA_035275585.1 Steroidobacteraceae bacterium | reverse complement strand
CATTCGCCGTACGCGCGCAAGGCGCTCGTCTTCGCGCACGAGGCGGGCCTCGCGCCGCAGATCGAGGTCGTGCATCACGAAACCAGTCCGACGCAGCGCAACGACCACGTGTTCGCTGAAAATCCGCTCGGCAAGGTCCCGGTGCTGATTCGCTCCGGCCAGCGGCCGATCTTCGATTCCGACGTGATCTGCGCGTATCTCGATACGTTGCACTCGGGTCGCAAGCTGATCCCGCACGAAGGCGAGGCACGCTGGGACGCGCTGCGGCTGCAAGCGGTGGCGCAGGGTCTGGCGGACGCCGGAATCCAGATCCGCTGGGAAACGGTGCGGCGTCCGCAGGCGCTGCGCTATCCGCCGCTGCGGGACGGATACATTCGGAAGCTCGTCACCTCGTACGATTGGCTGGAGCACGAGCTCGATGTCGCTGCGCCCGTGCACGTCGGCCACATCGCGCTTGCGACCTGCCTCGACTGGCTGGAGTTTCGCGAGTTGCCGGGTTTTCGCGAAGGTCGTCCGCGTCTTGCGGCATGGTTCGATGCGTTCGCGCGCCGGCCCTCGATGCGTGCGACCCCGCTGTCCGGCCAAACATACGACTGATGCGATTGCTGCTGTCGATCAGCGGCATCGCAACAGTGCATGGCAGCTGTAACGTGCTTGCGGCACGATAGGCCATCCTGAAATCGGATAGGAATTCCCGCCATGCACAAGACTCGCAACGATCTCACGCTAGACGTCCGCATGCGTGTCAGCCAGCTGCTCAACGGCCGGTTGGCGAGCGCCATCGATCTGTACCTGCAGACCAAGCACGCTCACTGGAACGTAAAGGGTCCGAGCTTCATTGCGCTGCACGAGCTGTTCGACAAGCTCGGCGAGGAGCTGGAGGAGCACATCGACGACATCGCGGAACGCGCAGTGGCACTGGGTGCCGTCGCCGAAGGAACGACGCACGTCGTCGCGGAGCGCACGCAGCTTGCGAAGTATCCGACGCAGATCAACGAAGGTCTCGCGCACGTCGACGCGCTCGCGAATGCCTATGCGGCGTTCGGCAAGTCCGTGCGCGAAGCAATCGACGAAGCGGGCAAGGCCGGCGATGCCGACACCAGCGATCTGTTCACGGGCATCTCGCGCGGTATCGACAAGAGCCTGTGGTTCCTGGAGGCGCACCGCCAGGCCGAGCGCTAGCTATTTTTCGGAGACCAGCTGCGACTGCACCGGCTGCTGCTGTTCGAGGTACAGGCGCTGCGCGGGGTACGCGAACGCGATGCCCTGTTTCTCGAACGCCTCGACCAGCCGCAGGTTGATCTCCTGCAGGATGTCCATGTGGCGCGCGTAGTCGGTCGTCTTGACGAAGTAGACCGCCTCGAAATCGAATGACGCCGCCGCGATCTTCGCGAAGTGCGAGCGGTCGAAACGCACATCGGGGTACGACTCGATCAGGGAGCGGATCAGGCTGGGAATCTTCTGCAGCTCGGCGAGCGGCGTCTGCTGGCCGACGCTGATCGCGAACACGACGCGCCGGTCGGTCGCGCGCGTGAGATTGCGCACGCGGCTGGCTACCAGATTCGAGTTCGGCATGATGATCTGTTCGCCGTTCACGCTGCGCAGCCGCGTGCTCTTGACGCCGATGTACTCGACGGTGCCGGAGAAGTCGTCGACCTGCAGCGTGTCGCCGAGCACGAACGGCCGGTCGAGCGTGATCGACAGCGAGGCGAACAGATCGCCGAGGATGTTCTGCGCGGCGAGGGCTACTGCGATGCCGCCGATGCCCAGGCCGGCGAGCAGCGGCTGGATCTCGATGCCGAGATTGCTGAGCGTCAGCAACAGCACCAACGACCAGATCGTCAGTTTCGCGATGAAGCTGATGATGCCGATCGAGCCGGCGGCGGCGCGATCGACCGCCAGCGCCCGATGTTGCTTGCGCTCCAGCGTGGCAAGCACCGCAGTCGTCGCCCACAAGCCGAACTGCCAGAAGGCCGCGATCGTGAACAGCGTGATCACCACGCGCGACGTCTTGGGCGGCAGCTCCAGGGTCTGCAGGCCGAGGAACACCGAGGCAAGGAACAGGAACCAGACGGTCGTGCTGCTCGCGACGTGCAGCGGCACTTCGAGGAATTCATCCTGCGGCGTAGCCGCGAGGCGCGCGTACTGCTTGCGCGTCAGGCGGCGCAGCAGCAGCAGCACGAACAGAATGCCGAGCGCGACCGCGCCGGCGACGATCCAGCGCCAGGCTGGATTCCCGAGATAGCTCCAGTCCAGGAGCTGGTCGACCTCCGCCATCGCTCCTCCTCCGCTCAACCCATCAGCAGGCGGGCTTCGCCGTTTTCCAGCGCTTCCGGCGCGCCGGCGAGAATGACGACGTCGCCTTCACGCAGCACCGTCGTCGGTGTCGGCTGCTGGCCCAGAATTCCGTCGCGGCGGATCGCGGTGACTGTCACGTCTTCGCTGTCCAGCTTCAGGTCTGCGAGCGTCTTGCCGACGCAGTACGCTCCGGGCGGCAGCACCACCGTGTGCAGCTCCTCGTTGCCCGTGTCGCCGTCGTCGACCATTCGCGCATCATCGCGCCGGAACAGCCGCCGCAGCATCGCGTACCGATTGTTGCGGATGTCGCCGACGGTCTTCACGACGCGCGACACCGGAACATCCAGCAGCAACAGCACGTGCGAGACCAGCATCAGGCTCGCTTCGAGCGTCTCCGGCACGATCTCTGTGGCGCCCGCCTGCTGCAGCTCTTCGAGCTTCGTGTCGTCCTGAGTGCGCACCAGGATCGGCAGGTCCGGCCGCAGCTCGCGCACCGCCTTGACGATCTTCATCGACGCGGTGGCTTCCGCGAAGGTCAGCACCAGCACGCGGCAGCGCTCGAGCCCGACCGCTTCCAGCATCTCGGTTGCCGTGCCGTCGCCGAAGATCACCGGATCGCCGGCGCGCCGCGCGAGCTCGACGGCGCGCGGATCCGAATCGAGCGCGACGTACACGAAGCCCTGACGCTCCAGCACGCGCGCCAGGTTCTGACCGACGCGGCCGAAGCCGCAGATGATCACGTGATCGCGCTGTCCCGCGAGCTGGGCCTGGTCGGGCACCGGCGCCGGAGTCTTGCGCGGAAACACCAGCTCGGCGAGCTGGTCATTGTGGCGAATCAGCAGCGGGCTCAGGACCATGCTTACGACCGTCGCTGCGAGCAGCGGTTGAATCAACGACGAGTCCGCGAGCCGGTCGCTCAACATCAGCGTGAGCAATGCGAAGCCGAACTCGCCGCCCTGCGCCATGACGACGCCGACGCGCAACGCCTTGCGCGACTGGTCGGTTCCGAGGCGCGCGACGATCGTCACGATGATCATCTTCGCGAGCTGCAGGCCGACGACGAGCAGCAGCACCAGCCACCACTGCCGGAACAGCAGCTGCAGGTCGAGCAGCGTGCCGATCGTGATGAAGAACAGGCCGATCAGCACGTCGCGGAACGGGCGGATGACCGTTTCGAGCTGATGCCGGTACTCGGTTTCGGCGAGCAGCATGCCGGCGAGGAAGCCACCGAGAGCGAGCGAGAGGCCAACCGCATGCGTCGCCCACGCAGCGCCGACTGCGACCATGAGCGTTGCGAGCGTGAACAGCTCCGTACTGCGCGCGCGGCCGATCTCGTGGAACAACGGCCGCACGAGCCAGCGCAGGAAGGTGAGCACGAGTGCGAGGGCGACCGCCGCCTGCAGGATCGATTCGGCGATCTCCCACGTGGCGCGTTCGGCGCCCGCGCCGGCGAGCGCGCTTTCGAGCGCGAGCAGCGGCACGAACGCCAGGTCCTGGAACAGCAGGATGCCGATTGCGATGCGGCTGTGCGTGCGGTTCAGCTCGGCTTGCTCGCCGAGCTGGCGGATGACGATCGCCGTGGAGGACATGGCGAGCGCACCGCCGATCATGACCGACGTCAGCGGCGGTACCTGCAACGTCCACAGAACCGTGGCGAACGTCGCCGTCGTCAGCACCACCTGCAGTCCGCCGATGAGGAACGCCTCGCGGCGCATGGCGATCATGCGCGGCAGCGAGAACTCCAGCCCGAGCGTGAATACCAGGAACACCACGCCGAGGTCCGCCAGGATCGGCGCGACGCCGCTGGCGGTGAAGTTGAGCGCGTACGGACCGAGCAGCATGCCGACCGCCAGGTAGCCGAGGATCGGCGGCAGTCGCAGGCGGCGGAACAGCAGCACCACCAGCACCGACGACGCCAGCAGCATCAGCAGCTGTGGCAGGATTGAAAGATCCGGGTGGTCCGCCATGGCGACAAAGTACGTGTGCGATGCGCCGCTGCGCAAGGCGGAATGCTAATCTCCGCGCGATGGCTGGCGAGCTGCTCGAAACGGCACGGACTGGGGACGCCCTGACGGTACGCCTCAGCGGCGCGTGGCGGATCGAGAACATCGGCGCCATCGAGGCGGCGCTGGCGCAATTGCCGCAGGAAGGGGCGCGCCGACTCGTGGTCGACGCGCAGTCGCTCGAGACACTCGATCTCTCCGGCGCCTGGCTGCTCCGCGAGCACCTGCGGACGCTGCAGAGCGCGGGCGGAAAGGTCGAGTTCGCCGGCGAGCCGCCTTCGCAGTTCGCGTTCCTCGAAGAAATCACCGAGCAGCAGGCGGGCCAGGAGCAGCTCGAACCCGAGCCGCCCTGGTCATGGCACGATGGCGTCGCCTGGATCGGTCGCCAGGCCGTGCGGCACTCGGGTCAGATAAAGGATGCGGTCGACTACCTGGGGCGCATTGCGATCACCGCCGTGCGCTCGCTGCGGCCGCGACACCTGCGGGTCGCGTCGATCGCGCGACATATATATGAAACGGGCATCCAGGCGATTCCCATCGTCTCGCTGATCGCGTTCCTGATCAGCGTGATCGTCGCCTATCTCGGCGCGCAGCAGCTGCGCACTTTCGGCGCGGAGATCTTCACCGTCGACCTGGTAGCGATCGCGGTGCTGCGCGAGATGGGCGTGCTCCTCACCGCGATCATCGTGGCCGGCCGCTCCGGCAGCGCCTTCGCCGCCGAGATCGGCGTCATGCGCCTCAACGAGGAGGTCGATGCGCTGCAGGCGATGGGCATCGATCCGTTCGAGGTGCTGGTGCTGCCGCGGGTCATCGGCTTGCTGATTGCGCTGCCGCTGCTGACCATCATTGCGGACGCGATGGGTCTCGCCGGCGGCGCACTGCTGTCCTCGCTGCTGCTGGACATCTCGCTGACGCAGTTCATTCCGCGGCTGCAGGATGCGCTGGCGCCCACGACATTCTGGGCGGGATTCATCAAGGCGCCGGTGTTCGCGGTGCTGATCGCGATGGTCGGTACGTACTGCGGCATGCAGGTGCGGGACTCGTCGCGCGAGCTGGGAATGCTGACGACGGTTGCAGTCGTGCTCTCGATCTTCCTGGTGATCTTCGCCGACGCGATCTTTGCCGTCGTGTTCGTGGAGCTGGATTTCTGATGCAGAAACCAGCCTTGCCCGTCATCTCGGTGCGCAACGTGGTGAACCGCTTCGGCGCGCAGACCGTGCACGACGGCGTCAGCCTCGACGTGATGCCGGGCGAGGTGCTCGGCATCGTCGGCGGCTCCGGCAGCGGCAAGTCGGTGCTGCTGCGGACCATGCTCGGTCTGCACCGCCCGGACTCGGGCGAAGTGCTGGTCGAGGGCCGGGACATTTGTCGCGTGAGCGAGAAGGAGCTGCTCGAGGTCAAGCGCCGCTACGGCGTGACGTTCCAGCACGGCGCGCTGTTCAGCTCGTTGACGGTCGCCCAGAACATCCAGCTGCCGATCCGGGAGTACTTCGACGCCTCGCCGGGGACGCTCGCGGCGTTGACGGAGCTGCGCCTGCGCATGGTCGGGTTGCCCGCCGATGCGGGCTCGAAGCTGCCCTCGCAGCTGTCGGGCGGCATGATCAAGCGCGCTGCCCTCGCGCGGGCGCTCGCGCTCGACCCCGGCTTGCTGTTCCTCGACGAGCCGACCGCCGGGCTCGATCCGATCTCGGCCGCGGCGTTCGACGAGCTCGTGAGCTATCTGCACCGGGGGCTGAAGCTCACGATCGTGATGATCACGCACGATCTGGATACACTGCTCGCCACCTGCAACCGGGTGGCCGTGCTCATTGACAGGAAAATCGTGGTCGATACCCTCGACAAGGTCATGCAGAACCCGCATCCATGGATCCAGGAGTACTTCCACGGCCCGCGCGCGCGGGCGGCCCAGCTCAGCGCGGGCAAGGGCAAGTAGCGCGGCCATGGAACGCGAAGCCAACTACGTAGCCGTCGGCGCCTTCATCCTGCTGGTCGTGGCGATGGCCGTCGGCTTCGTGCTCTGGTACACGGACGCGAACGACCAGCGCGACTACGACCTGTACGAGATCTACTTCACCGGCAGCGTCAGCGGCCTCGACCGCGGCAGCCCGGTGCGCTACCTCGGCGTCGACGTCGGCCGCGTGCGGCGCCTGACGATCGACCGCCGAGACGCGAGCCGTATCCTCGCGGTCGTCGAGATCGACCGCGAGGCGCCGATCAGCTCGGCGACGCGTGCGAGTCTCGGCCTGCAGGGCGTCACCGGCCTGCTGTACGTCGATCTCAAGGAAGTGCCCAACATCAACAAGGCCGTGCCGCTGGCGATGGGCGAGCGCTATCCGGTGATCGAGTCGATCGCGTCGAACTTCGACGTGTTCCTGTCGAGCCTGCCGGAGCTGATGGGTCGCGCGAACGAAATGCTCGCTCGCGTCGGCCGCGTGTTCTCGGACGAGAACCTGCAGGGGCTGTCGGAGACGGTGAAGAGCCTGCGGGCTGCGACCGCGGGATTGCCGCAGACGTCGCAGAACATCACGAAGCTCGTCGACGAGCTGCGCGGCACGGTGCAGGAGATCAACGGTGCGGCGCAGACGTTGCGCGGCATCTCCGAAGATGCGCGTCCCGAGGTCAAGGTCGCGCTCGAGCGTTTGACCGAGACCGCGAACAACCTCGCACAGGCTTCGCAGCGCATGGATCGCTTCACGCAGAAGAGCGAAAAGCAGCTCGGCAATTTCAGCGAGCAGGGGTTGTTCGAGCTGGAGCGCCTGGTGCGCGAGACACGCTCCGCCGCGCGCGAGTTCCGCGACCTGTCGCGCAGCCTGCGCGAGAATCCGTCGCAGATTCTCTATGAGCCGCCGCCGAGCGGAGTGGAGATCCAGCCATGAGAGGGACGGGAGCCATCGTTGCGGGACTTGCGTCGCTGTGCGTCGGCTGCGGGTCGCTGCTCAAGACCGATTTGCCGCCGAGCAGCAGCTATGTGCTCGCGCCGGCTCCGGCAGCGTCGACGGGCGTGACGCGGTCCGACGCGGATCTGTCGATCGGCCGCCCCGATCTCGCGCCGGGGCTGGACACCGAGCGTATCGCGGTGCTGAAGGGCCGGCAGCTCGACTATTACCGCGGCGCGCAGTGGGGCGGACGCACGGGCGAAGTCGTGCAGACTTTGCTGGTGGATTCCTTCGAGGACCAGCAGCTGTTTCGGAGCGTCACCGCCGAGCAGTCGCGCGTCGCGAGCGAGTACGTGCTCGACATCACGGTGCGTGATTTCCAGGCGGAGTATGCGAACGACAACGATGCGCCGACGGCTCGCGTGACGATTTTCGGCCGTCTGATTCGCGTCGTCGATCGACAGCTGGTCGATACGTTTTCGGCGACCGCGCAGAGCAAGGCTTCCGACAATCGCCTCGGCCCGGTCGCCGCGGCGTTCGAAACCGCCGCACATAAAGTGGTGCTGGAACTGGCGCAGAAAACCGCCGCATCGATTGCGAGCGACGCAGACAAGTTGCACGCTGCGGGCGGCTCCACCGACGGCACCCCTTAGTCGAAAGACAGTACATAACGTCGTCTCGTTGCCGCCTCCGATTGACCTGTGCTACTTAGCGTGGGCCGTGTGCGGGCACGGCCGAGCCAATACTGAATAAGAAGACCTGCGGGGGAGATCCACGATGCGGGCGAGCCAGGCAGGGTGGTGCGTTCTGCTATGCGCACTCGTGGCCGCGTGCGGCGGCGGCGGTGGTGGCGGCGGCGACACGCCACGGAACACCAATACGCTGCGCTTCACGCTCGACCGCACGGCGATCGCATTCGACTACGAAGAAGGAGCTGCGCGGCCGAGCCAGCAGGTGGTTGCGACTGCCAGCGGCGAGTACGAGGGCGAGCTCTTCGTCGCAGTAATCATCGAAGGCAACGCGATCGATCCGAACGTTCCGATCGCGATCAACGAAGTGCAGGGCACGTTCACGTTCACTGCTGCAGCGGGTCTCGCGCCGGGCGACTACAGCGGACGAATCCTGCTGCTCGCATGCTCGGACCAGGCCTGCAACAACCGCGTCGGCAATACGCCGCTCGCGGTTACCTACACCGTCAAAGTGCGACGGACGCTGCACGTTGCGCCAACCTCCGTGTCGATGGCCGCCGTCAGCGGCAGCTCTGCCAGCGCGGAGTTGACGGTGCAACTACCTGACGGTCAGGCCGCGCACTCCGTCGATATCATCCAGGGCGGGTCCTGGCTCACTGCATCCGTGCAGTCGCCGACGTCTACGCTGTTGACCGCGAAGTCGATGCCGTCCGGCACGTTGCAGGCACTGATCGCGGTCTCTTCGGGCAACAGGACGATCAACGTGCCCGTCACTTACACCGTAAGCGCGCCGCCCGGCGGCGAGCACGGCCTGTTGGTGAATCCGCGCAACCTGACGCTCGTCGCGCGCGAGGGAGCGGTCAGTCAGGCGCAGGCGCTGGAAACCGTCGCACCGACGTGGGACGCGGCGATGCCGACCACGGTCAGCGTCAACTATGCGGACTTCGGCGCGTCATGGCTGACCGTCGCGCCTTCCGCCAACGGTTACCAAGTGACCGCGAGCGCGCAGAACCTGCGCGCCAGCACGCGCAACGCCGAAATCGTCGTCGGCGGCGTCGAGCCTGCGCAGCCCGTGACGGTGTTCGTCTCGTTCACGATCGGCCTCGGGCTGGTGCAGCCCGCGGACGTCAGCCTGCTCGTCGACTCCACCACGACTCCGACCTCGCCCGTGCTGACCGGCAGCGTGCCGATCGACGTGACGGAAGGCGCGCCGGCGCAGTGGACTGCCGTTTCGGATTCGTCATGGCTCGTGCTCACCCGCGCGTCGGGCCAGACGGGCAGCAGCGTCCAATACAGCGTCGATCGATCGCTCATCCCGTTCATGGCCAACTACGGCGACAGCGTCGCGGTCGTCACGGTCACGCCCACGACCGCTGCAATCACGCCCGTGCAGTTCTCGATCCGCTTGCGCAAGGAGCTCGCGCTGATTACCGGTCTCGGCCCGTCCTACCAGTTGAGCGATCGCGCCGCACGCATCATCGTGCGTGGCCGCGGATTCATCGCGAATCGCGACTGGTCGCAGCACCTGCACGTTGCGGGAGCGCCGGCCGGCGCCGGCAACGTGACTCGTGTGAACGACACGGAGCTGCTCGTCGACTTGCCGCTGCCGGCCGGCGACATGGTCGTGTTCGAGCCGACCAACGGGCTCGGCATCCCCTTCGGCAGCGACAGCCTGAAAGTGGTGCTGCCCAGAACCTACCCGTACACTGCGATCCCGACCGGTTTCCCGGTTCGCTCGATCGAGTACTACCCGCGGCCGGAGATGATCCTGGCCGTGGATACCACGCCAGGAGCCGGCGCATTCCGGCGCTACACCCGCTTTTTGAATGCGTGGACTGCTGAGCCGGCGATCGCCGTTGCGCAGATCACGGATGCCGCGTTCAGCAACAACGGCGCGCAGATCCGTGCGACCACCAGCACCGGCGTGCGCTTTTTCAGCAGCGACACGGGCGGCGGGGGC
>DATEML010000090.1:0-11132 GCA_035275585.1 Steroidobacteraceae bacterium | reverse complement strand
TGGCTGTCATCCCGGCCGAGGCAGGCAGGACGCACAACGATCCGATCGTCCCTCTGATGGGCGGACCCGCCGAGGACGCAATCAGCGCCGCCGAGTACTACGTCGAGCATCTGGGCCCGCTGTTGCGTGATCGAGACCTGCTGTTGCTCGACCAGCGCGGCACCGGGAAATCAAATGCCCTGCGCTGCCCGCTGTACGACGCCAAGAATCCCGCCGGGAGTCTGCGGGACCTGTTTCCGGTGGCAGCCGTGAAGCGCTGCGCGCAGGAACTGAGCGCTCGCGCCGACTTGACGCAGTACACGTACACACACTTCGCGCGCGATCTCGAACACGTGCGCCGCGCGCTCGGCTACGGGCCGCTGAATCTGTCCGGTGGATCCTATGGAACGCGAGCCGCGCAGGTGTACTTGCGCGAGTATCCGCAGAGTGTTCGCACGGTGTACCTGGGCAGCGTCGTTCCTCTCGATATCGCCACGCCGCTGACCATGGCGAAGACTGCCGAGATGACGCGCAACCAGACGTTCGACGCGTGCGCGGCTGACGCGGCCTGTCGCGCGGCATTCCCCGACCTGCGCAAGGAGTTCGACGAAGTCGCGCAACGGCTGGATTCGGGCGTCGCGTCGTTCGATCGCGGCCGCGTTGCGGAATGGTTCCGCTCGCTGACCTACCGTCCGTACAGCGCCACGGAACTCCCGTGGATGATTCATCGGGCGCACGCCGGAGATTGGAGCCCGATCGAGCAAGGCATCCAATCGAACGCTGCAGGCGGCGATGCGGCATTGAGCTTCGGCTTGTTCTTCTCGATCACGTGCAACGACGACGTCGCGTTCATTCGCGAGGAAGACATCGCAAAGGAAACGCAAGGCACGTTCCTGCGCGACTATCGCATCCGTCAGCAGCAGGCAGCGTGCCGGCAGTGGCCGAAGGTCCCCACCGCGACGAATCGCACGCCGGTCGAGTCATCCGTGCCGTCGATGTTCGTTTCCGGCGACAGCGATGCAGCAACTCCGCTGTGGTACACGCAGCGCGTAGCCGCGGGATTCGCCGAACGTGTTGAAATCGTCGTGGGTGGACAGGGCCACACCGAGTGGAGCGATTGTGTCGGCCGACTCTATGAGCAGTTCGTGCGCGATGGCGCGGTGAGTAATCTGCGCGGCGCGAAGTGTCCTGCTGTGCCGCGCCCGCCTTTCAAGACGCAGTGAGCGACTGCGGCTAGAATCGAGCGATGACAACAGTGAAGGCCCGAGCTGTCGTCGCAGCACTGACAGGCGTCGCATTGTTTGCTCCGTCGGTCCATGCGGCTTGCAACCAGGGCGCCTACGCCTCGGATCGCGGTGACTACGTCGTCGTGGTGCCGTTGCCGGGTCCGCAGGCTGCGGGGCAGCGGTATTTGTTTCGCGATGGTCGACGCGGCAGCACGGCGGATGACAACGCTCCGCTGGCGTGCGGGGCCGATGCCGTCGAGATCAGGAACAGCGACGGCAGCTCAGAGCGCTGGAAGCAGCTGACGCTCACGACGGCCGATACTCGATTCACGAGCGTCGAGACCGAGCTCGCCGGACGATTGATCGAGCCGGGCGGCGGCGGCGAACGTCCGCTGGTCGTGATGGTTCACGGATCGGAACGCACCTCCGCGTTGAGCTCGCCTTACGCGTACTCGCTGGCCGCGCAAGGCATCACGGTGTTCGTCTACGACAAGCGTGGAACAGGCAGCTCCGCAGGCGAATACACGCAGAACTTCGAGTTGCTCGCGGCCGATGCCATCGCCGCGCTGAAGCGCGTGAAGGTTCCCGTGCTGTGGGTGCTCGCCGGCGAAGACCGCGAGGCGCCGATCGACGTCTATCTGTTTCCCGACACGGACCACGGCATGATGGAGTTCGTCAGCAACCCGGACGGCTCGCGGACAATCACGCGCATCACGGACGGCTACCTGCGCTTGCTCGGCGACTGGATCAAGGGCCACGTCGCCGGCAAGTACGGTCGGGCACAGCAGCTGAAGTAGCGCTGCTCGCTACTCCTTGATCTCGGGCTCGACGAGCATGGCGAGCTGCGTGAGCGAGTCCTGCCAGCCCAGGTAGCAGGCGTCCGCGGGAATCGCCTCGGGAATGCCTTCCTGCACGACGTTCAATTCCACGCCGACCGAGACCTGCGCGATCGTAACGGTCGTCATCATCTCGCCCGGCAGGTTGGGATCGTCGAAGCGGTCCGTGTAGCGCAGGCGCTGATTCGGGACCAGCTCCAGATACTTGCCGCCGAACGAATGGCTCTGACCGGTCGTGAAGTTCTTGAACGACATCTTGTAGAGGCCGCCGACCTTCGCATCGATGCTGTGCACCTTGCCGGTAAAGCCATTGGGCGGGAGCCACTTGGCCATCGCATCCCCATCGATGAAAGCGCGATACACACGCTCGGGCGTGCTGCGCAGGACGCGGTGAAGCTTGACGGTATTCGCGGGCATGGTCGTCCTCCCAATCAAAGGGATGTCAGTGATTTCGCCTTCTACAGCAAGGACGAACGAAGGGCCAAGGTTCCGACATATCCGGCGGTCGAAATGGCGCACGCGTGGCCGTCATTGTCATGAGAACCGCAACAGGAGTCCGCCATGTGTCCCCTCTGCCTCACGACTGCGACCATCGTTGCCGCCAGCACTACGTCCGGGGCCGGTGTGCTCGGCCTCATCGCGGTTCGATTCCGGGCTTTGCGACGCCAGCGTCGGCAGCAGCCGACATTGCAACGTAGCCGGCAGGTCGGGGTGCGCCTAGAATCGCGAGGGAGAAAACCAGACTAGCAACCGCAGGAGAAGCGCGTGACTCAGCCGAACGTCGCAACCGGTCTGCAACTCCGATCCCTGATCAGGAAATCCGGTGTCCTGGAGCTTTCGCTCGTATCGGTGCCGACGCCGGAGCCCGCGGCCGACGAGATCGTCATCCGCGTCGAAGCGACGCCGATCAACCCTTCGGACATTGCTCTGTTGCTCGGCCCGGTCGATCTGAATACCGCGAAGCAGGCCGGCTCGACCGAGAGTCCGGTCTTCACCGCCAATGTCCTGGAGCGGGCGCTGCCGGCGCTGGCGGCGCGCCTCGATCAGTCCATGCCCGTCGGCAACGAAGGCGCGGGCACCGTGGTCAAGGCCGGATCGTCTCCTGCTGCGCAGGCGCTCATGGGCAAGCTGGTCGCGGCGGCGACCGGCTCGATGTACTCGCAGTACAAAGTGGCGAAGGCCGCGGAGGTGCTGGTACTCCCCGGCGGGACGACGGCGACGCAGGCGGCCTCGTGCTTCGTGAACCCGTTGACGGCGCTGAGCATGGTGGAAGTGATGCGCCGCGAAGGTCACAAGGCACTCGTGCACACCGCCGCAGCGTCGAATCTCGGCCAGATGCTCAACAAGATCTGCCAGCGCGACGGCGTGAGCCTGGTGAACATCGTGCGCAGCGCCGAACAGGCGAGCATTCTCAAGGGGATCGGCGCGAAAATCGTGCTCGATTCCACCTCTCCCCGCTTCATGGCCGACCTCATCGAAGCGGTGGGTGCGACGGAAGCGACGCTGGCGTTCGACGCCATTGGCGGCGGCGGGCTGGCGAGCCAGATCCTCACCGCCATGGAAGCCGCAGCGTCAGCGCGCATGACCTCTTACAGCCGCTATGGCTCGAACACGTTCAAGCAGGTCTACATCTACGGCGCGCTCGACACGGGCAAGACCGAGCTGGCGCGCACCTTCGGGTTGTCGTGGTCGGTCAGCGGCTGGCTGCTGACGCCGTTCCTGCAAAAAATCGGTGGCGAGGATGTCAACCGACTGCGGCAGCGAGTCGTTTCCGAGCTGACGACGACCTTCGCAAGCCACTACACGCAGGAGATTTCATTGCGGGAAGCGGCATCGCTGGACGTCGTCAAGGCGTACAGCAAGCGGGCGACCGGAGAGAAGTACCTCATCAATCCGACGCGCTGATTCGCTGCACAGCGTCATTAACCTGACGCAGTGATGGAGTTATGATCCGCCGGGACATCAGCTTCTGGGGCGCGCTGATGAATACTGCAAATGTGTTGAACGGCCGGCGAATCCTCGTCGTCGAGGATCAGTGCGCGGTGGCGCTCGACTTGTGCGAGGGTCTCGATCGCGAGGGAGCGAGCGTCGTGGGCCCGGCCTTGTCGGTCGAGGACGCTCTGCAAATGCTCGAATCGAGCGTCCGACCGGACGTCGCAGTGCTCGACATCAGGTTGAGCGGCGGACCGGTCTATCCCGTGGTCGACCGGCTGCAGGAACTGGGCGTGCCGTACCTGTTCACCACAGCCTGCGAGTCGAGTGAAATTCCCGAGCGCTACAGGTGCGCACCCCGCTTCGAAAAACCCGTCCGCCTGGACTCGATCCTCGCCGCGATCCGCGAGCAGGTGACGTCGGCCAGCTGAATCGCGGAGCCGTGACGCCTGCGGACGTCGGCCGCGATGTGCGACTGCTCGAGGAAGTGTCGCGCAAGGAAGGGACCACACCGTTCCTGGAAAAGGCGCTGCGAGCGGCGGCACGCGCGAGCCAGGCAACGGGAATCCCGGTGACGACGCACACGTATGCCGTCGGCCGCGGCGGCGAGAAGCAAGCCGAAATCTTCGAAGCCGAAGGACTCGATCCGGCCAACGTGTGCCTCGGGCATTGCGACGAAAGCAACGACCTGGACTATCTCACCGGTCTTGCCCGGCGCGGTTACACCGTCGGCATGGACCACCTGACCCGCGGCGCTTCGCCAGCACAGGCACAAGTGCTTTCATGGCAACAGCGCGCAGAGTGCGTCGCGAAACTCATCGAAGCCGGCTTCGCCGAGCGCATCTTCCTGTCGAACGACTGGTTCTTCGGCGCCTCGATGGCTGTCACCGGCGCCATGCAGACCATGGACGCGCTCAACCCGGATGGAATCCTCTTCGACACTCGCAAGACGATCCCACACCTCAGGCAACTCGAGGTCACCGATCAGCAGATCCGCACGATCACCGTGGAGAATCCACGCCGCTTCCTTGCTGGTTCGTGACGGGCGCGCAGGCACCGCCGGCGCAGTCCTTGTAGCGATCGAACCAGCGCCGCAGATAGAGCTGGTGGCGCAGGAAGTTGGAAGGCCGCACGCCGTATGGTCCGTGATACTCGTCTGCCATGCGCACCAGCGCCGTGGGCACGCCGCGCAACTTGAGCGCGCGATAGAAATCCTCCGCCTGCGCCATCGGCGTGTTCAGATCCAGCTCGCCGGTCATGAGCATCGTCGGCGTCTTCACGTTGCCGACATACATGATCGGCGAGCGCGCCAGGTGCTCGCTCGGATCCTCCCAGAACATCTTGCGATAGTTCCAGTAGAACGAAGCGCCGTCGGTCATGCCGACGAACGACAGGTTGTTGGTGACCGCACAGTTCGCCGACGCTGCGGCGAAGCGATCGGTGTGCCCGACGATCCACGCCGTCAGCTGACCGCCGCCGCTGCAGCCGTAGACGAACAGCTGCTTCTCGTCGACGTAGCCGCGCGCCACCACTTCGTCGACGCCGCGCATCAGATCGTCATAGTCCTTGCCCGGGTAGGCATGGTTGATGGCGTTGCCGAACGCAGCCCCGTAGCCGGTCGAGCCGCGCGGATTGATGTACAGCACTACGTAGTCGTTCGCCGCGTGTTCCTGCATCGGATAGTCGAAGGCCTTGCGGAACAACCAGTGCGGTCCGCCGTGGATATTGAGCATCAGCGGATATTTGCGGTGCGGATCGAAGTCCGGCGGCTTGATGATCCATCCCTGGATCTGCAGCGCGTCGGTGGAGCGATACCAGATCTCCTCCACTTCGCCCAGGCGCACGCCGCCCAGCAGCGCATCGTTCACCGCGGTGATCCGCCGTGGCCGCGGCGAGCGGACGTCGAAGATCACGACGTCGTTCGGCTGGTGGTAGGTCGTCAGCGTGCCGACGGCCGTGCCGCGATTGTTGATGTCGGTGACCGCGAGCGTGTGATCGCCGCGCGTGATCTGCTTGACCGCACCGCTGCGCGAAGCGAAGTAGAGATTCGTAGCGCCGCGATCGGCGACGCTGACGTACAGACCGCTCGAGTCTTTCGCCCACCAGTACGTCTTCGGCTGCGAGTCGTACGGATGCGGATAGATGGAGCGATCGAGCGTTGCCGTGATCGAGTGCGGATTCGAACCGTCGATGCCGACGACGTAGAGCTGCGTGGGTATATAAGAGTCGTCGCTCCAGTCGTAGCCGCCATACGCGACCCAGCGGCCGTCCGGCGAGACGACTGGATTGAAGTCCGGGCCCTGGCGCGTCGTCAGCCGGCGCAGCGCGCCGCTCGCGGCGTCGATCGCGTGCACGTCCGAGTCGCGCCACGGATACTCCCACTGATCCGGATCGAACGTGCTGAAGACGATCTCGCGATCGTCCGGCGTCCACGAGAGATTGCCGACGAAGTCCGGTCCGCCGCCGTAGTCGCGATCGCCCTGCGTGAGTTGCCGCGGCGGTGCGCCGCCGGACGCGGGCACCGTAAAGATGTGCATGCGGCCGTCGTCGAGAAACCCGACGCCATCGCGCCGAAACACGAGGCGCTCGACGATGCGTGGCTCCGCCGCCCAATTTGCCTGCACCGGCCGACCGGGCAGATCGAGCTGCCAGTCTTTCGTCACGCGAGGCACGAGCATCGTAAACGCGAGCGTCTTGCCGTCCGCCGACCACGCAAGATTGCCCGGCCAGCTCGCGGCGCGAACGACCTGCAGCGGCGCGCTCGCGCCGTCCAGATCGCGAACGAAGATCGCTTGAGTACCATCGTCGCCGGGCCCGATGTAGGCGATACGCCGGCTGTCGGGCGCCCACCCGACTCCCGCGCCCTTGCCGAGCGACTGCGCGCCGCTGCCGTCGGCGTTGACGAGCCACATCGCCGACTGGCGGCGATCGTTGATCTTGTCGACCGTGCGGAGCATGTAGACGACACGCTTGCCGTCGGGCGAGACGTGCGCATCCGCGACATCCGCCAGGTCGAGGTAACCTTCGAGCGGGAGCGGCGTATTCTGTGCGTGAGCGCCGAAACTCAGAACGAGCAGCGCAACCAATGCGATCGGCGCGGCAAAGATTGAAGATCTCATCACGTCATCGTACGGAGGGCGCTGGACCGATGCACGTCGAAATTGCGCGTAAGACAGACCTCGAGCGCATCGTCGAACTCGTGAATGATGCCTATCGCGGCTCGTCGAAGTCGCCCGGCTGGACGCACGAGACCGCGTTGCTCGCGGGACAACGCATCGGCGCCGCGGCGGTGAGCGCCATGATCGAGCAAGCGGACTCGACGGTTCTCGTGATCAGACACGAGAGCGATGTCGTCGCGTGCGTTTCTCTGCAGCGCCTCGACAACAGCGACTGGTATCTCTCGATGCTCGCCGTCGACCCCGAGCACCAGGCGTACGGTGTCGGCAAAGCGATCATGGCGGGAGCCGAGCAATTCGCGCGCGAGCGCGGGGCCGCGCGCATGAAGATCTCGGTGATCAACCTGCGCGAGGCGCTGATGGCGTGGTACGAACGCCAGGGCTACGTTCGCACCGGCACTGTCGAGCCGTTCCCCTATGACGACGCGACGGTCGGGACGCCTTTGCGCAGCGACCTGGTGTTGGTGACGCTCGCCAAGACGCTCCGACCGATCGCGTAGCTCAGCGGTTAGTCGAAGCGAACCGCCGATGACTTCGAGCAGCCGGTCGTCAACAGTACGCCGTCCATGTTGAACGTCTCCGCCGTGCCCGCGGAGGTGAAGCTCAGCCCGGTGCGGTCGAGCACGATGTCGTGTCGGACGATCCGGTAGCCCGTCGCCGCGCCGGCGGCGTCGAACAGGAAGAACTTCTGCGCGAACTCGTACTTGTTGCCGCGAATGTGGCGCCAATAGCCGAGGTGCGGGGACTGCAGCGCCGGGTTCGACGAGTTCGCGTCCAGGAACGTGCCGTCGGCTACGTACGCGTTGATCGCGTCGAAGCTGGCGAACACGACGGTTCCCGGCACGTTGCCCGGCAGGCAGTTCACGATGTCGACCCGGACGTTCCAGACCCCCCTGATCGATCTGGACGACCCGTGATTGCCGGCCGAGGCGACCGGTTGGCCGGCCAATAGCACCAGCGCCGGGAGGACGAGCCAGCGGGATGCAAACCGAACATGAGCCTTGTTCATGGCTGATCTCCAAGAGTTGTTGTGTCAATGACCCGCTGCACCTGCAGCGTTGCCTCCGTTCTGGAGCAGCCGCCGCGGAATGTAATTAGAATCGCTGAAGGTTTCTGCGGATTTGTGAGAGTCCCTCCGTTGAGCGCCGAGACCACAGGGATCCGTCAGTTCTACGGTTACCGCCTGGATGTCGTGCGGCGCCAGCTGCTCGATCCCGACGGCGCGCCGGTGCCGCTGATGCCGAAAGCGACCGAAACGCTCGTGCATCTGGTCATGCATGCCGGGCGGACGGTGAGCAAGGACGAACTGCTGCGCGCCGTCTGGCCGAACACGGTCGTCGAGGAGAACAACCTCACCCAGAACATTTCCGCACTGCGCCGGGCGTTCGGCGAGAAGCTGGGGGAGCACCGGTTCATCGTCACGATCCCCGGACACGGCTATCGATTCGTCGCGCCGGTGAGCCCGGTCGTGGGCGCCTCCGCCGAGCCGGTCCCGGCGCCAGCACGACCGCGGCGAGCGTTGCTTGGCGCCGTCGCACTCGTCGCCCTCGTGGCCGGCGTGATCGTCTGGCGCCTGGCGGCAATGAAAGAGCCTGCGATTCCGCCGCAGCCGCGGACGATCGCGATCCTGCCGTTCCAGCCGGTCGTCGCCGCCGACCGCAACGAGGCCCTGGAGCTCGGCATGGCCGACAGCTTGATCATGGAGCTGAGCCGCAGCGCGCACCTGATCGTGCGCCCGCTCAATGCCACGCGGGGTTTCGTCGCGCTCGATCAGGATCCCCTCCAGGCCGGTCGACAGCTCGAAGTCGAAGCCGTCGTGGAAGGCACGCTTCAGGTCGCCGACGATCGGGTGCGGGCCTCGGCACGGCTGCTGCGCGTCGCGGACGGCCGGCAACTGTGGGCCGGCAAGTTCGACGAGCAGTTCTCGAACATCTTTCAGGTGCAGGACGCGATCGCGCAGCGCGTCGCCGATGCTCTGGAGATTCGCCTGAACCCGCAGCCGGAGCATCGCACCGAGAACGTGCGCGCGTACGAGCTATATATGCGCGGCCGTTTGCACGCGATGCGACTCGTCCTGCCGGAGGTGCGTCGCGGCATCGAGTATTACGAACAGTCGATCGCCGAGGACGCCGCCTATGCGCTGCCGCACGCTGGCATGGCCGATGCTATGCGTGCATCGGTCCTGAGCAACGATGCGCCGCCCGCTGAGATGGCGTCGCGCTCGAAGGTCGCGGCGGTGCGCGCGATGGAGCTCGCGCCGGATCTCGCGGAAGCGAACTACGCGCGCGGCCTGGTGGCGCTCTGGTTCGAATTCGATTGGCCAGCGGCCGAGAGGTATCTGTCCCGTGCAGTGGAGATCGCACCGAACGATGCCGACGCTCACCTCTATCTCGCGCACTTCTATTCGAATCTGGGGCGCAAGCAGGAAGCGCTGACGCACGCGAGACGCGCCCGCGAACTGAATCCGGTCAGTCCCTTGATCGCTGCGCTGGAGGGGCTGATCCTCACGCATCAGCTCGAGCACGAAGAGGCGGTGCGGCGCCTGCGGGAAGCTGTCAGCCTCGAGCCGCAGTTCTGGCTTTCGCACCACCTGCTGGCGAATGCGCTGATCGATGCCGGACAGTACGAAGCAGCATTGCCGGAAAGCGCGGAGGCCAAACGCCTGTCGCCGTTGCAGACGCTGTCCGACGCATTCTCGGCCATTGCGCTGGCGCGCCTCGGCCGCAAGGACGAGGCCCGCGCGATCCTGGAATCGCTGTCGGCGGCTGGGCGCGACCGCTACGTACCGCCGACGCATCTCGCACTGATCGAAACTGCGCTGGGGGACCGTGATCAGGCCTTCGCGCACCTCGAGGCAGCCGTGGAGGTGCGCGACGCACGCCTCGCGCTGCTGAAGATCGATCCGAAATGGAACGATCTGCGTTCCGACCCCAGGTTTGCCGCGCTGCTGCGCCGTATGCGTTTTTGAGAAGGTGCTGCGCACTTTCGAGGATCGCTCCCATGAGAAGCTTCCTGGTCGGTCTCGTTGTCGGAGTGGTGCTCGTGCCGCTCGTCTTGTTCGTCGTCGGCTCCATGGGCGGACTCTCCACTCACGCCACCGCGGATCCGCCCGCGTGGGAAGCGCGATTCGCTGACCGCGCTCTGGAGGCTTCGCTTTCCCGAGAAGCGCGCTCGCTGCGCAACCCGATCACGGTGAACGACGATGCGCTGCTCGCCGGCATGAAGCTGTACATCGACAACTGTTCCGGCTGTCACGGCAGACCGGGCGAGCCGAGCCCGTGGGGCACGAAGAACTTCTATCCGCGCGTCCCGCAATTCGCCGAGCATCCCGCGCGTCTCGGCGCCGGCAGGATGTTCGTCGTCGTGAAGCGAGGCATTCGGTATTCGGGCATGGGAGCCTGGGATGGCATGCTGCCCGACGAAGACATCTGGCGGATCGTCACCTTCCTCAACACCGCACACGACCTGCCGCCTGGCGTCACCGCGACCTGGAACGCCAGGAAGCCCGCGTCGACCGGTTAACTCAGAATGAGTAGGCCGCGGCGATCAGCAGGCCGCCGATGAGCGCGAACCCGGTGAAGTGATGAATGCCGGCCCATGCGTAATACGCACCGAGCAGCACGCACCCTGGCATCCACATGACTTCGGTAATATTGGCGGCCATGACAGACGGCGAAGCAGACACGAACGAGCAACCGCGCGCAAGCCGGATGTCCGTTCGCGCCCGAATCGCGCAAATTCTGCGCAGGCTGTTCTCCGAGGAGACCGTAGTGGAAGGTCCGGAAGTCCATCATCCGCACGCCCGTCACGGCGGGCTGCCCCGCTGGCTCGAGCTGGGAATTGCCATGACGGCGCTCGTCACGTCGGTCAGCTCCATCATCATCGCGGTCCATCACGGCAAGATCATGGAGAAGCTCGTGCAAGCGAACTCGCTGCCGTACGTGCAAGGAGGCGTCAGCAACGTTACGCCCGAGGGTGCGCAG
>DATEML010000089.1:0-13428 GCA_035275585.1 Steroidobacteraceae bacterium | reverse complement strand
CCGCTCGGCTCGGGGCTGGGCGGATCGGCCGCATCGGCGGTGGCGGCAGTGGTGGCGACGAACGCGCTGCTGCGCGAGCCGCTCGGCAAGCTGGAGCTGCTCAAGTTCGCGATGAAGGGCGAGGCGGTGGCGAGCGGCTCGGTGCACGTCGACAACATCGCCCCGTCCCTGTACGGCGGCCTGGTGCTGACGGTCGGCATCGACAATCCCAACGTGAAGCAGATCCCGGTGCCGTCCACCGTGCGCTGCGTGCTGGTGCATCCGCACATGATGCTGTCGACCCGCGAGGCGCGGCAGATCCTCAACCGCTCCATCGATCTGGCCGACGTGATCTGGCAATCTGCGAATCTCGCCGGCTTCCTCACCGGATGCTTTACCGGCGACTTGCAGCTGATACGGGAGTCACTCGAAGACGTGATCATCGAGCCGCAGCGCCAGGTGCTGATCCCGGGCTTCAAAGCAGTCAAGGAGGGCGCCAAGGCCAACGGCGCGCTCGGGTGCTCGATCTCGGGTGCCGGGCCGACCGTGTTCGCCTGGTGCGAGCAACAGCACGCCGAACGCATTCGTGATGCGATGGTGGCCGCGTTCGCCGCCCATGGCCTCACGAGCGATGCCTGGATCTCGACGCTCGATCCGGCCGGCGCGCGCATCGTCGAATGACCAGAGTCGATTGACACTCGGGCCCACTCCTCATGCACTACATCAGCACCCGCAACGCCGACCACACTGTGCAACTCGGCGAAGCCATTGCGCGCGGTATCGCGCCGGACGGCGGGTTGTACGTTCCCACGGAGTTTCCGCATTTCACGACGCGGCAGTTCGAAGCCGACGTCGAGCTGCCGCAGATCGGTGCGACGCTGCTCGCGCCGTTTGCCGCCGGGGATCCGCTCGCGGCTGAGCTGCCGGCCATCTGCCAGGAGGCGTTCGACTTCCCGGCGCCGCTCGTGAGCCTGCCGAATGCGCCCGCGCCGCTGTCGGTGCTGGAGTTGTTTCACGGCCCGACGAGCGCGTTCAAGGATTTCGGTGCGCGCTTCCTCGCCGCGTGCCTGGAGCGCATCCGCCGCGGTCAGCGGCGCAAGCTGACGATGCTGGTTGCCACTTCGGGCGATACCGGCGGCGCTGTCGCGGCCGCGTTCCACAACAAGCCGTGGGTCGACGTCGCCGTGCTGTATCCGCAGGGCCGCGTCTCGGAGCGGCAGGCGCAGCAGCTCGCGTGCTGGGGCGGCAACGTGCGGACCTTCGCAGTACGCGGCTCGTTCGACGACTGCCAGCGCATCGTGAAGGAGGCGTTCGCGGATCCGGCGCTCGCAGAGACGCATCAGCTGTCCTCCGCGAACAGCATCAATATCGGCCGCCTGCTGCCGCAGATGGTCTACTTCGCGCAGGCTGGCCTGCAGCTGTGGCGCGAGAGCGGCCGGCGCGCCAATTTCATCGTGCCGACCGGCAACCTCGGCAATGCGCTGGCGTGCATCTGGGCGCGTCACGTCGGCGTGCCGATCGGCGAGATCGTGCTCGCGACGAATGCGAATCAGTCGATCACGGAATACCTGCGCACCGGCGAATGGGCACCACGCCCGAGCGTTACGACGCTGGCGACCGCGATGGACGTCGGCGACCCGAGCAACATGGAGCGGCTGCGCGCGCTGCACCCGGATTTCGAAGAGCTGCAAGGTCAGATCGGCGCGTCGAGCGTGGACGACATCGAGATTCGCGGCACGATCCGTCGTGACTCGCACGAGCTCGACCGGCTCTGGTGCCCGCACAGTGCGACCGCAGCCAAGGTGCTGCGCCGGCTGCTGGCGCGCGGCGCGCGTGGCCATTGGGTGATCGTCGCGACTGCGCATCCGGCGAAGTTCAACGAGATCGTCGAGGCGCAGACCGGCCGGGAAGCGCCGGTGCCGGCCAGCCTGGCGCGGTTGCTGGCGCTGCCGCGGCAGGAAACGGAACTCGACCCGACGCTCGACGCGTTGCGTGGGGAGCTGCAGAAGAACAGATGATCCAGATTCCCGAACACATTCCGACCTGGTGGTATGCAGTTGCCGGCGCAATCGCAGCGCTCGCACTGCTCGTCTGGATATACCTGTTGCTGCGCGCCTATCGCATCCGGCGGGCGATCGACGCAGCAATCTCCAGCGTCGCCTACGAGATGCTCAAGAACGTGCTGATCCCGAATGGCAACGGCGGGCAGATCCACGTGCACTACCTGCTGCTCACGCAGCGTGGGCTGCTCGTCGCGGACCTGCTCGACCTGCCGGGTGCGATCTTCGGCGGCGACCAGATGCTCGAATGGACGGCGATCGGCAAGAAGCGCCGCTACACGTTCACGAACCCGCAGCACGCGCTGTACGACCGCATGGCCGCCGTGCGGTTGCTGACGGGTGACGTGCCGGTCGAAGGCCGGCTGCTGTTCACGCTGCGCAGCGAGTTCCCGAAAGGCAAGCCGCGCAATTGCCTGCGCATCGACGGCATCACGCAGGATTTCCCGCCCGTGGACAAGGCGCGCGGCAATATCACCGCCGCGTTCGGCGACGTCTGGGCGAACGTCAAGCGCAACGCGGAGCCAAATCCGCTGGCCGCGTAGGTCGGGCTTCAGCCCAACTCTCTGTCGGGCTGAAGTCCGACTTACACTTTCCTCTTCGCGTGCTCCGCCACGACATGTGCCACGCACGCCGTCACGCGTTTCCCCGTGGCGATGTCCAGGAACTCGTTCGGGCCGTGGGCATTCGAGTGCGGCCCGAGCACGCCGGTGATCAGGAACTGCGTGCGCGGAAACTTCTCGCTCAGCATGCCCATGAACGGGATCGTGCCGCCGACGCCCATGTACATCGCATCGTGACCGAAGAAGGTGCGCGACGCCGACTGAATCGCCGCTTCGAGCCACGGCGCGGTGGACGGTGCGTTCCAACCTCCGGCGGGTGACTCGACCTCGAACGTCACCTTCGCGCCGTACGGCGGATCGCTTTCCAGCACCTGTTTGATCGCTTTCGCGGCGGCTTGTCCATCGACTCCCGGCGGTAAGCGAAACGACAGTTTGAGCGCGGTGAATGGCCGCAGCACGTTGCCGGCGTTCTGCAGCGACGGCATTCCTTCGGCGCCGGTGACCGATAGCGTCGGACGCCAGTTGCTGTTGAGGAGCAACTCGTACGGATCGTCACTCATCGGGCGCGTGCCGCCTGCGAAGGGCAGCTTCGTGTAAACGCCTTTGCCGAGAACCTTCGCGGCAGCGCGCGCCTGTTGCAGCCGGTCCTCGGGAACCTGGGTCCACAGGGCGTCGATCAGCTTGCCGGTCTCTGCGTTCTCGACCCGTTCCAGCAACCGACGCGCGATGCGGAAGCTCGACGGCACGATGCCGCTGGCCATCCCCGAGTGCACGCCCTCCGTCAGGACCTCGACGCGCAACGTGCCGACGAGATTGCCGCGCAGCGAAGTCGTACACCAGAACTGATCGTAGTTGCCGCACTCGGCATCGAGACAGACGACGAGCGACGGTTCACCGATGCGATCGGCGAGCGCATCGATGTAGGCGGGCAGGTCAGGGCTGCCGCTCTCTTCGCTGCCTTCGATCAGGATCACGCTGCGCACGTATGGGATGTTCTGATCGGCCAGCGCGCGCAACGCGAGCACCGAGCCGAACACGGCATAGCCGTCGTCCGCGCCGCCGCGCCCATAGAGGCGGCCGTCGCGCAGCACCGGCTTCCACGGGTCGAGCCCTTCCGCCCAGCCGCTGAACTCCGGTTGCTTGTCCATGTGGCCGTACAACAGCACGCAATCGTTTTTTGGGGCGTTCGCCGACCCGGGTACGTCGATGTACAGCAGCGGGGTGAGCCCGGGCAGGCGCACGATCTCGATCTTCATGCCCGGCAGCGCGTGCTGCTCGCACCATGACTTCATCAGCTCGGCGGCGCGCAGCATGTGACCGTGCTGTTCCCACTGCGGGTCGAAGTGCGCTGACTTGTTCGGGATCCGGATATATTCGGACAGCGCCGGCACGATCGACTGGTCCCAGGCCGCGTCGACGTAGCGGGTGAGGCGCGCAATGTCCATTCCTGGGTCCATTCCTGGGTCCATTCCCGAGTTCATCTTCAAACCTCCGCGGCCGGCTCCGGCCAGCCGAATAGCGTGAGAGCGTTACGCGTCGTGCGCGACGCGAGTTCCTGCGGCGACTGGCCGCGAGCTGCCGCGACGGCGTGCAGCACGTGCGGCAGGTACATGGGTTCGTTGCGGCGGCTGTGCGGCTTCGGCTGCAGATCGCGCGGCAGGAGATACGGACCGTCCGTCTCGATCAACAGGCGCTCCGCCGGCAGCGTGCGCACGACCTCGCGCAGATGCAGTCCGCGCCGCTCGTCGGAGATCCAACCTGTGATGCCGATATACAAGCCGAGCTCGAGGTAGGCGCGCGCTTCGGCAATCCCCGCCGTGAAGCAATGGGCGACGCCACCGACGAGTCGCGAGCCGTATTCGCGCAGGACCGTCAAGAATTCGTCATGCGCATCGCGTTGATGGAGGAACACGGGCTTGCGCAGCTGCACGGCCAGGTCGAGCTGGCGCCGGAAGGCTGTGAGCTGCGCCGGCCGCGGCGAGAAATTGCGAAAATAGTCCAGACCGCATTCGCCGACTGCGACCACCTCCGGCTGCGCGGCGAGCGTGGCGAGCTCCTGCAGCGCCGGCTCGTCGAGCTCCGTGGCGTGATGCGGATGGACACCGGCCGTGCAACGGAAACGCTGCGGATCGCTGCGAACCAGCTCGATGGCCGCTCGCGTGCTCGCCAGCGAACTGCCGGTGATCACCATGCGCGTCACGCCGGCAGCCGCAGCCCGCCGGATCACTTCGGCGCGATCCGTGTCGAAACTGTCGTGGGCGAGATTGATGCCGATGTCGATGAGCTGAGCGGACAAAGGGCGGATCTGCGGTGCGGGCAGCCTGTGCTATCGTTTGACCATGAATTGTAGTGCAACGTCCCTCGGGCTGCTGCTGGCAGTGCTGGCCGCGCACGGAGCGTACGCTGAGAGCGTCACGGAGCTCGACGATGCAGCGGCACGCATGCAATACGCGTTCTACACGGGCGACAGCCAGGGGATCGAAACGGTCCTGAAGACGCTCGAGGAGTTCCAGGTCGAGGATGCGCTCGCCGCGAGCAAGGCCTATCAGCTCGCCTACGGCAATTGGAAACTGTCGCAGCTCTATCTGCAGCCGCCGTCGGCCGAGCATCCAAAACCGAACGCGAAGTCGTTGGCAGCGAAGGCAGCGCAGGCATGCGTGCGCCAGGCACGCAATGCAGTCGAGAAGGACGCTACGCTCGCGGAGGCGCTCGCGATCGAGGCCGCATGCGAGGGTCACTCAGCCACGGCTCGCACCGGCTCCGCAGGCTGCGCGAACAGCAAGCCGCTGCGCACGGCGGCGGGGCTCGCTCCGAACAATCCGCGCGTCAAGCTCATCCAGGCAATCTGTGCGCCGAATATCCCGGCGGATCCGGCGGCCACCGAGCGCTGGCGCGCCGTCGTCGCGAGCTTCGAAGCAGCACCACCCTCGCGTCCGGGTAAACCCGACTGGGGCCACGTGGAAGCGCTGACGATGCTCGGTGAAACCTACTTGCAACGCGGCGATCCGGTCGCGGCGCGCGACGCGCTCGAGCGTGCGCTGGTGCTGGCGCCCGACTATCGGCAGGCGCAACAGCTGCTGCAAGCTGCCGCGACGAGGCCGCGTTGAACTACACTCCATCCTTCATGACTCCGCAGCTGCAGCTGTTCGACTCGCGCAGCCTCGCCGATCGCTGGACGGTGCGGGTGAGCGGTCGGGCGCGCCGGCTGTCCGTGCGCGTCTATCCGGGCGGCAGAGTCGAAGTCGTCGTCCCGCCGGGCGCATCGCCCGCGGCGGTGCAGAAGTTCGTCGGCACGCACCGGCAGTGGATACATCGTCGCGTAGCGGATCTGTCGACCGCGGCCGCCGTCGACGACAGTCGGCCGGCTTCGATCGGCCTGCCCGCGATCGGTCGTCACTACGCCGTCGAGTACGAGTACGCAGCCAGCTCCGCGGCGCGCGTGCGCGTCGTCGGCGAGAACGCAATCATCGTCAGCGGACCGTTGCATCATGACCGTGCGGTGACCGCGGCACTGCGCGACTGGCTCGCCGACCTGGCGCGGGAGCAACTCAGCAATGAGCTCGCCAAGGTGGCGGCGGAGGGCGGCTTCCGGTACGCGCGGGCGCAGATTCGCCGGCAGCGCACGCGCTGGGGCAGCTGCTCCGCGAGCGGCACCATCAGCCTGAACGTCTGCCTGTTGTTCCTGCGGCCGCAGGTCGTGCGCTATTTGCTCGTCCACGAGCTGTGCCACACGCGGCACATGAATCACTCGGCGAGATTCTGGTCGCTGGTCGCGACCTTCGAATCCGATTATCGCGAGCTCGATCGCGAGCTGCTGCGTGGCTGGCAAAGCGTGCCCGGATGGATGTTCTCGTGAGCGAACACGACCCGAACCCCCCGTCCCGTCCGGTCGACCTGTCCGACGAGCAGGTGCACTGGGACCTCGGCGAATCGCAGAGTTACGGCCAGTACCTCAATCTCGATCAGTTGCTCGCGGCGCAGCGGCCGATCTCGGTCGAGCACGACGAGATGCTGTTCATCATCATCCATCAGGCCTCCGAGTTGTGGATGAAGCTGTGTTTGCACGAGCTGACGGCGGCGCGCGAGCACATCCGCCGCGACGATCTCGGTCCCTCGTTCAAGATGCTGGCGCGCGTGTCGCGCATCCAGGCGCAGCTGGTGCAGTCGTGGGACGTGCTGGCGACGATGACGCCCGCTGAATATTCGATGTTCCGCAACCAGCTCGGCCGTGCATCCGGCTTCCAGTCGGTGCAATACCGCATGCTGGAGTTCGTCATCGGCAACAAGAATGCGGAGATGATCCAGGTGCATCGGCGCGACGCCGCCGGGTATGAGGCGCTGCAGCGTGCGCTGAACACGCCGAGCATCTACGACGAGTCGATCCGCCTGCTGAGCTCGCGCGGCTTCGAGATCCCTCAGGAATGCCTCGACCGGGACTGGTCGCAACCCTACCAGCCGAACAAGCAGGTCGCAGCCGCGTGGCTGTCCGTCTATCACAGCGTCGATGAAAACTGGGACCTGTACGAGCTGGCGGAGAAGCTGGTCGACCTCGACCATCAGTTCCAGCTCTGGCGCTTCAGTCACATGAAGACCGTCGAGCGCATCATCGGCTACAAGCGCGGCACCGGCGGCACCAGCGGCGTGTCCTATCTGAACAAGGCGCTCGAGCTACGTTTCTTCCCGGAGCTTTGGTCGATCCGCACCGCCATGTGACGGCAGCAGGCGCCGCCGCACCTTCCACAGACGCCATCCCAGCAGGACCAGCGCGATCGCGAGATAGACCAGCGGCTCGCGCACGTCGGCTTTCACCTGCCAGTAGTAGTGCCAGATGCCGAGCAGCACGATCGCGTAGATCAGCCGATGCAGCGTTTTCCAACGCCGGCCGAGCCGGCGCATCATGCCGTTGGTCGAGGTGATCGCCAGCGGAGTCAGCAGCAGCAGCGCCAGGAAGCCGAGCGTGATGAACGGCCGGCGCGCGATGTCGGGCAGGATGCCGGCCCAGTACAGATCCTGGTCGAGGATCAGCCACGTCAGGAAGTGCAGCAGCACGTAGCAGAACGCATACACGCCGAGCATGCGCCGCAGCTGGATCAGCCACGGCGCGTTGAACCAGTCGCGCAACGGCGTGATCGCGAGCGTGATGAGCAGCATGCGCAGGCCCCACTGCCCGAGCGTGTCCTGGATCTTCTCGACCGGATTGGCGCCGAGGTTCGTGCCGCCGATCTCGAAGGCGCGCCACACCAGCGAGGCGAGCGGCAGCAGGCACAGCACGAACAACGCCGGCTTGAGCACCCGGCGGACGACGGTCGCGGACGGCATCAATAGAATTTCTTCAGGTCCATGCCCTTGTAGAGCCCGGCCACTTCCTTCTCGTAGCCATTGAACATGAGTGTGGGCACGCGCGAGTCGAACACCCCGCGGCCGATACGCCGCTCGCGCGCCTGGCTCCAGCGCGGATGATCGACGTTCGGGTTGACGTTGGCGTAGAAGCCGTATTCGTGCGGCGCCGAGATGTTCCACGACGTCGGCGGCTGGCGCTCGATGAAGCGGATCTCGACGATCGACTTGATGCCCTTGAAGCCGTACTTCCACGGCGTGATCAGCCGCAGCGGCGCGCCGTTCTGGTTCGGCAGCGTCTTGCCGTACAGACCGACGGCCAGGATTGCGAGCGGGTGCGTCGCCTCGTCGATGCGTAGCCCCTCGACGTACGGCCATTCCAGCACCGGATAACGCTGCCCCGGCATCTCCGCCGGGCGCATCACGGTCTTGAACGCGACGTACTTCGCCTTCGATGTCGGCTTGAAGCGTTTCAGCACGTCTGCCAGCGGCACGCCGATCCACGGAATCACCATCGACCACGCTTCGACGCAGCGCAGGCGGTAGACGCGCTCTTCCAGTGCGTGGCCCTTGAGCAGGTCTTCGAGCGCGAACGTGCCCTTGTCCTCGCATTCGCCGCTGACCGCGACCGACCAGGGTGCGGGCTTGAAGCTTCCGGAGTGCGCGGCCGGCGCGCCCTTGTCGACGCCGAATTCGTAGAAGTTGTTGTACGAGGTGATGTCCTCGTAGCTGTTCGGCGCCTCGCTCAGGCTGTACTTGTCGTTGCGCTTGTATTCGAGCGCCGCAACTGCGGCGGGCGCGGGCTCCGTCCACGCGCCGCCGAGACCGGCGACGCCGGCAGCGAGTGCAGCCTGCAACAGTCGGCGTCGATTCAGATAGACCGATTCAGGCGTGATCTCGGAAGGGCGGATCGCCGCCGAGTCGCCGGGTCGGGATCGTCGGATCAACATTGCGCGGGACTCCTGGTCTCACGGAAGCCAAACTATCACGTTGCCCTACGCACGGCAGCGTGCTGCGGATTCTTGACCGTGCCCGTGCGCCATAGTTCGCCCGAATTGCGTCGGGGGATTGCCCTCTTGCCGGCGCAGGCTCCCCGGCAACACACAAACGGGGGAGTGACGCGCATGGCGTTCCGGCTGGGCGAATCGGGTTCCGTGACCCTCAAAGCGGTCGTGATCGGCGCCATCGTATTGCTGCTGCTCGTGCCGCTCGCGATGTTGCGCGGCCTGGTGAGCGAGCGCGCCGCGCTGCGGGAGCAGGCTTACGCACGCGTCGCGGAAGGGTGGGGCGGCAACATTGTGGTCGGCGGACCGATGCTGATCGTCCCGACGCAGAGAACCGTGGTCGAGAGGGTCGACGACAAGGACATCACGAGGCTGGTGCGCAGCGATCTATACCTCTTGCCCGCGCGTCTCGACATGAAGATCGATCTCAAGCTCCAGGACGAGGCGCGCTACGTCGGCATCTATGCCGTGCCCGTGTACCTCGCCGATGTGCGGCTCACGGGCGAGTTCGACTACGAGTCGTTGCGCGCGCTGGTCGGCAAGCCGGCCGCCGACGTGCAGTATTTCTGGAACCAGAGCCGTCTGCTGTTGCCAATGTCGCAAGTGCGCAGCCTGCGCGAGGTGACGCAGGCCTCGTTCGCCGGTCAGCAGGTCAAGCTCGGGCCGGGCAGAGCGGCCGTCTACCGCGGCATCGAAACGCCGATCGATCTGACGGCGCTGATCGAAGGTGCGCCGAGCGCCTTCGAGTTTCACGCGACGATCGCAGGCAGCCGCGACTTGTCGATGCTGCCGCTCGGCAGCACGACGACGCTGCAGCTGCATTCCAACTGGCCGCATCCGTCGTTTCACGGCGCGTTCCTGCCGGCCGAGCACACGATCACCGCATCCGGGTTCGACGCCCGCTGGCAGGTGCTCGAGCTCAACCGCTCGTACGCACAAGCGTGGAGCGAGTTCGACGTCAACGAGGCGTCGCTGACGGAGTCCGCGTTCGGCGTCGGGCTCTATCAGACGGTCGACGTGTATCAGCGGGGGGAACGCGCAGTGAAATATGCGCTGCTGTTCATTGCGCTGACCTTCCTCACGTTCTTTGCGTGGGAGCAGGTCACGCGCAATCCGCTGCATCCGCTGCAGTATCTGCTCATCGGTCTCGCGCTGAGCATCTTCTATCTGTTGCTGATCGCGCTGTCCGAGCACATCTCGTTCGCAGCGGCGTACGTCACTGCGGCAGTCGCACTGGTCGTGCTGATAGGAGTGTACTTGGCGGGTGCGTTGCGCAGCTCGATCCGCGGCGGTGTTGCAGGAGTTGCGATGAGCGGCGTGTACGCGCTGCTGTATGCCCTCGTGTTGTCCGAGGACTACGCACTGCTGCTCGGCGCCATCGTGCTGTTCGTCGCGCTCGCTGCAGTGATGCTCGTCACACGGCGGATCGATTGGTATCGACTGGGATCAGTGCCGCCTACTGTTAGCACAGATTCGCCGTGATGCAAGGACTGCAGTTGCAGTGAGCTTCGTGGTAAAAAAGGGCGGCCATGAGTCGACTGCCCGAACCGCCCCAGCGCCTCAACCTGCGCGAGCAGGTCGAGAGCTTGTTGCCGGGCTGGCAGAGCTGGTACCCGAGCCTGTTCGACGCGGCCGCGGATCTGGGTTTGATTCGTGCGCGCGTGTGCGCGCCTTCGTCGCTGCTGCTTTCGACGCGCCACGCGGCCGTGCAGCAGGAGGCGCTGCAGGCGTTCAAGGAGAAGTGGCTCGTCGAAGACGAGCCGGAGCCGCCCCGTCTGCCGATCCGCCTGCAGCGCGCCCCGCAGCGCCCCGCGCAAAAGCTGCAGAAATGGCGGCGCTGAGTGTGGGTCCCGCGGGATTACCTCGGCTCGCGTTCCCGCTCGCCTTGGGGCATCAGGCTTTAGCCTGACTCTTTTTCGCTTCGTCCTCGTATCCCGGATACGAGTCCTTCATGTACGCGGCATTCAGCAGCATCGTCGCGAGCACTTCCTCACCGCCGAGCGCAAACACGCGCGTGCGGATCCACAGGCTCTCGGTGCGCCGGCTGCCGCTGAGCGCTACCACTTCGCGATCCATCTCGTAGGGCTGACCGACGAACAGCGGCCCGTTGTGCATGCGGATCTCCTGATCCGCGAACAGGCCGACGACTGGCTTGCGAACGGGAAACGACGCCGCGTCGCTCGAATAGTTCAGCAGCACGCTGACCATTTCGATCGGGATGATCGCTCGCTGCCACGGCGAGCTGCCCGCGCCTGCTGTCGTGTACCACGGCGAAGGCTCGGTGATCACGTCGAGCTTCTGCGCGAGCGAGAAGGGATAGAGCGCGCCCATGTGTTGAGTAGCATCCATGCGCACGCTGACGCGCTTCGTGCGCATGCCCACCGGTACGTCACGCAGGATCACCGGGTTCTGCGGTGGGCTGAGCTCGCTGATGCGTTGCTCCAGCGCGGAGGGTGGATTGTTGCCGCCGACGGCGGCTGTACCGCGCAGGATCTCCGTACCGTCCTCTCGCTCCAGGCGGATCGTCGTCTGCGTTGCCTCACCGTGCGGCTTCGCGAGGAGCGCGCGGACTTTCTCCCCTTCGAAGCACGCGTTGCGGTAATGCGCCGACAGCGATCCCTGTTCGAGCCAGCGCGATCCCCACAGCGCCACGCACAGCGGGACGAACTGGCTGAAATGCGTCGGACCCTCGATCGTGCCGCCCTTGAAGCCGAACTTCTGTGCGGTCTCGTTATCGTGAATCGAGGTGTGATCGTCGTATTTCTGGGCCGCGAGCATCTGCCGCGGCGCGCGCAGCGGGCCGATCAGTTCCGTGCCCGTATCCTGGATCGGCGTTGCGAACGGCTCCGGCATCGCGCGCCTGCGCCGGCTCAGCCCTGGATCTTGGTGAAGTCGGGCGCGCGTCGCTCGGCGAACGCGCGGAACGCTTCGGCAGCTTCGGCGGTGCGCAGGCGGTGCCCGAAGGCATCTCCCTCGCGCGCCATCACGGCCAGGATGGCAGCCGAGTCACGCATCAGCTTCTTGGTCGCCTGCAGCGCGCCGGCGGGTTTCGCGGCGAGCGCCTTGGCCGCTGCGAGTGCCCTCGGGCGGACTTCGGCGGCGGGCAGCGCCGCCGTGACCAATCCCATCGCAGCCGCTGTCTTGCCATCGAGCGGCTCGCCGAATGCGAAGAGCTGGAACGCGCGCGCATAGCCGATGCGCGCGGGAATGAGCAAGGTCGAAGCTGCCTCTGGAACGAGCGCGAGATTGACGAACGGCGTCGACAGGCGTGCGTCCTCGGCAACGTAAGAGACATCACAGTGCATCAGCATCGTGACGCCGACGCCGACTGCCAGCCCGTGCACGGCTGCGACATAGGGCTTCGTGCCGCGCGCCAGCGCTTCGAGGAAGATGTGCGTCTGCATGTCGGCGCGCGAACGCGTGCCGGCGGCGACAGCAGCGAACTCGGCGATGTCGTTGCCGGCCGTGAACGCGTCGCCTTCGCCCTCGAACAGCACGACCCGCACCGCCGGATCGCTTTCGGCGCGCGTGAGCGCTTCGCCGACGGCGACGTACATCGCGTTGGTCAACGCGTTCTTCTTGTCGGGCCGCGCCAGCTTGATGCGCAGTACGTTGTCTTCGACGGCGATCTTGACGTGCTCGGTCATATGAAACCTCTAGTGACGTAGTGACGAAGTGACGACGTGACGCGAACCTCTGACGTCGTCACTCCGTCACTTCCGACACTCCGTCACGCTGCCTTGCTCGACGACGCCAGCTGCCGCAGCACGTAGTGCAGGATGCCGCCGTGCTGGAAGTACTCGCGCTCTTTCGGAGTGTCGATGCGCACGCGCACTTCGAACTTGATCGGCGCGCCCGACGCAGGCGTCGCGACCACGGTCACGACCTTCGCCGCGCCGCCGTTCAGGCCGATGATCTCGAAGCTCTCCTTGCCCGTGAGGCCGAGCGACTGCGCGGTCTGTCCTTCCTTGAACTGCAGCGGCAGCACGCCCATGCCGATCAGGTTCGAGCGGTGGATGCGCTCGAAGCTCTCGGCGATCACGGCCCGCACGCCGAGCAGCATCGTGCCCTTCGCGGCCCAGTCGCGCGACGAGCCGGTGCCGTACTCCTTGCCGGCCAGCACGACCAGCGGCGTTCCTTCCTGCTTGTAGCGCATCGCCGCGTCGTAAATGCTCATCTGCTCGTTGCTCGGCACGTGCACGGTGACGCCGCCCTCGGTGCCGGGTGCCAGCTGGTTGCGCAGCCGGATGTTCGCGAACGTACCGCGCATCATCACTTCGTGATTGCCGCGCCGCGCGCCGTACGAATTGAAGTCCGCCGGCTGCACGCCGAGCGACACCAGGTACTTCGCGGCGGGGCTGGACTTCGAGATGTCGCCGGCCGGCGAGATGTGGTCGGTCGTGACCGAATCGCCGAGCAGCGCCAGCACGCGCGCGTTGCGGATGTCGGAGACCGCGCCGGGCTTCATCGTCATGCCGGTGAAGTAGG
>DATEML010000088.1:0-8078 GCA_035275585.1 Steroidobacteraceae bacterium | reverse complement strand
TCGAGCGCACTCCCGGCCGCGAGAAGCTCGAGGGCACGGCCGAGCAAGGCTACCTGCACTGCGGACAAAGCGGCGCCGGCCACTTCGTGAAGATGGTCCACAACGGCATCGAGTACGGAATCATGGCCGCGTACGCCGAGGGCCTCGGAGTGCTGCGTGCCGCGAACACTGGCAAGCAGGCGCGCGCGGTCGACGCTGAAACGGCGCCGCTGCGCAATCCCGAACACTATCAGTACGAGATCAATCTCGCGGACGTCACCGAGGTCTGGCGGCGCGGCAGCGTGATTTCTTCGTGGCTGCTCGACTTGACCGCGACAGCGCTGGCCGAGGATCCGACGCTTGCGACGTTTTCGGGTCAGGTGGCCGATTCCGGCGAAGGCCGCTGGACCATCCAGGCTGCGATCGACGAAGGAGTCCCCGCTCCGGTGCTCACGACTGCGCTGTACGAGCGCTTCAGCTCGCGCGGCAACGCGGCGTTCCAGGACAAGCTGCTCTGCGCGATGCGCTATCAATTCGGCGGACACGTCGAGAAGCCTCGATGAGTGAGCTGTCCTGCGACGCCATCGTGTTCTTCGGCGCGACCGGCGATCTCGCCTACAAGAAGGTCTTTCCGTCGCTGCAGGCCATGGTGAAACGCGGCGTGCTCGATGTTCCGGTCATCGGTGTCGCCAAGAGCGGCTGGGGACTCGAACAGCTGCAGGCGCGCGCGCGAGAAAGCATCGAGAAGCAAGGCGGCTACGATTCCGCCGCGTTCGAAAAACTGATGCGCCTGCTGCGCTACGTCGACGGCGACTATGCCGAAGCCGGGACCTTCGCGGAGTTGCGCAAGCTGCTCGGCACGGCATCTCGTCCCGCTCACTATCTCGCGATACCGCCCGCACTGTTCGGCAAAGTCGTCGAGCACCTGGCGCGCGCAGGTTGTGCGCCAGCGGGCTCGCGCGTCATCGTCGAGAAGCCGTTTGGCCGCGACCTGGTGTCCGCACAGTCCCTCAACCGCATTCTGCTGCGGACGTTCGACGAGCATCACATCTTCCGCATCGACCACTACCTCGGCAAAGCGCCGGTGCGCAACCTGTTGTTCTCGCGCTTCACGAACCCGCTGCTGGAGTCTTTCTGGAATTGCCACCACGTCGAGAGCGTGCAGATCACCATGGCGGAGAATTTCGGCATCCAGGGACGCGGGGCCTTCTACGAAGAGACGGGCGCCATCCGCGACGTCGTGCAGAACCATCTCTTCCAGGTCTTGGCGCTCATCGCGATGGAGGCGCCCGCGCGCATCGACAGCGACTCCGTACGCGATGACAAAGTGAAGGTGCTCAAGTCGATTGCGCCGCTCGAGCCGCAGCACGTCGTGCGTGGGCAGTTCCGCGGTTACCGCAAGGAGCCCGGCGTGGCCGCCGATTCGCGGGTGGAGACCTTCGCCGCGCTGCGCTTGAGCGTGGATAACTGGCGCTGGGAGGGCGTGCCCTTCTATATCCGCGCCGGTAAGTCGCTGCCCGTGACCTGCACCGAAATCGTTGCGCGACTGCGCCGTCCGCCCGACCTCTTTCGGATTCCCACCGAACCGAATCACCTGCGCTTCCGCATCGGCCCGGACATCGAGCTGGCCATGGTGCTCAACGTCATGGATCCCCGGGTCAATGATGACAGCGACACTGTCGAGCTGCTGGCGAGCCGACGTCCCGGTAACAATGAAGTCGATGCGTACGAGCGCGTGTTGACCGATGCGATCGCCGGCGATCAGATATTGTTTGCGCGCGAGGACTACATCGAGGAAGCGTGGCGGATCGTCGACCCCGTCGTGCAGGCCGGAACTGAGCTCTACGAATACGATCCCGGAACCTGGGGACCGAACGAAGTCGCACGCGTCACGCCCAGGGGCGGCTGGCACGATCCGATCATGAAGGCCTGACGACGCGTGAGTGCAACTCGCGGCTCACTGCAAGCGCGACCACTGCAGGACGCTGACGTCCCTGGACTCGCATTCGAAGTTTCTGGCAAGAGCCATTGCGGCTGCCTTCACGTCGCTGCCCGATAGGGCACGTGTCACCTCGACCACGCCAGAGTATTCCTTCATGGCGCCGGGCTGGCTCTCCTTCAGTTTGAAATGCGTGTAGTACTTGATGCTCACGGCGAGCTCTCTCACTTCCTGCCTACGCCTCAAGGAAACCACATGTCCGCGTCCGGGACTATTGAACAATGGTAGCGCCGCGCTAAGGTTTTCGACCTACATCCTCTCGCGCATATTGATCGAGATCGGCGCTGCAAGTGTGTTGTGAACCGGGCAGCGAGCGGCTACGTCGATCAAGCGGCGCCGCTGCTCGTCGGAGAGATCGCCCTCCAGGGAGAGCTCCAGAACGATTCGATCCAGCCGCGGAGATGCAGTGGTGCATTGCGCGCAATCATCCGCATGGTTCCTGGCATGCGCCAGGCGCGCATTGACGCTCCGCAACGGCCATTGCCGACGGTCGGCGTACATCTGGACCGTAATGGCAGTGCACGTGCCGAGCGCGGCGAGCAACAGCTCGTACGGACTGGGACCTGCATCCCGACCCCCTGCAGCCTCTGGTTCGTCCACATGCAGCGCGTGCGGACCGATCGCTACGTCCTGAACGTACTTCACCCCGCTCGTGGTCACGACAACTGTTCTGGTGCTCATGCATCCCCTCCACTACGGCAACGCCATCGTCTAATCGACCGACTTGCGTGTCGCGGCCAGAATCTCCTGCGACAGCCCTTTGTCATCGACGATACGCGAGAGCACGACGGCTCCCACCATGGCAGCGTAGGTAGCGATGCCTTCACGCCGGCGTTGCGCCGCCGTGCCGTGCGCAGCTGCGCTGAACCGATCGAACTCGCGCCGGATTGTTCCGGTCAGGCTGGCGCGGACGTCTGCCGATGCTTGCGCCGCTGCCGAGCTCAGGCCGGCGACCGGGCAACCGCCGCCCGGATCGTCCCGATGGCTGGTACTGAGATAGGCATCGATGTAGTCGGCCGTGCCGCCCTCGTCCGCCCGCTTGCGCCAGCGCACAGATTTCTGATGCCCGAGCGCCTCCAGGATGAGAGCGTCCTTGGAGTCGAAATGCCCATAGAAGCCGCCGTGCGTCAGGCCGGCGGCCTGCATCACCTCCGCGACGCTGACGCCATCGAGGCCGCGCTCGCGAAACAGCCGGGCGGCCGCCTCCAGGATGCGCTGGCGATTCTGCTGCACCTGCTTGCGACTGACCTTCATGACGACATGCCTTTTGCGACTTGGACAATGATGACACCCATCATCAATATATTGATGACGGTCATCATTAATGCATTCTAGGAGCTCGAAGCCATCATGTCTACGCAACTACCCAAGGTCCTCATCACCGGTGCCTCGACCGGTATCGGCGCGACCTACGCGGACCGGTTTGCCCATCGCGGCCATGACCTCGTGCTCGTCGCGCGCGACGAGGCTCGCATGCGTGCGCTAGCCGAGCGACTCGAGCAGCAGACGCGCGTCGACATCGATATCCTGAAGGCCGACCTGACCGCGCCTGCCGACCTCGCGCGCGTCGAATCACGCGTGCACGAGGACGAGCGCATCGGCGTGCTCGTCAACAATGCGGGCATCGCCACGCACGGCAGCTTTGCGAACCCGGATCTCGACGACATCGAGCGCTTGCTGCGCCTGAATGTAACTGCACTCACGCGGCTGGTCGGTGCCATCGTCCCGCGTTATCTGCGGCAAGGCGGCGGAGCGATCATCAATGTCGCTTCCGTGCTCGCGCTCGCTCCAGAGTTCCCGCTGGGCGCCTATGGCGCAACCAAGTCGTACGTGCTGGCGCTTTCGCAGAACCTGCAAAGCGAGCTTGGTCCGCGCGGCATCTATGTGCAGGCGGTGCTGCCTGCGGGGACACGTACGGAGATCTGGGAACGCTCGGGCCGCGACACGAAGGGACTGGGCGCGATGATGGACGTCAACGAGATGGTCGACGCCGCCCTCGTCGGCTTCGACCGGCGCGAGGCGGTGACCTTGCCGTCACTCCCCAATGTGGATCAGTGGCAGGCGTTCGATGCTGCGCGGCGCGCGATGCTGCCGAATTTTGCAAATGTCCACCCGGCGGATCGCTATTCGAAGGAGGCGTCTGGGCGGTGATGCCTGAGGTGCTGCTTCACGCGCCGAGTTGCGATGACGCCCACGAACTGCTTGATGGTCGCGTGCGCGGAGAGCGACGCGACCTCTTCTTCATATAGAGCTTGCACGACGTCGAGCGACGTCGAGGTCTCCTTCGCAATCGCGTCGACGGTCGCGTGATCTGCCCTGGCTTGCGTCGGCTCCAGACTGACGGCATGCGACATGCTGCGTTCCTCGCGCTCCTCCAGGAAACGCCGAAGATAGCGCAACCGTCAGGGCAAAGAAGACGCACATCCCACGTCCACGGAATCCCTGTCTCGCACCGCCGACAGTTGCTTCAGCGTTTCTGGTACGGATGGAAGACGTAATCCTTCGCTTTTACCGGCGTATGGCACGCGTATCCGCAGTTCGCGGGGGCAGCATCGGGCGTGAACTTGTCGGTCTTCGGGTCGTAGTTGAAGACTGCGTAACCCCACCCACCGCTATCTGCAAATCGCTTGCTGTCCTTTTCCATGAAGAACACCTGCGAAAAGGTGTCTGGCACCTGCACGTCGAACGGCGCTTCCGTGCTCTTCTTCGGCTTCCACTGGAGCTTCGCGATCTTGGAGCCGTCCGGGAACACTTTACCGTTGCCCGGCACGCCGGACTTGAAGGCGTTGATGATGGTCGGATTGCCGACGATCACTTTGAGCTCCTTGGGATCCACCTGTGCCTTGGCGGACGAGATCGTCGCCCAGTCCTCGTAGCCCTTGAAGTCGGCGAAGGCGATTCCGCCCGGCGACTTCAGCGCGTACTTGTCCTGCGCGTAAACCGCCGTGCTGGCCAGGGTGGCGAGCATTGCAGTGGTCACCGCAATCGTGAGCTTGTTCTTGCTTCTCATGGCCAATCCTCTCGTGACTGTGGCGCCAGCCCATCTAGCCTGAGGCAATGGCCGGCGGTCGATTAGACGATGGTGTTGGGGTGAGCGACTTCGATTGCTGATACACAGTCCTCAGTGTGATTCCTGGCAGCGGATTGGTCCCGTCCGTGACACACCCTAAAGTGATGCCCGGACACTGGACCGGAAGGGACACTCATGACTCAACTGACTCGCTTCTTTCATATCGCTGCTGTTCTCATGGCAATAGCATTCTTTGCGATTGCGCTGCGCGGTTGACGCGGTGGAGATGAGCAGGGGCGACTCGCGACCAGTCGGCCGCCGGAGAGATTGCCGGGGATAGTCAAGGCTCTCTGTCGGACGATGCCGCCGGTCGCGAGTCACGGTTCGGCGCCCTCTTCAGCCGCGTGCGCGTTCAGCGCCGCGAGCAGCTGGTCGGGTGGCATGTAACCTCCGAGCGAGGTTCCGTCGCTCAGAACGATCATCGGAGTACCGGGAATCCCGAGCTGCTGTCCAAGCGCGTAGTGCTTCGCAATGACTGCATCGCTACAGGAGCTTGGTGTAGTCACGTCATCGCCGCGTGTTGCGCGCGTCAGTGCATCGCGCCGGTCGTTCGAACACCAGACCGCCGCCATCGCCTTCCATGCTTTCGTGTTCGGCCCGGACCGCGGGAATGCCATGTAACGCACGGCAATGCCGCGCGCCAGCAGCTGTGCGAGCTCGCCGTGCAACTTGCGGCAGTACGGACAATCGACATCGGTGAAGACAATGATCGTGTGCTTCGGCTTCGCTGGCGTGAACAGGATTGCTTCGCCCGGCGCGACCTTCTGCAGCAACGAATGCCGCGTTGCTTGCCGCTGGTGCTCGGTGACGTTGCTGTGCGAAGCGAGGTCGAGCATGTCACCGACAATGAAGTAGCGACCATCCGCGCTCACGTAGCCGGACACGCCGTCGATGGACGTCAGGTACATGCCGCTGACGGGTGAGCGCGACGGCGCGGAGACTTGCGCGGCGGGATCGTGAGCCTGGATCGCCGTACGGACCTTGCCGGCCTCATCCGGCCCCGCCGCACCGATTGCCGGCAACGCCATTAGTAGCCCCAAACAAAAGAACCGTGACCGCAGCATGGCGACATGGTGAGGCGAGACCACCGCCGGCGGATCGGCAGGCACTACCCATTTTTCGCGCCGGGGCTACCTATCTTGCGAGTTTCGGTGACCCGTGACCGAACGACGGCCGGCCGGCTCATGGCCCGGGGATAGGAACGCCTTTCGTCGGAACGTACGCCGTCGGCCACGAGTCACTGTTCGTAATGCGCCGGTCTGCGCTCGCCACGACGCGCGCGCGAACTTGTCGAGGCGTGAGCTTGGTCCAGCGTCGCATCTGTCGGACCAGCGTCGATTCTTCCGCGAAGCCAACGCTCGCGGAGACTTCGCTCATCGTCATACGCGTGGACTCGAGCAGGCGGATCGCCACCCCGATGCGCTTGCGCTGCAGGTAGGTGCGCGGCGTCACGCCATGCACGAGCGTGAACAGGCGCAGGAAGTGATACTTGGAAAGGTACGCAACCTTCGCGAGTGTGCTCAGGTCGACATCCTGGGCGTAGTGCGTGTGCAGGAAATCGGTCGCGAGAGAGACCCGCCGATACACTTCGCGGCGCGTCGCCGGACGGATCAGCGCGAGACGATCGACCTGCTCCAGCAGACGTTGATGATGGCACTGCATGCGCCCGAGCAGGAATAGCAGCTGCTCGTCATACCACGCCTCGTCGTCGACGCCGCGACTCACGTGCGCACGGATGAAGCGCAGCACCGGGCTGACGCAGTTGTCGTGCGGATGCAGGTTCTCCATGAAGTCCGGCGTACGCTCTGCCGGTTCGTCACCGCGCGCGAGCGTCTGCTCGATCGAAGCGGACGCTTCGCTGTACACCTGCTCCGCCAGCTCCGGCTTGAAACAGATCGAGAGCGACTCGACCGGCTGCACCGAGCGGATGCTCGTGCCGTAGATCTGCCCGTGATTCAGGATCAGGAAATTGTCGTCGTCGACAGCCAGCGTGCGGCCGTTGACGTAGCAGTGCTCGACACCGCCCCAGGCGGCGCGGATCGACAGCGTGTGCGTGCAGGGCCCGAAGTCCGCGACCTGCGCGCGCCCCCAGACGATGCAATGCTCACGGCCCCACTTCGACTGGAACCAGCTTTGAAACTCGGCGTTGCTCTGGGCAAGGTCCGGCAGTGAACGTAATATCATTTCATCCAGTAGATCGAATATCGCGGGCGGGACCAGACATCGACGCGCGAATCACGAAACGGTCGGCGGGCAAGTGAGCGGGCATTGCGACGCCAGCTCGCTGACGTTGGGCAGGGCGCCACTGTTCGGCATGCGCTCGAACAGCCGGCGCATCAACGCGGACAACGGCGAATCGGCCGGCGACTCCGACAAGCCGATGGCGAGCTTCTGCCGCGCGAGCACCGGCGCGTTATCGACAATCGCAATCAGCGCTTCGGAATACGCTCGCAGCGCCAGATTCTGGCTGCCACACAGCCGCTCGAGGTAGTGCTTCGCCTCGCGGGGATCGTTCCTGTCGAACATCAGCAGCAGGCCGAGCTGGAAGCGCGCGAGTTCGAGATCCGCGTCGATCGACAACGCGGCCTTGATGCCGCTGATCGCGCGTCGCGTCAGGCCCAGCTCGGCGTGCTGGACGGCGAGCAGGTAGATCGCCCGCGCGTTGCGCGGCTCACGCTGCAGCACCTCTTCCAGGTAGGTCATGCAGGCGTGATGGTTGCCCACCGCGCTCGCGTGCAGCGCAAGATGAAAGTATTCCTCGGCGTCGAGCATGGCGGTGGTTCCCAGTGTGTGAGCGTGGTCATCGTCATTGCGTTCTTGCTTCCTGAATCGCAATCGGCCAGACGTTTACGCCATCGCTGCGGAGAATCCCTACGCTGAGCGCCTCCTTCAGAACCTGTAGCTCATCCTTCCGTAGACGAACCGGCCCGAGCGGCCGAACGGGGAGTAGTTCGAGAACGACGTGGTGCCGGTCGGATTCGCGTTCGGCGTATTCGGATCGGGGTACTCATCGAGCAGGTTCTCGGCGCC
>DATEML010000087.1:0-4122 GCA_035275585.1 Steroidobacteraceae bacterium | reverse complement strand
CGCGGCCCGCGCGTCGGCGTGACGAAGCCGACGTCTATGAGACCTCGAATGGTGCTGCGAGACAGCCGCAGGACTCGTTCGATGTCCCGCACGCTGTAAGTCTGCATCGGAAGCCCTGGCGAGGGTTACCGGCGACTGGCTTTGCGTGCGGTCTTCGCAGGTTGCTCGACGCGCTTCGCTTCCTTGCGCGGGCCGAGCTTGGCGGCGGTTTCTTTCGCCGACTCGGTGCGCTCCAGGCTGGCGCGCAGCGCTTCCATCAGGTCGATGACCTTGCCGGTGCTCTCGGGTTGGATCTCAGCCACGGAAATCTCCTGTCCTTCGACTTTTTTCTGGATTTCGGCCTGGATGCGGCCGCGATGCTCGTCCGTGTAAGCAGCCGGGTCGAAGCGCTCGGACGTCTGCTGTTCGATCAGCTGCTTCGCGAGCTTGAGCTCCGCCGGCTTCACTTCGGTCTTCGGCACTTCGACGTCGGTCGACGGCCGCACGTCCGCTGCGAAGTGCAGCTGCTGCATCGTCAGCACGTCGTTGATCGGGCGGATCAGCACGATGTATGCCTTGCCGCGCGTCGCCCAGCGGCCGACCGCCGCGAGCTTCGCTTCTTTCATCGCTTCGATGAGCAGGCCATACGGCTTGTTCGCGCCCTTGTCGGGCGAGAGGTAGTACGTCTTGTCGAAGTACACCGGATCGATCGACTCGACCGGCACGAACTCCGAGATCTCCACCGAGTGCGAGCCGGCCTCTTCGAGCGCCTTGATCTCTTCCGGCGTGAACTGCACGTACTGGTCCTTGGCGAACTCGTAGCCCTTGACCATCTCGTCGCGCTCGACGATCGAGCCGTCCTTGATGCAGACGTACTGCTGCTTGAGGCGCGAGCCGCACTCCTTGTGCAGCATGTTGAAGGAGATCGCGTTCTGGGATTGGGTCGCGGTGTACAGCTTCACCGGAATGGCGACCAGTCCGAACGAGACCGTGAGAGAACCGATGGAGCGTGGTGCGGCCATGGATATGTGCCTACTTTGTTCGCCCGTTACTTCCGAAAGCGTCTGCAAGACTCTGTTTTGCCGAGAGCGCATCATGCCACCGGTCCCCGGACTTTTCCAATCGCGCCAGCACATTATTAATGGCGAAGTCCGTCGGCTCGGCCGCCTCCAGCTCCTCCCAGGTCAAGGGCATGGACACCGTGGCGCCCGGCGAGCCACAGGGAGAATAGGCGACCCGCAGCGTCTTGCCGCGCACGTTCATGTTGTGGTCGATGAAGATCTTGCCGGTGCGCTTCTGGGTCGCCCACTCCATCGTGATCTCCTTCGGGTGCTCCTTGAGCAGGTGCCGCCCGACCATCTCGGTGATCTGCCGGGCGCCGTCGAAGGTGACGGTGCGGTTGATCGGCACGAACACGTGCAGGCCGGTCTTGCCTGACGTCTTCACCACAGCTTCCAGCGACATCTGCTTCAACAGCGCGTGCAGCCAGAAGGCGACGCGTCGCCCGCCCTCGAAACCCTTCTTGTTGAACTCCGGTTCCTCGCCCGCCGCTTCCTTGCCGGAGTAGATGTAGGGATCGATGTCGAACACCAGGTAGTCCGGATAGTTCAGCACCGAGTCCGACAGGGATTCCTCGGAGCTGTCGTAGTCGGTGTTCTTGTTCGCCGCGTCGGGCGCTACGTTCGCGCGCGAGTGCCACACGTGGAACTCCAGCGTGCCGCTCTGGCCGAGCCACAGCAGCGTCGGCAGATTGTTGGCGACGACGTACTGATGCTTCTCGTCCTTGTGCCCGGAGTACACGCTCACCATCTGCACGAAATCGGGACGCGCCTGCTCCCAGTGCTTCTGATAGAAGCGCTCGCCGGTGATGCCCTCCGGCATGCGGATCATCGTCAGCGGCCGGTCGCGCAGATGCGGCAGCATGTAGCGCGAGACGGCGGCGAGATAGCGGACCAGGTCACGCTTCGTGATCGCCGGCTGTTGCGCCTCGGGATTCGCCGGCCAGTAGACGCGATCGAGGTTCGTGAGCCTCAGCTTCGCGCCGCCGACCACCAGGTCGAAGCTCTTCGCTTTGTTCTCGAGCTGCTGCAGAACCTCGGCGACTTCGTTCGGCGGCGTCGCGAGGCGCGCTGGCTTGGCGCGCTTCGCCTTCGGTCCACCCTTGATGCTGCGGGACTCGATGTCGTCGCGCACGCGCTCGAACACCGGTGCGCGCAACATGCCGTCCGGCGTCCACTCGCTGAAGCTCACTTCCACGACCAGCTCGGGATCGAGCCAGATCGTCGGCCGTTGCAGCGGCGGCTTTTCGACGAACGGCGGGGCCTTGCGCTCGAGCTTTGCAAACCGCTTGCCCAGCTCCGCGATGACGCGGTCGTCCAGGCCGGAGCCGACGTGACCCGCGAAATGCAGCTTGCTGCCGGTCCAGTAGCCGAGCAGCAGCGAGCCGAGCGCTTCGCGCGCACCCTTCCCCTTCGTGTAGCCGCCGACGACAAACTCCGCGGTCTGCGTCGCTTTCAGCTTGAGCCATGCGCCCGAGCGCTTGCCCGGCTGATACGGACTGTCCTTGCGCTTGGCGACGATGCCTTCGAAGCCGCTGGCGAGCGATGCGGCGTAGAGTTTCTCGGCGTTGTCCGAGGTGTGGACCAGCTGCAGATGCGCGGTAGGCAGCAAGCACTGCGACAGATACCGCCGCCGATCGAGATACGGCGCGCCGCGCAGATTGATTCCGGCGAAATGCAGCAGGTCGAAGCACAACAGGATGACCGGGGACTCGCGTTGCGCGGCGGCGAGCTCCGCCGGGGTCTTCAGCTCGCGCCGGTTCTGCAGGGCATTGAACGAGGGACGGCCGGTCGTGTCGAGCGCGACGATCTCGCCGTCGACGATCATCGAGTCGACGGCCTGCGCCTGCAGGTCGGCGACGATTTCGGGAAATGCGGTGGTGAGATCGATGCCGCGGCGGGACTGCAGGCGCGCCACGCCCTCCTGGACGAAAGCGATCACGCGATAGCCATCCACCTTCGGCTCGTACAGCCACTGGGGATCGGAACGGGGCTCATCGCCGATCTCGGCCAGCATCGGTTCGAGCTTCTTCGGCATCGCCTCAGGCGAGCCAGTCGGCCCCAGTACCGCCGCGTCGAGGCGCTGTGTGCCGTTGCCGGCGAGCTCGTCGAGCGACCGCCCGGAAAGCACCGAACGGCTGCGCGCCAGCACGTCGCTACCGCTGCTCACGAATCGATCCTTGTGTTTCAGCAGCAGCCACTGCTTGTCCGACGACGTGCGCACCAGCGCGAACGACCCCTTCAGCTTCTCGCCGCGCAGAAAGAAGTTCAGCTTGCCCTCGGCAAGCTCGGTGCGAACGCGCTCCTCCGCCTCCTCACGATTGCCGAACGAGTAGCGGTTGTCCTCGTCCGGCGAGTACACACCGCAGTCCCAGACGATGACGTTGCCCGCACCGTATTCCTTCGCGGGAATCACGCCCTCGAACGAGCCGTAGTCGAACGGATGGTCCTCGACCTCGACCGCGAGCCGCTTGTCGCCATACTCGAGCGACGGGCCCTTCGGCACGGCCCACGACTTGAGCACGCCGTCGAGCTCGAGGCGGAAGTCGTAGTGCAGGCGGCGCGCCGCGTGCTTCTGGATCACGAACAGCAGCGGCCCGCGCCGGCCGGCCGGCAGCTTCGGCGCCGGCTCCGGCGTGCGTGTGAACGACCGCTTCTCGGCGTAGCGGTCAAGAGGGCGTTTCATGGCGAACGGGCAGCATCGATGCCCAATTCTAGCGTGTTGGGCTGAAGGCCGACCTACGGGCCGCCTAACACTCGCCGCTCGCGGCCGCCGCCAGATCGCCGCCGACATAGCAGGCCGGGCCGAGCATCGCGTCGAGCGCGGGGCGCAGCCTCATCAAGTGGCTTTCCCCGAACACGACCAGCACGCTCTGGCCTTCGTTCAAGTGATCCGCGATGGCCTGCAGCAGGAACGCATCCCGCGAACGCTCGACCGCCGCTGCAACCCGGTTCGACGCAAAACGTCCGTCGGCAAGCGGACCGGCCTCTTCCAGCTCGAACCCGCTGCCGAACGGCTTGCCGTTGGTACGCTCGTACCACTCCATCCAGGCTGCGGTGTCCGGCAGAATCGTCGGCGGTAATC
>DATEML010000086.1:0-42455 GCA_035275585.1 Steroidobacteraceae bacterium | reverse complement strand
CTTCGCCTGGTCGAGCGCGACCTGCATGATCTCGCGCGTGATGCTGTCGATCTTCAGGTCCATCTGCAGGGCGGTGACGCCGCTGCGCGTGCCCGCGACCTTGAAATCCATGTCGCCGAGATGATCTTCGTCGCCGAGGATGTCGGTGAGCACCTGGAAGCGGTCGCCCTCCTTCACCAGGCCCATCGCGACGCCGGCGACGGCGCCCTTGATCGGCACACCCGCGTCCATCAGCGACAAGCTCGTGCCGCACACGCTCGCCATCGAGCTCGAGCCGTTCGACTCGAAGATTTCGGAGACGACGCGGATGACGTACGGGAAGGTCGCCATGTCGGGCATCACGGCCGAGATGCCGCGGCGGGCGAGATTGCCGTGGCCGATCTCGCGGCGCTTCGGCGAGCCCATCATGCCGGTCTCACCGACGCTGAACGGCGGGAAGTTGTAGTGGAGCATGAACGGCTCTTTGCGCTCGCCGGCCAATGCGTCAATGATCTGCGCGTCGCGGCCGGTGCCGAGCGTCGTCACCACCAGCGCCTGCGTTTCGCCGCGCGTGAACAGCGCCGAGCCATGCGTGCGCGGCAGCGCGCCGGTACGGATCGAGATCGGACGCACCGTCTTCATGTCGCGCCCGTCGATGCGCGGCTCGCCCGCCAGCACGCGCCGGCGAACGATGCGATATTCCAGATTGGCGAACTCGGTCGCCACGTCATCCGGATCGAACTGCGGCGCATCGCCGCTTGCGAGCGCCGCCAGCGCGGCTTCCTTGATCTTCTGGATGCGGTCGCGACGCGCCAGCTTGTCCGTGATCTTGTATGCGTCCGACAACGCCGCTTCGGAGTTCGCTGCGAGCGCGGCTTCGAGCTTGGCATTCGGTGCGGCGGCCTGCCACGTCCACGCGGGCTTGCCGGCCTCGGCCTTGAGCTCGTTGATCGCCTGGATCGCCGTCTGCATCTGCTGATGACCGAACGTCACCGCGCCGAGCATCACATCTTCGGGCAGGCTGTCCGCCTGCGATTCCACCATCAGTACGCCGTCACGCGTGCCGGCGACGACCAGCTCCAGCTTCGATTCCTTGAGCTGCGTGGCGGTGGGATTGAGGATGTACTGGCCGTCCTTGTAGCCAACCTTCGCGCCGCCGATCGGGCCGCGGAACGGCACGCCGGACAGCATGAGCGCCGCCGAGGCGCCCAGCATCGCCGGGATGTCGGAGTCGACGTCGGGATTGAGCGAGAGGACCGTCGCGACGACCTGCACTTCGTTGAAGAAGCCTTCCGGGAACAGCGGCCGGATCGGCCGGTCGATCAGCCGCGAGGTCAGCGTCTCCTTCTCGGAGGGGCGGCCCTCGCGCTTGAAGAAGCCGCCGGGGATGCGGCCCGCGGCGTAGGTCTTCTCGACGTAGTTGACGGTCAGCGGAAAGAAGTCCTTGTTCGGATCGGCGTCCTTGCGTGCGACGGCGGTGACGAGCACCACCGTGTCGCCCATCGACACGACGACGGCGCCGTCGGCCTGGCGGGCGATCTCGCCCGTCTCGATGGTGACTGAGTGGGAACCGTACGAAAACGTTTTCTTGATTGAGCTCACGATGCTTACCTGTCCCGGCGCGCCCCGAAGCGAAGCGGACGACTCACCGGGCGGAGTGGAGAGAGGAGGAGTTGCCCTGGCCCGCGCACGCGCGGACCTTCCGAGCCGCCGATCAGCGCCGCAGACCCAGGCGCGCGACCACGTCCTGGTAACGCTCCGGGGCAGTGCCCTTGAGATAGTCGAGGAGCTTGCGGCGCTGGTTGACCATCTTCAGCAGCCCGCGGCGCGAAGCGTGGTCACGCTTGTGAGTGGTGAAGTGCTCGCCGAGTTCGTTGATGCGCGCCGAGAGCAGTGCGATCTGCACTTCCGGCGAGCCCGTGTCCTGCGGGTTGCGGCGATATTGCTGGACGATTCCGCCCTTCTGATCGGTCGACAATGACATCTGCCCTTTCCTTAAGAAATCTAGGCCTCGGGAATGTGCCCGGTGCGTGCCGTTTTGCGAGCCGCGCATTGTACTCGCGCGCCCGATAATCTCAAGCAAAACAGGGGAATTAGCCTGCAGACCGCGCGCCTGCGACGACGTCGACGAACAGCCTGACCGGGCGGACCCGCCCCTCGCCGGCACCCTGCACCATGCCGAGGAATCGGCCCTGACCGTCGTAGGCCCGCAGCTCGCCCGCCGCAGCCGGATACGGGGCCGCGACCGTCCGTCCCTGCAGCAGGCCCTCGACGGAGGGGGCTCCCAGCTCGACCCGAGGCAGGTCCAGAAAGGCCTGGTCGGGCTGCAGCAACAGCGCATCGCGGACAGCGGGTGGGCGCTCGGCCAGTTGCTCGAGCGTGTACATCGCCAGGTCGCCGAACGGATCGAGCGACAGCCGGCGCAGACCGCGCACGTAGCCGAGCGTGCCAAGCCGGTCGGCGATATCGGCAGCCAGCGTCCTGATGTAGGTGCCCTTGGAGCAGTAGACGTCGAACTCGAGCTCGTCCCGTTCGAGCCGCACGCGCGACATGCGGTGGATGGCGATCCGGCGCGGCTCGCGCTCGACCGATTCCCCGCGGCGCGCCAGCTGGTACAGGCGCTTGCCTTCGAACTTCAGCGCCGAGTGCATCGGCGGGATCTGCTCCTGCTCGCCGACGAAAGCCGCCAACACGGCATCCACGGCGCGATCGTCGAGCGGCGGAACGGCCGCGCGCTCGATCACCGCGGTCTCGCCGTCGCCCGACTCGGTGCGCGCGCCCAGTTCGACGAGCACGCGGTAGGTCTTGCCGGAATTCAACAGCCGGCCGCAGACCTTGGTCGCCTGCCCGAAGCAGACCGGCAGCAACCCGGACGCGAGCGGATCGAGGCTGCCGGCATGGCCTGCCTTGGCGGCATTGAACAGCGCACGAACCTGTTGCAGGGCTGCGTTGGAAGAAACGCCGAGCGCCTTGTCGAGCAGCAGGATGCCGGAGACGGCGCGATAGAAGCGACCGGCCATATCTATTATTGGGACACGGTGCTAGGACTTGTCTTCGTCGTCCACGTGACGCTCGGCATCGTCCTTGACTGCCTTGTTGATGAGCGCCGACAGGCGCGCGCCGCTTTCGATCAGCTCGTCCTGCACGAAACGCAGCTCGGGACTGTGGCGGATACCGAGCGCGCGGCCCAGCGGACCGCGCAGCATCGGCGCCGCGGCCTCGAGGATTTCCTGGGCCTGCGCCGGCGGCGCGCCCAGCACCGAGAAATAGACTTTCGCGGAGCCCAGATCGCTCGCCACGCGCACCTCGGTGAGCGTGACCATGCCGAGGCGCGGATCGCGCACCTCGCGCCGGATCAGCTCGCTCAGATGCTGCTGGATCTGTTGAGCGATTCTCCGGCTGCGGGGAAAAGCCTTGTTGGTCACGCCACCGTTCTCGCCACTTCGACGCGCGAGTAGCACTCGATCTGGTCGCCGACGCGCACGTCGTTGTAGTTCTTCACGCCGATGCCGCACTCGGTGCCGGCACGCACTTCGTTGACGTCGTCCTTGAAGCGACGCAGCGACTCGAGGCCGCCCTCGAAGATCACGACGTTGTCGCGCAGCACGCGGATCGGGTTGTTGCGACGGACGTAGCCGTCCATCACGATGCAGCCCGCGACCGTACCGAACTTGCTCGAGCGGAACACCTCGCGTACCGCTGCGAGCCCGACGATCTGCTCCTTGACCTCCGGCGCCAGCAGGCCGGACAGCATCTGCTTCACGTCGTCGATCGCTTCGTAAATGATGCTGTAGTAGCGCACGTCGGTGCCGGATTCCTTGATCATCGTGCGCGCCGAGCCGTCGGCGCGCACGTTGAAGCCGATGATCCGGGCATTCGACGCCATCGCCAGCGTAACGTCGGACTCGGTGATGCCACCGACGCCGCTCGAGACGACCTTGACCGCGACCTCGTCGGTCGACAGCTTCGACAGCGCGTCGCGCAGCGCCTCGGCGCTGCCCTGCACGTCCGCCTTGATGACCACCTGCACGGTCGCCGCTTTGCCATCGCCCATCTGCGACAGCATGTCCTCGAGCTTCGTCGGGCCCTGCCTCGCGAGCTTGGTGTCGCGGAACTTGCCCTGGCGATACAGCGCGACTTCACGCGCTTTGCGCTCGCTTTCGACGACCAGCAACTCGTCGCCGGCGTTCGGCGCAGCCGACAAGCCGAGCACCACGACCGGCAGCGACGGTCCGGCTTCGGTCACAGGCTGACCGTTCTCGTCGAACATCGCGCGGACGCGCCCGTACTCCTGGCCGGCGATGATCTGGTCGCCCGGCTTGAGCGTGCCGCGCTTGACCAGCACCGTCGCAACTGCGCCGCGGCCCTTCTCCATGCTCGACTCGATCACCACGCCGGCCGCGAGGCCGTCGCGAGCTGCCTTCAGCTCCAGCACGTCCGCCTGCAGCAGGATCGTGTCGAGCAGCTCGTCGATGCCCTGGCCGGTGCGCGCGGACACGTTCACGAACAGCGTGTCGCCGCCCCATGCCTCGGGCAGCACGTTGTGTTTGGCCAGATCATTTCTGACCTTCTCCGGATCGGCATCGCCCTTGTCGATCTTCGTGATCGCGACGACGATCGGCACTTCTGCCGCGCGTGCGTGCTCGATCGCCTCGACGGTCTGCGGCATGACACTGTCATCCGCCGCCACCACGAGCACCACGATGTCCGTGACCTGAGCGCCGCGGGCACGCATGGCCGTGAACGCCGCATGGCCGGGCGTATCGAGGAAGGTGATCACGCCCTTCGGCGTTTTGACCTGGTAGGCGCCGATGTGCTGGGTAATGCCGCCCGCCTCGCCGGCAGCGACCTTGGTGCTGCGGATGTAGTCGAGCAACGAAGTCTTGCCGTGGTCGACGTGGCCCATGACGGTGACGACCGGCGGCCGCGCCTCCAGCTCGTGCGAGGTGTCGGTCGTCTGCAGCTCGTCCTCGATCGCGCTCTCTTTGATCACGACCGCGTTGTGGCCGAGCTCCTCGACCACCAGCACTGCGGTGTCCTGGTCGATCGGCTGGTTGATCGTGGCCATGACGCCCATGTTCATCATGACCTTGATGACTTCGTTGGCCTTCACGGCCATGCGCTGCGCGAGCTCGGCGACCGTGACGGTCTCGCCGATCTGCACGTCGCGCTTGACGGGCGCGGCCGGACGCTCGAAGCCGTGCTGCGTCGAGACATTGACCTGCACCGGGCGGCGCGACCGCGAAGCCTGGTGCTGCTTCTTCTTCTTGAAGCGCGCACTCGCATCGCTCGATACGTGCAGCTCCGCGCGCTGCGCCCGCGGCGCCTCGCGCTCGGGCTCGCGAGCCTTGGCAGCAGTCTCCTGCTCGCGGCGACGCTCCGCTTCCTGGCGCTCGCGCGCTTCGGCCTGACGACGCGCTTCTTCCTCGGCGAGCACACGCGCTTCTTCGTCGGCGCGACGCTTCGCCTCCTCTTCCAGCTGCTGGCGCTGCCGCGCCTCGGCCTCGCGCTGCTCGGCTTCCTGGCGCTGCTGCTTCAGCCGGTCCTCTTCCTGCACTTCCTGCACGTGCTCGACGTCGTGCTTCTTGCGCTCGACTTCCTGCTTCTGCCGGTCGACTTCCTCCTGCTGCACGCGTGCCCGCTCTTCCAGCACGCTGCGATTGAGGTAAGTCTTCTTGCTGCGCACCTCGACGTTGACCATGCGGGCACGGCCCTGCGCGGAGGCGACCTTGATCTCGCCCTGCGACTTGCGTTGCAGCGTGATCTTGCGCGGCGCCGCCGAATCCTGCGTGCGACCGTGGGCGCGGCGCAGGAACGTCAGCAGCTCCATCTTGGCGTCGTCGCTGATGGTGTCGTCGGCACCGGAAACGCGAATGCCAGCTTCGTCGAGCTGCGTGAGCAGACGCTCGACGGGTACTTTCAGTACCTCTGCGAACTGGCTAACTGTGACATCCGCCATGAAGCCTCCGAACGCGCTCAGGCCTGGCCTGCAGCTGTTTCGAACCAGTGCTTGCGTGCCGCCATGATGAGCGCGCCCGCGCGCTCGGCGTCCACGCCCTCTATTTCCAACAGATCGTCGACCGCCTGCTCGGCAAGGTCCTCGCGCGTCACGATGCCGCGGCTCGCCAGCGTCAGCGCCAGCTCCTGGTCCATGCCGTCGACGCCCAGCAGATCCTCGGACGGCCCGGCGCCGTCGATCTTCTCCTCGGTCGCGATCGCCTGCGTCAGCAGCACGTCGCGCGCGCGGTTGCGCAGTTCCTTGACGATCTCCTCGTCGAACTCCTCGATCGCGTTCAGCTCGGACGCCGGCACGTAGGCGATCTCCTCGATCGTCGAGAAGCCTTCCTGCACCAGGATCTGCGCCACGTCCTCATCGACGTCGAGCTGCGTCTTGAACTGCTCGATCAGCTGGCGCTGCTCGCCCTCGCTCTTGGCCTCGGCGGCCTGCTGCGTCATGACGTTCAGCTCCCAGCCGGTCAGCTCGCTGGCGAGCCGGATGTTCTGGCCGCCGCGGCCGATCGCCTGCGACAGCTTTTCCTCGGTCACCGCGATGTCCATCGAGTGCGAGTCTTCGTCGACCACGATCGACACGACTTCCGCCGGCGCCATCGCGTTGATGACGAACTGCGCTGCGTTCTCGTCGTAGGGAATGATGTCGACGCGCTCGCCGGCGATCTCGTTCGACACCGCCTGCACGCGCGAGCCGCGCATGCCGACGCACGCGCCGACCGGGTCGATGCGGCTGTCGTTGCTCTTCACGGCGATCTTGGCGCGTACGCCCGGATCGCGCGCCGCACCGAGAATCTGGATCAGGCCCTGGCCGACTTCCGGCACTTCCAGCTTGAACAGCTCGATCAGGAACTCCGGCGAGGTGCGCGACAGGAACAGCTGCGGCCCGCGCTGCTCGGAGCGCACGTCCTGCAGGTATGCCTTGATGCGGTCCTGCGAGCGCACCGGCTCGCGCGGAATCATCTGGTCGCGCGGCACGAAGCCTTCGGCGTTGCCGCCGAGATCGACGTACACGCCATTGCGGTCGACGCGCTTGACGATGCCGGATGCGAGCGTGCCGATGCGGCCCTTGTACTCGTCCACGACCTGCGAGCGCTCGGCTTCGCGCACCTTCTGCACGATCACCTGTTTCGCGGTCTGCGCGGCGATGCGGCCGAACGCGACCGATTCCATCGGCACTTCGACGTAGCCGCCGACCTGCGCTTCCTTGTTGATCTCCAGCGCGTCGTCGAGACGCAGCTCGGCGTCCGGCGATTCCAGCTCGGTCGAGTCGTCGGCGAACACTTTCCAGCGGCGCCACGTGTCGTAGTCGCCGCTCTTGCGATTGATGGCGACGCGCACGTCGATGCCCTCGCCGTGACGCTTGCGCGTGGCGGACGCGAGCGCCGCTTCGAGCGCCTCGAAGATGATTTCCTTGTCGACGCCTTTCTCGTTCGAGACTGCGTCGACCACCATCAGGATTTCTTTGTTCATCGCACTGCTCACATGTCAGGGGCCAGTCGCGCCCTGTGAATGTCATCGATCGGCAGGTTGATCCTGCCGCTCTCCAGCTCGAGCGTAATGTCCCGCTCACCGACGCCGAGCAACCGCCCGGCAAACCGCTTGCGCCCCTCGATCGGCTGCATCATCTCCAGCCGCACGCGCTCGCCGGCGAAGCGCTCGAAGTGCTCGCGCGTGCGCAGCACGCGGTCCAGGCCCGGCGACGACACCTCGAGCGTGTACTGGCCCGGGATCGGATCCGCGGCGTCGAGCGTGTCGCTGACACCGCGGCTCACGCGTTCGCAATCGTCGAGGCTGATGCCGTTCGAGGAATCGATATACAGCCGCAGCAGTCCGCCGCCGGATCTCGGCGTGTATTCGAGCTCCCACAGCTGGTAGCCCAGGCCGGCCACGACCGGCGCGAGCAGCTCGCGCAGCTGGTCTCTCAGCATCGGTCACCTCCGGCCACGGTTGCCCCCCGCCCGCACAAACAAAAAATGGGCCCGAGGCCCATTTTTTCTCCAGTCCCTTCCGCGCCGCTCGGCTCGAGGCCGGCGGCATCCTTGCAAGCCTGCGGAAATCCTCGGAATTTCCGGGCCGCTGAAGCGAAAAAGGCCCTAGCGAACCGGGCCTTTTTCACGCTCAGAAAGCGTGGTAGCGGGGGTAGGATTTGAACCTACGACCTTCGGGTTATGAGCCCGACGAGCTGCCAGACTGCTCCACCCCGCAACAGAGGGCGCGGATTGTAAGGGCCTGGGGAGGGCAATACAAGGCGAAGTCCCGGGCAGCCCCCTTCCTTCCGCGTCCGTGCTTGATGCGGGCTCGACGCAGGAAATTCAAGGATCTACAGATCGGCGCGGCGCGCTTCAACCAAGCGCTTGCGTACGTATAGCGTGAACTCTTCATTGCGAAAAGCCGGCTGAAAGTCCTGCAGCGCCGCGACCTGACTCTCGCTCAATTGAAACTGGACAGCGGCCTGGTGCCGATCGATCGCGATCGAGTTGACTCGCTCCGTACTGCCGATTTCGCGAACCAGAATCGCCTCCTTGCCGGCGAGCAGTCGCATGGCTCGCGGCTTGAAGAAACCCACTGGCTGGGTATCGCTCGGCTGCCGCCGCATGTACGCGAAAAACTCGGCCGCCGCAGGCGAGTAAGGTCCATCGACTGTTTTTTGCTGCTGCTGATCGATGCGATAGAGATTCGCCGCTATCGCGCCGCCGAACAGCAAGACGACGAGCAGGGAGCTGGCGATTTTCAGTTCACCGGCGCTGGGTACTTGGCGCGCTGCCCAGCTGGTGAGGCCTTCGAGGCCACCTGCACAAAGAACAGCGACGCCCAGGAGCACCGGCAGGTAGTAACGCTGCCCGCCCCCGAAGGGGAAAAGAGTCACCAACAGCAGCTGGCCGGCCGAATAGAGGAACAGCAGAAATCCAATTCTGCCCAGGCGGTACGTGCCGACTCCGGCGAGGATGGCGATCGCTGCGACCGCAGGCCGCTCGAGCGGGTCCGCGAGCGCCATCATAGGGAAGAAATGACCGAAGGCGGTGACGGCATCACTGCTCCGGCGCAGCAACGAGGACGGCTCAAAGGTCAGCCAGCGCGCCAGTCCCATGTTGCCGTCGGGGAGCAGCGCGAAGTACGCGCCGAGGAGCGTAGCGCACGCCAGGGCGAAGACGCCTGCGCTGAGCGCAACGCTGCGAACGCTTCGACGCTCCGCGACAACCGGAACCACTACGATGCTGGCTGCAATCGCGAGCAAAGTGACGGCGCCGTTCGATCGTACAAAGAAACTCAGGCAACCAACCACTGCGGCGCCCAACAGAGCCCAGCGGCGTAAGCCAGGCGACGAGTGACCTGGCGGTGAGTGGCGTGGCCACCCCTGCAGCGCGAGTGCTGCGAACAACAGCGCGACAGCAGTAAGTGCCAGGAACACGGCGTCCGAGCCGATGACATTTCCGAGACTGGTCAGGTCGGGCTGCATGCCCACCACGATCGCAACGCAGACCGCGTAGACGACGCCGAGCCGACACGTGTAGGCGAGCAAACCGGCGGCGAGCGTGACGACGCCGACCGAGAGGATCGAAACGATCTTGAAGGTCGACAGACTGTACCCGAGCGTGGCTGCGACGATGGCCAGGATCGCCGGGTAACCCCACGGATATGCATCCGGTCCGGTGCGCCAGTCGCTGGCCTCCATGAGGCGTGCGTTGAGTGCCAGCTCCTGAGCCGGGGTTGCGCTCAACAACGCTTTCGCCTGCATGAGGTAGCCGGCGAAATCATCTCCCCAACTGTGCCCTGGCGTTTGCCAGGAGACTGCCAACGCGATGGCAGCCGTGGCGGCGGCCAGCGCGAGCGACAGGACGCGCGTGGAGCTTGCGACTGAAAACATTCTCTCGTGGGTCCGAATAAAGCGCGCTCGAATATCTTAGCGCACCAGGTTTTCGTTTTCGGCAAGGTGACCGCAAGATGCCTGCGACCACGCTGCGCAGTAACGATCAGTAACGACGCGCACGACTCCGGCGAGTTCCACGTCGCTCCCTGGATCGTCGGCGCTGGCCGATTCTCTGTGGTAGAAAGACCTACAGGTCTGCGGCGAGGTATACGGTGAAGCGGCGCGGCGCGTTGTAGCCGTACACGCCGTTGCTCAGCGCCTGCCAGCCGTACTTGTCGAAAACGTTGTTCACCAGCACGCGCAGCGTCGCCGGCTTGCCGAACAGCTGAAAGCGGTAGCGGCCGCCGATGTGAAAGACGGCGCGCGCCGGCACTTCGATCGTGTTGGCGCTGTTGGCGACCTGGCTGGTGATGTGCTCGGCCGTGGCATCGATGGAGAACCCGCTCCCCGCGAAACGATAGTCGGCGGTCGCGAGCGAATACTGGCGCGCAGTGCCGACTGGTTTTTCGCCAATCAGTCCGGCGTCGACCGTGGGACCCGAAACGGTCGCGTCGAGCCAGCGCGTGCCGAGGATCACCGTCAGGTTTTCGACCGGATCGCCGGCGAGCGACACCTCGACGCCGCGATGCTCGACCGTGCCGAGCTCCCGGTAGAAGCCCGCTGCGTCGAGATCGAAATACGGCTTCTCGATGTTGAACACACCGGCGATCAACTTGAGATTGGCGAAAGTGTCCCAGCGAATCCCGGCGTCGTACTGCTCGGTCTCGAGCGCGGGCGCCGCGACGTTGCGGTTCTGCGCTTCGTTCGGCGCGACCGGGCTTTCTTCCAAGCCTTCGGTGTAGCTGCCGTAGAACGCGAGGCTCTTGGTCGCATTGACCGTTGCAGTCGCATACTTGAGCCACGGCTTGGCGCGCGACTCCGGCAGCACCTCGGTCGGCGTATCGACCGACTTCGAATAGTCCGTCTTCTGCACGCCGACACTCATCTCGCCGACGCCGGCCCACTGCAGCTCGTACGCGGTACCGAACGTCAGCTGCTTCACTTCGTCGTGCGACTGCTCGCCGAATTCGAACACCGGCCGCTCGATCTGCCGACCGACGCCGAGAATCACCGGGCCGACGTCGATCACATCCTCGCCGCCGTAGCGACGGTCCTGCTGTCGGCCGCGCACCGCGAACTGCAGCGTATGCCGACGGTTGCCGCTGTCGAACAAGCGCGACAGCCGCACTTCGCCGGACTTCGATGCGTAGCGCGAGTCCGGGAACGCCACGACCTGCTCGTTCGCGTTGCGCGCCGCATCGATGTCGGTCATCAGCTCGGCAAACTGTGCGTCCAGGTTCAGGACGGACTCGAATGCGCCGAACCGCAGCGTCCAGTCGCCGAAGCGCGCGGCGCCGATCATGCCGTAATTGAACACCTCGCCTTCGTTCGTCGACCATTCCTGGCCGTAGTAATGATCACGCTCGACCTTGGGAGGCAGCACACCGCCCTGCGTGATCATCAGGTGCTCGTTCTCTTCGTCGCTGAAGAAGCTGTAACTGAAGAACGGCCGCAGCTCGAAGTTCTCCGTAGGCCGCCAGCGCGGCACGATCGCATACGAAAACGATTCGTTGCGGCCGCCCCAGAGGAACGCGTCGCGATAGATGCCGGCGCCGACCGCGACACCCAGCTCCTCGCCCATGATCGGCACCTGCGCATCGACTTCGGCGCCGAGGCTGTCGAACGGACCGTAGTACGTCAGCGCGCTGATGACCTGTTTCGCGCCGACGCGGCGCAGGTCGTAGTCGACGATGCCGGTCGGCGACGGAAACGGATAGCTTTGTGAGGCGACGCCGACGCGGATGGTCGAGCCTTCGATCAGGCGCGAGGTCAGCGAGCCGATGCGGTCGAAGTACAGGCCTTCGATGCGCACGTTGCCGGCCTCGATCGGCGAGAAGCCGCGCACGTCGCCTTCGTTGTAAATGCCGATGCTTTCGTTGCCGATGCTGCGACCGAACGCGTCCTCGGAGCCCGTCGTGACGTTTTCCTCGGCGCGCTGGGCGAGCGCGGCGCGCGGCGACGCGAACTCGACCGCAGCCAGCGCGACAGCCAGGACCGCCGGGAAGGGAAGCCAGCGCATGACGCGCGATTCTACGGCAAGACGCGGCTGCAGAGATCGATCAGGGCAGACGGGAAAACCCCGAGAGCGAGTACAGCGACACCATTAGCACTGAGCACGGCACGCAAGGTGCCGCCGGCTTCGATCGCGTGGCTGTCCGTCGGATCGTCGAAATACATGAGCTTCACGACGCGCAAATAGTAGAACGCCCCGACCACCGACAGCACGACCGCCACCGCGGCGAGCCAGGTCAAGCCGATATCGAGTACCGCGCCGATCACCGCCAGCTTCGCCCAGAAGCCGATGAACGGCGGCACGCCGGCGGTGCTGAACATCAGCATCATCATGATTGCCGCGAACCACGGGCTCTTGCGGTTCAGGCCCTTGAAGTCTTCGAGCCGGTCGGCTTCGAAGCCGCTGCGCGACAGCAGCAGGATCATGCCGAAGGAGCCGACCGTCGTGATGACGTAGGCCAGCGTGTAGAACATCGAGGCCCGGTAGCCTTCGGTCGTGCCCGCGAGAATCCCGAGCAGGATGAAGCCGACGTGCGAGATCGTCGAGTAGGCGAGCATGCGCTTCAGGTTCGACTGCGCGATCGCGACCACGTTGCCGATCAGCATCGACAGCACCGCCAGCGCGATCAGCATGTCCTGCCAGCTGGCGACCATCGCATCGAGGCCTTCGGCGAGCACGCGGATCGCGAGCACGAACGAGGCGATCTTCGGCGCGGAGCCGATGAACAGCGTCACCGGCGTGGGCGCGCCGTGGTAGACATCCGGCACCCACATGTGGAACGGCACCGCGCCGAACTTGAAGGCGATGCCGACGATGATGAATGCGAGCGCGAAGATCAGGCCGAGGTTCGCGGCGCCCACTTCGCGCACGGCGACGGCGAGCTCGTCCAGCTGCAGCGTGCCGGTCACGCCGTAGACGATCGAGAACCCATACAGCAGGGTGCCCGAGGAGATTGCGCCGAGCACGAAGTACTTCATCGCCGACTCGGCGGCGACGCCGGATTCGCGGTCGAACGCGACCATCGCGTACAGCGACAGCGACAGCAGCTCGACGCCCAGATACACCGTCAGCAAGTTGCCGGCGGAAATCATCACCATCACGCCGAGCAGCGCGACCAGGCTGAGAATGAAGTACTCGCCCTTGAACAGTCCGCGCCGCTGCAGATACTCGCGCGAATACAGGAACGTGACCGCGACCGTGCCGTACGAGAACAGCTTCAGCACGTCGCCCATCGGATCGGCGATGTACATCCCGTCGAACGCACTGACGCGGGCCTGGACGCCGTAGCGCACGGTCATGTAGGCAGCGCCCGCCAGCGTCAGCAGCGACAGCACGTAGGTGAGCCAGCGCGAGCGCTCCGTGAGGAACAGGTCGATGACGAGGATGACGCAGGCCGCCGTCAGGACGAAGATCTCCGGCGCCGCGACCTGCCCGCCCATTTCCACCCAGCTGCTCATAGTTTCGACGCCGTGATCTGCTGCACCAGGTTCTCGACCGTCGGCCGCATCACCTCGAGCAGCGGTGCCGGCCACAGGCCGAGCAGCAGCACCGCGACCGCGAGCACGCCGAGCACCACGAACTCGCGGACGTTCACATCGGTGAGCGCTGCTACGTGCTCATTGGCGACCGCGCCGAAAATCACGCGCTTCACCATCCACAAAGTGTAGGCCGCACCCAGGATCATGATGAGGCCGGCGAGGAACGCGTACCAGAAGTCGGCGCGGAAGCTGGCGATGATCACCAGGAACTCGCCGACGAAGCCCGAGGTCGCCGGCAGCCCCGAGTTCGCGAGCGCGAACAGCACCGCGAACGTCGCGAAGATCGGCATCGTGTTGACGACACCGCCGTAGGCGTTGATCTCGCGGCTGTGCACGCGGTCGTACAGCACGCCGACGCAGAAGAACAGCGCGCCGGAGATCAGGCCGTGCGAGATCATCTGCACCATCGCGCCGTCGATGCCCATCGCCGCGCCGCGCGCATCGCCGTTGACGCTCATCAGCTCGAAGCTGAGGAACGCGCCGAGCGTGACGAAGCCCATGTGCGCGATCGACGAGTACGCGATCAGCTTCTTCATGTCCTGCTGCACGAGCGCGACGAAGCCGATGTAGACGATCGCGATCAGCGACAGCGAGATCACCAGCCAGTCGAGTGTGTCGCTCGCGTCCGGGGTGATTGGCAGCGAGAACCGCAGGAAGCCGTAGCCGCCCATCTTCAGCATGATCGCCGCGAGAATGACCGAGCCGCCGGTCGGCGCTTCGACGTGCGCGTCGGGCAGCCACGTATGCACCGGCCACATCGGCACCTTGACCGCGAACGCCACGAGGAATGCGATGAAGATCAGGATCTGCTCATTGAGGCCGAGCGGCAGGCGCTGGAAGTCCGCGATCAGGTAGCTGCACTGCCCGGCATCGCAGGTCTGCTGGTACAGGTAGATGAGCGACACCAGCATCAGCACCGAGCCGAGGAACGTGTACAGGAAGAACTTGACGGTCGCGTAGACGCGTCGCGGGCCGCCCCAGATGCCGATGATGATGAACATCGGGATCAGCATCGCTTCCCAGAAGACGTAGAACAGCAGCCCGTCGAGCGCCGCGAACACGCCGATCATCAGGCCTTCGAGGATCAGGAACGCGGCGTAGTACTGCGCCGGCTTCTTCTCGATCACCGTCCAGCTGGCGATCACGACCAGCGGCGTGATGAACGTGGTCAGCAGGATCAGCGGCATCGCGATGCCGTCGATGCCGAGCGCGTAGGTCGAGACGAGCGTGCCGGGGATATCGATCCAGGTGCGCTCCTCGGTGAACTGCATCAGCGCCGTGCTGCTGTCGAAATGCACCCACAGCAGCGTCGAGATGCCGAACGTCGCCGCCGTCGTGATCAGCGCCGCCCAGCGGCCCAGCGCGACGCCGCGGTCGCCGAGTGCGAGCATGGCCACGCCGCCTGCGATCGGCAGCCAGATGAGTACGCTGAGTATCGGCCAATCCAACTGCATAGCGTTCGATTCTTGTTACCGCAGCACGTACCACGCGAGGAGCGCGGACAATCCGATGATCATCGTGAAGGCGTAGTGATACAGGTAGCCCGATTGCATGTGGCGCAGCAGCGCCGACAACCAGCCGACCACGCGCGCCGAGCCGTTGACCATCGCCCCATCGATCAGCGCCACGTCGCCGACGCGCCACAGCGCCGTGCCGAGGCCGCGACTGCCGCCGGCGAACACCGCCTGGTAGATCTCGTCGAAGTAGAACTTGTTCGCCAGCAGCTTGTAGAGGGCCGACAGGCGCTCCGCGATCTGACCGGGCAAGTCCGGCCGCTTGATGTACAGGTACCAGGCAGCGAGTACGCCCAGCGCCGCGAGATAGACCGGCGCGCCCTGGAACGCGTGCAGCACGAACAGCGCGGGGCCGTGGAATTCTTCTTTCATTTGGCCGAGCACTTCGTGCGCCGGCAGCACCGAGATCGCGCCGCCGAAGTAGTCGCCGAACAGCACAGGCTGGATCGTGAGCCAGCCGATCGCGAGCGACGGGATCGCGAGCAGGATCAGCGGCACCGTGACCACCCACGGACTCTCGTGCGGCTTGTGATGCTCGTCCGCGTGAAAGCGCTCCTCGCCGTGGAACGTCATGAACACCAGGCGGAAGCTGTAGAACGCCGTGACGAACACGCCGAGCAACACGCACCAATAGGCGTACGGCGCCATCGTCAGGTGCGACTCGTGCACGGCCTCGATGAGCGCGTCCTTCGAGAAGAAGCCGGACGTGCCGGGCACCGCGATCAGCGCGATCGTGCCGATGAATGCGGTCCAGTAGGTGATCGGCATGTACTTCTTCAGCCCGCCCATCTTGCGCATGTCCTGCTCGTGGTGCATGCCGATGATCACCGAGCCGGCGGCGAGGAACAGCAGCGCCTTGAAGAACGCGTGCGTCATCAGGTGGAAGATCGCGCCGGAATAGGCCGAAGCGCCGAGGCCGACCGTCATGTAGCCGAGCTGCGAGAGCGTCGAGTACGCGATGACGCGCTTGATGTCGTTATTGACGATGCCGAGCAGGCCCATGAAGAACGCGGTGGTCGCGCCGATGAACAGCACCATGTTCAGCGCCGTCTCCGACAGCTCGAACAGCGGCGACATGCGCGCGACCATGAAGATGCCGGCGGTCACCATCGTGGCGGCGTGGATCAACGCCGAGATCGGCGTCGGGCCTTCCATCGAGTCCGGCAACCATACGTGCAGCGGCACCTGCGCCGACTTGCCCATTGCGCCGACGAACAGGCAGATGCAGACGACCGTCATCGCCTGCCATTCCACGCCCGGGAAGATCTGCATGGTGTCCGCGGCAATCACGTCACGCGCGCCGAATACCGTCGAATAGTCGAGCGAGCCCGTGTAGTACACGATGCCCGCGATGCCGAGCACGAAGCCGAAGTCGCCGACCCGGTTCACCAGGAACGCCTTGAGATTCGCAAAGATCGCGGTCGGGCGCGTGTACCAGAAGCCGATCAGCAGATAGGACACGACGCCGACCGCTTCCCAGCCGAAGAACAGCTGCAGGAAGTTGTTCGACATCACGAGCATCAGCATCGAGAACGTGAACAGCGAGATGTACGCGAAGAAGCGCTGATAACCCGGGTCGTCGTGCATGTAGCCGATCGTGTAGACGTGCACGCACAGCGATACGAACGTCACCACCACCATCATCAGCGCAGTCAGGCGGTCGATCAGGAAGCCGACCTCCATCCGGATGCCGTCGCTGACCAGCCAGGTGTAGACGCTGCCGTCGTAGGTCGGCGCGCCGTCCAGCAGCTGCTTGAGAACATATGCAGAGAGCGCGAACGATAGCGCGACGCCCGCGATCGTCACGCTGTGCGCGCCGATGCGGCCGACGACGCGGCCGGCCAGGCCGGCGACGATCGCCGCCAGCAGCGGCGCGAGCACGATCGTCAGCAGTATGGATTCCTGGATCATGCTCAGCCTTTCATCGTGTCCAGATCTTCCACGTCGATGCTGCGCCGCTCGCGGAACAGCACGACCAGAATCGCGAGGCCGATCGCCGACTCCGCCGCCGCGACCGTCATGATGAAGAACACGAACACCTGCCCGTGCAGGTCGCCGAGCTGGCGCGCGAACGCGACGAAGTTGAAGTTCACCGCCAGCAGCATCAGCTCGATGCACATAAGCAGCAGGATGACGTTCTTGCGGTTCAGGAAAATGCCGGCGACGCTCAGGGCGAACAACAGCCCGGCGAGCAGCAGCACGCTGTGCAGCGGGATCATTGCTCGGTCTCCGCCGGCATCTTGACCACGCGCACCCGATCGCGGGCGCGGACCGAGACCTGACCGGCGATGTCCTGCGCCTTCATTCCCACGCGATGCCGCATCGTGAGAGCGATCGCCGCGACGATCGCAACGAGCAGCAGCACCGCCGCCAGCTCGAACGGATACAGGTACTTCGTGTACAGCAACTCACCGAGCGCGCGCGTGTTGCTGTAGCCCTCCACTGCGACGCTCGCCGCTGCCTCGGGCGCAGCCCCACCCAGACCCTTGACCCACACCACGCTGCCGATCTCGATGACGACCAGCGCTGCAATCAGGACGCCGAGCGGCGCGTAACGCGTGAACCCCTCGCGCAGCTTCGCGATGTCGACGTCGAGCATCATCACGACGAACAGGAACAGCACCATCACCGCGCCGACGTAGACGAGCATCAGCACGATTGCGAGGAACTCCGCCTCCATCAGCAGCCAGATGCAGGCGCTGTTGAAGAACGCCCAGACCAGGAACAGCGCGCAATGCACCGGGTTGCGCGCGGTGATCACACCCACAGCCGCGACGATCAGCAGGGCGGCGAAGGCGTAGAACAGGATTTCGACGATGCTCATGGCGTCGCTCTAGCGGTAGCGCGCGTCCGCGGCTTTGTCCGCCGCGATCATCGCTTCGTAGCGCTCGCCGATCGCGAGCAGCTTGTCCTTGGTCATGATGTTCTCGCCGCGGTTCTCCATGTGGTACTCGTGGATGCGCGTCTCGACGATGGCGTCCACCGGGCACGCTTCCTCGCAGAAGCCGCAGTAGATGCACTTGAACAGGTCGATGTCGTAACGCGTCGTGCGGCGCGTGCCGTCCGCGGCGACGTCGGATTCGATCGTGATCGCAAGTGCCGGGCACACGGCTTCGCACAGCTTGCAGGCGATGCAACGCTCCTGGCCGTTCGGATAGCGCCGCTGCGCATGCAGGCCGCGGTATCGCGGCGACTGCGGCGTCTTTTCTTCCGGGTACTGCACCGTGATGTTCGGCCGCACCGCGAACTGGCGCAGCGTGACCCACAAGCCCAGGAACAGCTCGGTGAGGAAGAACGTCTTGAGGAAGTTCCTCATTTCGACCCACTCATTTCGACCATGGGCCCACCTCGTACCACTTGAGCACGCCTTCCAAAGTGATCCACACCAGCGTCACCGGAATGAACACCTTCCAGCCGAGCCGCATGATCTGGTCGTAGCGGTAGCGCGGGAACGTGGCGCGGAACCACAGGAAGCAGAACAGGAAGAAGGAGATCTTCAGGAACAGCCAGATGAAGCCCGCAGCGCCCAGCCAGGCCAGCCACGCCGGCAGCGGCCAGCCCTCGAACGGCGACAGCCAGCCGCCGAAGAAGAACACCGAGGTCAGCGCCGAGATCAGGATCATGTTGACGTACTCGGCGACGAAGAACACGGCGAACGCCATGCCCGAGTACTCGACGTGGAAGCCCGCGACGATCTCCGACTCGCCTTCGACCACGTCGAACGGCGCGCGGTTCGTCTCGGCGAGGCCCGAGATGAAGTACACGACGAACAGCGGCAGCAGCCACCAGAAGAAGTAGCTGAAGAAGCCGCCGCGCTGCGCGTCGATGATCTCGCCGAGATTGAGCGAGCCGGCCGCCATCACGACGCCGACGAGCGCGAACCCCATCGCGATCTCGTAGGCAACCATCTGCGCCGCGCCGCGCATTGCGCCGAGCAGCGCGTACTTCGAGTTCGCGGCCCAGCCGGCGAGGATGATGCCGTACACGCCCGTCGACGTGAGCGCGAGGATATAGAGCAGGCCCGCGTTGACGTTCGCGACCGTAAAGCCCGGCCATAGCGGCATCACCGCCCAGGTGCACAGTGCCGGGATCAGCGCGAGCAGCGGCGCGAGCATGAACAGGAACTTGCTCGAGCTGGAAGGAATGACGATTTCCTTCAGCATGAGCTTGAGCACGTCGGCGAACGGCTGGCCGAGCCCCATCGGCCCGACGCGGTTCGGACCGATGCGTGCCTGGATCGAGCCGATCACGCGCCGCTCGGCCAGCGTCAGGAACGCCATGATCAGGATCACGGTGATGAACAGCACCAGCGCGACGACGCCGTACCAGAACACCGCCTGCATCCACGACGGCAGGAACGACAGCCACTGCGAGACGAATTGCGGTACGCCGCTCACGATTTGCGACCTCGCGAAGCGCCGCGCGCTTCGCTCGTCGCCTGCAGGGCGCTCGAACGACGCACCAGTGCGTCGACGGAATAGATCGGCACGTCACGCGAGGCACCGCCCTCGCCCGCCGCCGCGCCGAGCGCCAGCTTCGATTGCAGAGTGCGCGCCGAGGCTTTCAATGCGAAGGCCGGCGCCGCCTCGAGCTGCTTGTGCACTTCGTCGGTGATCTGGTCCGAGCTCGTGTAGTCGAAGCCCGGGAGGTTCAGCAGGTTGCCGAGGACACGCAGCACCTTCCAGGCCGGCCGCGCTTCTCCGACGGCCGCTGCCGCGCCCGGCACGCTTTGCCAGCGGCCTTCGAGATTGACGTACGTGCCGGAGGTCTCCGCGAAGGTGCCGATCGGCAGGATCACGTGCGCAAACTCTTTCGCGGTTCCGTACGGCGTCAGTGCGATGACGCATTCCGCGGACTTCAGCGCTTCCAGCGCCGCGGGCGACGCGATGTCGAGCGCTGGCTCGATCGCACCGAGCAGGATGTAGCTCTTCAGGCGCCCGGCGAACATGTCCGCGACGTTCAGACCTGCAGGCTGGGCAGCGCGACCGCCGAGCGTTCGATGCGGCAGCACGCCGGCCAACGACGCGGCGACTGAATTGCCGCCATCGGGCAAATAACCGAGCGTCGCACCGGTGAGCTCGGCAAGCGCAGCCGCGACCAGTCGCAGGTCCGCGAACGCTGGATCGCGCTGCGCGAGCGCGCCCAGCAGGATGAGTCGCCGCGAACCGTCGCCGAGTTGCTGCGCGATCGAGCGATGCGCATCGGTCGGCTGTGCGCTGGCGACCAGCGCAGCGATCGACTCCGGTGCGCTCTTGCCGCCTGCCGCGCTTGCGGCAGCGGCGATCGCGACCAGGTGACCGAACATGTCCAGCCCGTTCGACGCGAGGTAGCTCGCGACCGGGAACAGATACTCATAGCGCTGCGGGTTGACGAAGGAGATCTTCGCGCCGCGCAACGCCGCCTTGCGCAGGCGGTGGGCGAGCAGCGGCACTTCCTTGCGGATGTTCGAGCCGACGACCAGCGCGCCGCTGACCTGCTCCAGCTCCGCGATCGCGCAGCCGAGCGCCGGATACAGCGGATCGCTCGCCTCGTCGCGGAAATCGGTGCGGCGCAGGCGATGATCGAGATTGCCGCTGCCCAGGCCGCGCGCAATGCGCGCCAGCAGATGGAATTCCTCCAGCGTCGACGTCGGCGCGGCGAGCGCGCCGATCTGGGCGCCGCCGTGCTGCTTCACGACCTTGCCGAGGCGCTCCGCGACCACGGCGAGCGCTGTCTCCCAATCGCTCTCTTGCCACATGCCGTTGTCACGCAGCATCGGCTTGAGCACACGGTCTTCGCTGTAGATGCCCTGGTAGCTGAACCGGTCGCGATCGGCGATCCAGGTCTCGTTCACGGCCTCGTTCGGCCGCGGCACGATGCGCATCACGCGGCCACGCAGCACGTGCGCGAAGACATTGGTGCCGACGCAATCGTGCGGCGACACCAGCGGATGCTGCGTCATCTCCCAGGCGCGGGCGCGATATCGATACGGCTTGTTGTTGAGCGCGCCGACCGGGCACAAGTCGATGATGTTCGCCGACAGCTCGTGATCGACGCTGCGCTCGATGAACGTGCCGATCTCGGTCATCTCGGCGCGGCCGATCGTGCCGAGCTCCTGGAAGCCCTGGATCTCCTGCGTGAACCGCACGCAGCGCGTGCAGTGGATGCAGCGGGTCATGTCGGTCGACACGAGCGGGCCGAGGTTCTTGTCCTTCACGACACGCTTGCGCTCGTTGTAGCGCGAGATGTCGCGGCCGTACCCCATCGCCAGGTCCTGCAGCTCGCACTCGCCGCCCTGGTCGCAGATCGGGCAGTCGAGCGGATGGTTGATCAGCAGGAATTCCATCGTCGCGCGCTGCGCGGCGATCGCCTTCGGCGACTTGGTGAACACCTTCATGCCTTCGGCGACCGGCGTCGCGCAGGCGGGCATCGGCTTCGGCGCCTTCTCCACTTCCACGAGGCACATGCGGCAATTGGCTGCGACCGTCAGCTTCTCGTGGTAGCAGAAGCGCGGCACGTACACGTCGCCGACATCCGTCGCCTGGATGATCATCTGGCCCTTGCGCGCCTTCATCGGCACGCCGTTGACCTCGATGTTGACCTCGGAATTGTTCGTGCCGTCCGCCATCACGCAGCCCGCCGTTCCTGAGACACGATGCTGCGGCCGTGCTCGATCATGTATTCGAACTCGTGCCGGTAGTGCTTCATGAAGCTCTGCACCGGCCACGCGGACGCGTCGCCGAAGGCGCAGATCGTGTGGCCTTCGATCTTGTTGGCGACGTCGACCAGCATGTCGAGATCGGACTTCTTGCCCTGCCCGGCGAGAATGCGGCGCACGACGCGGTTCATCCAGCCGGTGCCTTCGCGGCACGGCGTGCACTGGCCGCACGACTCGGCGAAGTAGAAGCGCGTGATGCGCTCCAGCGTCTTCACCATGCAGGTCGTCTCGTCCATCACGATCAGCGAGCCGGTGCCGAGCGCCGAGCCCGCCTTCTTGCAGGAGTCATAGTCGAGATTCACTCCCATCATCACGTCGCCGGGCACGACCGGTACCGAGACGCCGCCGGGGATCACAGCCTTGAGCTTGCGCCCGCCGCGCACGCCGCCGCACATTTCGAGCAGATCCTTGAACGGGATGCCGAGCGGCAGCTCGATGTTCAGCGGCTTGTTCACGTGCCCGGACACCGAGAAGATCATCGTGCCCGCGGAATTCGCCACGCCAAGGTCGACGAACCATTTCGCGCCCTTGCGCAAGATGGTCGGCACCGAGGCATAGCTTTGCGTGTTGTTGATGGTCGTCGGCTTGCCATAGAGACCGAAGTTCGCCGGGAACGGCGGCTTGAAGCGCGGCCGGCCCTGCTTGCCTTCGAGCGACTCCAACAGTCCCGTTTCCTCGCCGCAGATGTACGCTCCCGCGCCGATGAACGTGTGGAGATCGAAGTCGACGCCCGAGCCGAGCATGTTCTTGCCGAGCAGCCCCGCGCTGTACGCTTCCTTCACTGCTTCTTCGAAGCGCGGAATCGGCTCGTCGAGGAACTCACCCCGAATGTAGTTGTAGCCGACCGTCGCACCCATCGCGTAACCGCCGATCGCCATGCCTTCGATGAGCGCGTGCGGGTTGTAGCGCAGGATGTCGCGATCGTGGCAGGTGCCGGGCTCGCTCTCGTCGGAATTGCACACGACGTATTTCTGCGGCGCCTTGCTCGGCAGCATGAAGCTCCACTTCATGCCGGTCGGAAAGCCCGCGCCGCCGCGGCCGCGCAGCCCGGAAGCCTTCACTTCTTCGATGATCTTCTCCGGCGCGGGCTTCTCGCGCAGGATGCGCTCCCACGCCTCATAGCCGCCGATCTTGCGGTAGGTTTCCAGCTCCCACGAGCGCTCCAGGCCGAGCGGCTCGAAGATCACGAGGTTCTTCTGGTAGTCCGTCATCGCGCGTTACTTGTGGCGGTCGAGGATCTCGTCGACCTTGTCGGGCGTGAGATTCTCGTAATACACGTGGTCGACCATCATCATCGGCGCGTTGTTGCACGCCGCGAGACATTCCTCTTCGCGCTTCAGGTAGAAACGCCCGTCGGCGGTGCTCTCGCCGACCTTGATGCCGAGCCGCTTCTCGACGTGCGCCAGCAGGTCGTCGCCGCCGCACAGCATGCAGCTGATGTTGGTGCACACCGAAATGAAGTGGCGACCGACCGGCTTGGTCTCGAACATCGAATAGAAGGTCGCGACTTCGTAGACCTGGATCGGCGGCAGGCCGAGATACTGCGCGACTGCGTCCATGGTCTCGCGCGTCAGGTAGCCGGCGTCGTGCTGCACGGCGCGCAGCGCGGCGAGCACGGCCGAGCGCTTGCGATCCGGCGGAAACTTCGCCACCCACGAATCGATCTCGTGACGCACATGCTCGGACAGAGCGGTTGGGACGGCTGTCTCGCTCACCGGTCGATTTCCCCGAAGACGATATCCTGCGTGCCGATCACCGCCACCACGTCGGCGAGCAGATGGCCCTTCACCATTTCCTCGAGCGACGCGAGGTGCGGGAAGCCGGGCGCGCGGCAATGCAGGCGATACGGCTTGTTCGCGCCGTCCGACACCAGGTAGATGCCGAACTCGCCCTTCGGCGCCTCGACGGCGGCATACGTCTCCCCGGCCGGCACGCAGTAACCCTCGGTGAACAGCTTGAAGTGATGAATGAGCGATTCCATGTCGCCCTTCATCTGCTCGCGGCTCGGCGCGGCCACCTTGTGATCGGAGCTCATTACCGGGCCCGGGTTCGCCCGCAGCCACTCGACGCACTGGCGGATGATGCGGTTCGACTGGCGCATCTCCTCGACGCGCACCAGGTAGCGGTCGTAGCAGTCGCCGTTCACGCCGAGCGGAATGTCGAAGTCCATCTTCTCGTACACTTCGTACGGCTGCTTCTTGCGCAGATCCCACGCGATGCCGGAGCCGCGCAGCATCGGTCCGGTGAAGCCGAGCTGCAGCGCGCGTTCGGGCGTCACCACGCCGATGTTGACCGTGCGCTGCTTCCAGATGCGGTTGTCGGTCAGCAGCGTCTCGTATTCGTCGACGCACGCCGGGAAGCGCTCGGTGAAGTCCCAGATGAAATCGAGCATGCCGCCGGTGCGCCGCTCGTTGAGCTTGTCGACGTCCTTCTGCGTGCGCCACTTCGACGGCTGATACTTCGGCATCGAATCGGGCAGGTCGCGAAACACGCCGCCCGGGCGGTAATACGTCGCGTGCATACGCGTGCCCGAGACCGCCTCGTAGCAGTCCATCAGGTCCTCGCGCTCGCGGAAGCAGTACAGGAACACCGTCATCGCGCCGATGTCGAGGCCGTGCGAGCCGAGCCACATCAGGTGATTCAGGATGCGCGTGATCTCGTCGAACATCGTGCGGATGTACTGCGCGCGCAGCGGCGGCTTGATGCCGAGCAATTTCTCGATCGCCATCACATAGGCGTGCTCGTTGCACATCATCGAGACGTAGTCGAGGCGATCCATGTAGCCGATCGACTGGTTGAACGGCTTGGACTCGGCGAGCTTCTCGGTTCCCCGGTGCAGCAACCCGACGTGCGGGTCGGCCTTCTGAATGACTTCGCCTTCCAGCTCGAGCACCAGGCGCAGCACGCCGTGCGCAGCCGGATGCTGCGGGCCGAAGTTCAGGCTGAAGTTGCGGATCTCGGCCACGTCAGGCCCCTGGAGGCGCGTCTTTGAGCGCGCTCTCGTAGCGGTTGTCCTCGCGGATCACGCGCGGCACCAGCGTGCGCGGCTCGATGCTGACCGGCTGGTAGACGACGCGACCCTTCGCCGGGTCGTACTTCACCTCGACGTTGCCGATCAGCGGGAAGTCCTTGCGGAACGGATGGCCGATGAAGCCGTAGTCGGTCAGCAGGCGCCGCAGGTCCGGATGATCCTTGAACAGGATGCCGAACAGGTCGAACGCCTCGCGCTCGTACCAGTTCGCCGATGCCCACACGTGCACGAGCGAATCGATCACCGGCGGCTCGCCTTCGCTGGCGAAGCTGCGCAGGCGCATGCGCCAGTTGTTCGCGATCGACAGCAGCTGGTACGTGACGGCGAAACGCCCGGGCCGCGCCTCCGACACCGTCTCCGTGATGCGATTCACGCCGCGGCTGAAGCCGGTCGCGGTCGAGCCGAGCGTGCTCCACTCGTCACGCCCGTAGTCGAGGTAGTCGACGCCGGAGAGATTGATCAGCTGCTCGAAGCCGAACTGGGGGTCGTCGCGCAGCACGCGGCAGACGGTCCGCAGCTCGCCGGCGGGAACTTCGAACGCGACGTCGCCGGGCAGCGCCGGCAGCGCGCGCAGCTGTCCCGCGAAGCGCGCCGCAACTCTCGAGGCCAATGTCTCGGTGCGTGAGCTCATGTGCGACGGTCAGCGGGCGATCGTGCTCGTGCGGCGGATCTTGTTCTGCAATTGCAGGATCCCGTAGAGCAGGGCCTCGGCCGTCGGCGGACAGCCGGGGACATACACGTCGACGGGCACGATGCGATCGCAGCCGCGCACGACGGCGTAGGAATAGTGGTAGTAGCCGCCGCCGTTGGCGCACGAGCCCATCGAGATCACCCAGCGCGGCTCGGGCATCTGGTCGTAGACCTTGCGCAGCGCCGGCGCCATTTTGTTGACGAGCGTGCCGGCGACGATCATCACGTCCGACTGGCGCGGACTCGGACGGAACACCACGCCGAAGCGGTCCAGGTCGTAGCGCGCGGCGCCCGCATGCATCATCTCGACGGCGCAGCACGCCAGGCCGAACGTCATGGGCCACATCGAGCCGGTGCGCGCCCAGTTCACGACTGCATCCAGTGTCGTCGTCATGAACCCGCGTTGCGTCACGGCGCTGTCGGGCGTCTCGGCGGTCGGCGCGGTCAATCCCATTCCAGCGCCCCCTTCTTCCATTCGTAGATGAAGCCGACCACCAGGATCGCGAGGAAGATGCCCATCGCCACCAGCCCGACCTTGCCGATCGCGCCGAGCGCGACCGCCCACGGAAACAGGAAGGCGATCTCCAGATCGAAGACGATGAACAGGATCGCGACCAGGTAGTAGCGCACGTCGAACTTCATGCGCGAGTCCGAGAACGCCTCGAAGCCGCACTCGTACGCGGAGAGCTTCTCGGCGTCCGGCCGGCGCGGGCCGAGCAGGAAGCCGAGTCCGATCAGCACCGAGCCGAGCACGAAGGCCACGCCCAGGAAAATCAGGATGGGAACGTAGTTCTGCAGCATTAACTTGGAGGCTTCGATGCCGGCCCTGCACTACGCGGCCGGCGGCGGGCGCGAATTGTAGCAGGAAGAGAAACAGGCTGTGGGCTGTAGGCCCCTACAGCCCTCGGCCTACAGTCTTCTTCATTGGTGCGGCTGGTCGGACTCGAACCGACACGGATTTCTCCACTAACCCCTCAAGCTAGCGTGTCTACCAGTTCCACCACAGCCGCATTTAAAAAAACTTGGTTCATGCCGCGCAGTTTGTCACTGCTGCGGCGGCTGGCCCGTCTGAGCGCTGTCGGGCTGCTGCTGAGGCGCCTCGACCGGCTGATCCGCCGGCGCTTGCTGCTGCGTCGGCGGCGGCAATGCAGGCGGCGTGTCCTGAGACGGCGCGGCCGGCACACCGACCCGATCGATCACGCTCTTGGGCGCTTCGGGCTTTTTTCCGCCCAGGTACGCGAGCGTCAGGCTCGTCGCGAAGAACAGCGCCGCCAGCGTTGCTGTCATGCGAGACAGGAACGACGCCGAGCCGCGCGCGCCGAACACCGTTCCCGACGCGCCCGCGCCGAAGCCGGCGCCCGCATCGGCGCCCTTGCCCCGCTGCAGCAGCACGAGACCGACGATCGCCGCGGCGATCAACACGTGGAAAACGATGCTCGCTGTATGTAACCAGTTCATTGGCAGATCAGTGAGACAAATTAATGGCTTTGGGCCGACGCGCAAATCTTCAGGAATTCATCGGCCTTCAGCGACGCGCCGCCGACCAGGCCGCCGTCGACATCGGGCATCGCGAACAGCTCGTGAGCGTTCGCGGCCTTGACGCTGCCGCCATAAAGGATGCGAACGTCGGCGGCAATCTTAGCATCCCGGCCCGCGATCGCGGTCCGGATGTGTGCATGAACTTCCTGCGCCTGGGCCGGCGAGGCGTTCTTGCCGGTGCCGATTGCCCACACGGGCTCATACGCGATCACCGCAGTTCGCAGTGCCGCCGCGCCCGCGAGGTCGAGCACTGCCGTCAGCTGGCGCGATACGACCTGCATCGTCTGGCCGCGCTCGCGCTCCTCGAGCGTTTCGCCGACGCACAGGATCGGGATCAATCCCTGCGACTGCGCGGCGAGAAACTTGCGAGCCACCAGCGCGTCGTCTTCCTTATATATGGCGCGACGCTCGGAGTGGCCGACGATCACGTACCTGCAACCGACGTCCTTGAGCATGCTCGCCGATACTTCGCCGGTGAACGCGCCGAGCGCCTCCGCGCACACGGACTGCGCGCCGAGCGCGATGCTCGACGATTTGAGCAGCCGGGCGGTTTCCCACAGGTAGACGAACGGCGGGCACACGGCGATTTCGACCGGCGTCTGGCCGGGCAACCCGAGCAGCAGCGCTTCGATCAGCTCAGCGTTTTCTGCACGCGAGCCGTGCATTTTCCAGTTTCCGGCGATCAGCGGCCGCCGCATCGCACTACCTCAAATCAGCCAAGGGGCCCCGCGAAGGGCGCGGAAGCTTAGCGGCGGTGGGACCGTATTGCAACGGAGCGACAGGTACGAAGCTTGTCACGCAGCCTTGGCCGCCAGGGCGACCGATGCCGCCAGTTCCTTGGCGATCTCCCGCACCAGCTTGTCGTCGCTCCCTTCGACCATCACGCGGATGACCGGCTCGGTGCCCGACGGCCGCAGCACGATCCGGCCGTTCTTGCCGAGCCGGCCTTCGGCCTTCGCGACCGCTTCCTGGATCTGCGGCGACTTCGTCGGGTCGATGCGCGACGCGACCCGCACGTTCTCCAGCACCTGCGGATATTTCGGCATCGGCGCGGCGAGCTCGGCGAGGCTGCGTCCGCTCTCCTTCATGATCGCGAGCACCTGCAGCGCGCTGATCAGCGCGTCGCCCGTCGTGGTGCGATCCAGGCACAGCAGGTGGCCGGAAGTCTCGCCGCCGAGCACCCCGCCGTGTTCCTTCAGCATCTCGAGCACGTAGCGATCGCCGACCTTGGCGCGACGGAACTCGATGCCCTCCTTCGCCAGCGCATGCTCCAGGCCGAGGTTGCTCATCACAGTGCCGACGACCGGCCCGACCAGCGCTTTCCGCTCCTGACGCGCGCGCGCGATGATGTAGAGCAGCTGGTCGCCGTCGACCAGGCGGCCGAGATGATCGACCATCACCAGGCGATCGCCGTCGCCGTCGAGCGCGATGCCGGCTTGCGCCTGCACGCCTGGGACCGTCAGCTGCAGCAGCTCCGGCGAGGTCGAGCCGCAGTTGAGGTTGATGTTGCGGCCGTTCGGCGAGCAGCCGATCGGCACGATCTCGGCGCCGAGGTCCGCGAGGATGCGCGGGCCGACCTTGTAGCCGGCGCCGTTGGCGCAGTCGATCACGACCTTCATGCCCGTCAGGTCGAGGCCCGGAACCGTCGACATGCAGAATTCCTGATAGCGGGTGCGCGACTTGTCGACGCGCATGGCGCGCCCGAGCTTGCTGGACACGCTCGTCACCGGCGGCTCGTCGAGATGCTGCTCGATGCGCGATTCGATCTCGTCCGAGAGCTTGGCCCCGTCGCTGTCGAAGAACTTGATGCCGTTGTCGTCGTACAGATTGTGCGAGGCACTGATGACGACGCCGAAGTCGCATTCGAAGCGCTTCGTCATGTAGGCGATGCCGGGCGTCGGCAGCGGCCCGATCAGCATGACGTTGACGCCGGCAGCGACGAAGCCGGCTTCGAGCGCGGCCTCGAACATATAGCCCGAGAGCCGTGTGTCCTTGCCGACGAGCACCGTGCCGCCTTCCGGCGCGAGCACGCGTGCTGCGGAGCTCGCAAGCCGCAATGCGAAGTCGACGGTGAGCGGATGCTCGCCCACGCGCCCACGAACGCCGTCTGTACCGAAGTATTTACGTCCCACGATGAATCCCCTCTGGCTACGGCCTACAGCCTACAGCCTTCCCCGCTTGTTTCAGCGCCACAGCAACTTTCACTGCGTCGACCGTCGGCGCAACGTCGTGCGTGCGCACGATGCTCGCACCATTCAGGACCGCCGCTGTCGTCATCGCGACACCACCGGCGACTCGCTCGTCGACCGCGCGCCCCAGCAGCGCACCGAACATCGACTTGCGCGACACGCCGACCAGCACCGGCCAGCCCAGCCCGACCAGCGCCGGCAGGTCGGCGAGCAAGGCGAGATTATGCTCAAGACGTTTGCCGAAGCCGATACCCGGATCGATCGCCAGCCGGTCCCTGGCGATGCCGGCCGCCCGACATGCCTCGGCGCGCTCGTGCAGAAAGCCGCGGACTTCCGCGACGACGTCGTCATACCGCGGGTCCACCTGCATCGTCCGCGGCTCGCCCTGCATGTGCATCAGGCAGATCGCCGCGCCGGTGTCGGCGGCGGCCTCGAGAGCGCCCGGTTCGCGCAGTGCGCGCACGTCGTTGATCAATGTTGCGCCTGCTCGAACGGCCGCAGTCATGACCGCGGGCTTGCTGGTGTCGACAGAGATCGGAACCTTCGTACGCTCTACGAGCGCTTCGATGACTGGAACGACTCGGTAGATCTCTTCCTCGGCGCTGACGGCGTGCGCGCCCGGCCGCGTCGACTCGCCGCCCACGTCGAGCAGTGCCGCGCCCTCCTCGACCATGCGCAATGCGTGAGCCACCGCAGCAGTGACGTCGGCGAAACGGCCGCCGTCGGAGAAGGAATCCGGCGTAACGTTCAGCACGCCCATGACGCGGGGCGTCGAGAGGTCGAGGCTGTGCGGGCCGCAGCGGAAAAGCATGGATGCAATGGTACGCCCGAAAAGAAACAGGCCGCGTTGCCGCGGCCTGTCGTCTGTTGCGTAGCCCTCAGTGCTGGCTCGCCGGCTTGCCGATCGGCGCTTCGGGCTTGTCGCGATCGCGCGCCTTGCCGCCGCCCGGCGGGCTCGTCGGCGTCTCGTCCCAGTCCGCCGGCGGCTTCGGATCGCGGCCTTCCATGATGTCCTTGAGCTGCGACTCGTCGATCGTCTCGTACTTGATCAGCGCATCGGCCATCTTGTGCAGCTTGTCGAGATGCGTCTCGAGAATGCCCTTGGCGCGCTGGTAATTCGAGTCGATCAGCCGGCGCACTTCCTCGTCGATCACGTGCGCGGTGACGTCGGACACCTGCTTGTGCTGCGTGACCGAGCGGCCCAGGAACACTTCGCCCTGATCCTCGCTGTACGTCAGCGGACCGAGCTTGTCCGACAGACCCCACTTCGTGACCATGTTGCGCGCGATCTCGGTGGCGCGCTCGATATCGTTGGACGCGCCGGTCGTCACGGACTCGATGCCGAAGATGATCTCCTCGGCCAGGCGTCCGCCGAACAGCGTCGCGATCTTGCTCTCCAGCCGCCGCTTGCTGATGCTGTAACGATCGGTTTCCGGCAGGAACATCGTCACGCCGAGCGCGCGGCCGCGCGGAATGATCGTCACCTTGTAGACCGGATCGTGCTCGGGCACCGACAGGCCGACGATCGCGTGACCGGCCTCGTGATACGCCGTCAGACGCTTCTCCTGCTCGTCCATGACCATCGAGCGCCGCTCGGCGCCCATCATGATCTTGTCCTTGGCGCGCTCGAACTCGTCCATCGTCACGGTGCGGCGATTGGCGCGCGCCGCGAACAGCGCCGCTTCGTTGACGAGGTTCGCGAGATCCGCACCGGAGAAGCCCGGCGTGCCGCGCGCGATGATGTTCGGCTTCACGTCCTCGGCGAGCGGCAGCTTGCGCATGTGCACTTTCAGGATCTGCTCGCGGCCGCGCACGTCCGGCAGCGGCACGACGACCTGGCGGTCGAAGCGGCCCGGGCGCAGCAGCGCCGGGTCGAGCACGTCCGGGCGATTGGTCGCGGCGATCACGATCACGCCCTCGGTGCCCTCGAAGCCGTCCATCTCGACCAGCAGCTGGTTCAGTGTCTGCTCACGCTCGTCGTGACCGCCGCCCAGGCCGGCGCCGCGATGACGGCCGACCGCGTCGATCTCGTCGATGAAGATGATGCAGGGCGCGTGCTTCTTCGCCTGGTCGAACATGTCGCGCACGCGCGAGGCGCCGACGCCGACGAACATCTCGACGAAGTCGGAGCCGGAAATCGTGAAGAACGGCACCTTCGCCTCGCCGGCGATGGCGCGGGCCAGCAGCGTCTTGCCGGTGCCGGGCGAGCCGACCATCAGCACGCCGCGCGGGATCTTGCCGCCGAGGCGCTGGAACTTGCCCGGGTCCTTGAGGAACTCGACGATCTCGACGACCTCTTCCTTCGCCTCATCGACGCCGGCGACGTCGGCGAACGTAACCTGCACCTGGTCCTCGCCGAGCAATCGCGCCCGGCTCTTGCCGAACGACATGGCGCCGCGGCCGCCGGCGCCGCCCTGCATCTGGCGCATGAAGTACACCCACACTGCGATCAGCAGCAGGATCGGGAACGAGGAGATGAACAGCTGCATCAGGAACGACTGCCGCTCCGGCGCGGTGCCGTCGGTCTTCACCCCGACCTTCAGCAGCAGCTCCATCAGCGCGTCGTTGTCCGTCTCCGGGCTGTAAACGATGAAGTCCTCGCCGTTGGTACGCTTGCCGCGGATGACGTCGGTGTGTTTGTTGATCTTGACCTCGGAGATACCGCCTTCCTTCACCTGCTCGATGAACGTCGAATACGGGATGTCCTGCACTGCGTTGGACCGCGCGCTGAAATTGCTGACGACCGTGGCGACGACCACGGCGATCACGATCCACAGGACGATGTTCTTGGCTAGGTCGTTCAAAGTCGCTTACCTCGGAAGGGGGCGGATCGTCTTGATCGGTAAGGGCGGATCAGTGGGGATGGGGCGCAAAGGCGGGTGTCGACCCGACACTACTACATCCCGGTCGGCCAATGCCATAACCGGTTCCCTGCATTGGTCAATACCTACCGGGCGCCGGGCCATGTCCATGAATTGGGGAACACTCATCCAGAATTAAAGGTGCGCGCCAGCAGATAAAGTTCCGGACTGCGCTGGCGGGAGGCCGGCGGCTTGCGGACCTTCACGGTTCCGAACAGGCCTCGCAGCCGACGGACGAACGGCTGAAAGTCCCGGCCCTGGAACACTTTCACGAGGAAGTCGCCCCCGGGAGCGAGCACCTGGTTCGCAAAGTCGAGCGCCAGCTCGGCCAGGTGCATCGAGCGGTCCTGGTCGACTGTCGGGATCCCGGACATGTTCGGCGCGATATCGGACATCACGAGCTGCGGGCGGTCCTGGCCGAGCAGGCTCAACAGTTGCTCCAGCACCGCGTCGACGGTGAAGTCGCCCTGGATGAACTCCACGCCGTTGATGGCATCCATCGGCAGGATGTCGAGCGCGATGATGCGTCCGCGCCCCTGCAGCACCTTCGCCGCGTACTGGCTCCAGCCACCGGGCGCGGCGCCGAGGTCGACGACGGTCATGCCCGGCTTCAGGATCCGGTCGGTGCGCTGCATCTCTTCGAGCTTGAACAGGGCGCGCGAGCGGTAGCCGGCTTCGCGGGCGCGCTTCACGAACACGTCGCTCTCGTGCTCCTGCAGCCAGCGCTGGCTCGATTTGGTACGTTTAGGCATGCAACCCGATCTGACCGAGAAACAGAAGAAGTATCTGCGCGGCCTCGCGCACCCGCGCGATCCCGTCGTGCTGATCGGCCAGGGCGGCCTGTCGCCGGCGGTCACGGCCGAGCTCGAGACCGCGCTCGGTGCTCATGAGCTGGTGAAGGTACGCGCCCGGGTCGGCGATCGCGAACAGCGCGACAGCATCTTCGCCGAGCTCGCGCAACAGACCGCCAGTGCCCTCGTCCAGCGCATCGGCAACGTCGGCGTCTTCTACCGCGCGCGGCGCGACAAGCCGCGCATCATCTTGCCGGCCGATTGAATCGCAGCACCAGCACGAGCGCGCCGAGCGCAGCCGCGACGAACAATACTGCGGCAACGCCGTGCAGAAGCCCGAAGCGGCCCATGTCGTTCGCGGCGCGCGCCGCCGCCATCATGGGCGACAACACCAATTCACTGAGAAGCGGTGCGGCGGCGGTCGCGGCGATCAACCACGACGGCGCGAGACGGACGGCGAGCGGCTTGTGTACCAGCGCGGCGGCAAACAGCAGCAGCGCGCAGGCTGCACCGAGCCAGGTCTCGATTTCGAACAGCGTCCCGGTCACTGCGCCAGCGGCATGACGATCTTCGAGCACAGCGAAAGCAACCGGCGCGGCGATGCCACACACAGTCCACAGGCTGCCCGCCCAGAGAGTCAGGACGACTGCGGCGAATCTGCTCACACGTACTTCACGGCGACGATCTCGTACGTGCGCGTCCCGCTCGGCGCCACCACGTCGACGATGTCGCCCTGCGACTTGCCGACCAGCGCGCGCGCGATCGGCGAGGAAACGGCAATCCGGCCGCTCTTGATGTCGGCCTCGGCGTCGCCGACGATCTGGTACACGACCTCGTTGCCGCCTTCCTGGTCTTCCAGGTCGATGGTCGCGCCGAACACCACCTTGCCGGTCGCGGGCAGGCGCGTGACGTCGATGATCTCGGAGTTCGACAGGTGCGCCTCGATGTCCTTGATACGCCCTTCGCAGAAGCTCTGCTGCTCGCGCGCCGCGTGATACTCGGCGTTCTCGCTCAGGTCGCCGTGGCTGCGCGCCTCGGCGATCGCCTGAATGATGCGCGGCCGCTCCTCGCTCTTGAGGCGTTTCAGCTCGGTGCGCAGGCGCTCCGCGCCCTTCAGCGTCAGCGGCGTCCGTCTCATGACGCTCCACCCTGGGATAGCACAGGCAATGTCGCCGTATCGGTGGAGACGGACTGGTGCAGGTCCTGCAGCCGGTTCACATCCACGTCGTTCATGTGCGCGATCGCGTCGCAGGTTGCCAGGCCGGCCGCGACCGTCGTGTAGTAGGTCACGCGCTTGTGCACCGCTTCGCGCCGGATCGAGCGCGACTCGAAGATCGCCTGCTTGCCCTCGGTCGTGTTCACGATCAGCGAGATCTCGTCGTTCTTGATCATGTCGACGATGTGCGGGCGGCCCTCGCGCACCTTGTTGGCGCGCCGGCACTCGATGCCCGCATCCATGATCGCCTGCGCCGTGCCCGAGGTCGCGACGATCTCGAAGCCCTGGGCGACCAGGCGCCGCGCCAGCGTCACGGCGGCGGGCTTGTCGCGGTCACGGACGCTGAGCAGGCACACGCCGCGCGTCGGCAACACGACGCCGGAAGCGAGCTGCGCCTTCGCATAGGCCTCGCCGAACGAGCGCCCGGTGCCCATGACCTCGCCGGTCGACTTCATTTCCGGGCCGAGGATCGGGTCGGCCTCCGGGAATTTCGCGAACGGGAACACCGACTCCTTCACCGCGAAGAACTGCGGCACGCGCTCGATCGTCAGGCCCAGGTCCTTCAGCTTGCTGCCCGTCATGACGCGCGCGGCCATCTTCGCCAGCGGCACGCCCGTCGCCTTGGAAACGAAGGGCACGGTGCGCGAGGCGCGCGGGTTCACTTCGAGGATGTAGACGACGCCGTTCTGGATCGCGAACTGGATGTTCATCAGCCCGACGACCTTGAGCGCGCGCGCCAGCTTGCGGGTCTGCTCCTTCAGATCGGCCTGCGTTTCCGCGCTGAGGCTGTTCGGCGGCAGCGAGCAACCGGAGTCGCCGGAGTGCACGCCGGCCTGCTCCACGTGCTCCATGATGCCGCCGATGTAGACGTCCTCGCCGTCGCAGATCGCATCGACGTCGACTTCGATCGCCAGGTCGAGGAAGCGGTCGAGCAGCACCGGGCTGTCGTTCGAGACTTTGACCGCGTCCGTCATGTAGATCTTCAGATCTTCCTCGTTGAACACCACTTCCATCGCGCGGCCGCCCAGCACGTACGACGGCCGGACGATCAGCGGGAAGCCTACCGTCCGCGACATCGCCAGCGCCTGGTCCTCGGTGCGCGCCGTACAGTTCGGCGGCTGCTTCAGGCCGAGCGTCTGCACGAGCTGCTGGAAGCGCTCGCGGTCTTCCGCGATGTCGATCGAATCCGGCGTGGTGCCGATGATCGGCGCGCCGGCCGCCTCGAGCGCGCGGGACAGCTTCAGCGGCGTCTGGCCGCCGTACTGCACGATCACGCCCGCCGGCTTTTCCTTGTCGATGATCTCCATGACGTCTTCGAACGTGAGCGGCTCGAAATACAGGCGATCGGAGGTGTCGTAGTCGGTCGAGACCGTCTCGGGATTGCAGTTCACCATGATCGTCTCGAAGCCCGACTCGCGCAGCGCCAGCGCGGCGTGCACGCAGCAGTAGTCGAACTCGATGCCCTGCCCGATGCGGTTCGGCCCGCCGCCGAGGATCATGATCTTCTTGCGATCCGTCGGCGCCGCCTCGCACTCCTCGTCGTAGGTCGAATACATGTACGCGGTCGAGGTGGCGAACTCGGCGGCGCAGGTATCGACGCGCTTGTAGACCGGACGGATGCCCATCGTCACGCGCCGCCTGCGCACGCTGGCCTCGTCGAGACCCAGGAGCGTGGCCAGCCGGCGGTCGGAGAAGCCCTTGCGCTTGAGCGCGCGCACGCGGTCGCGGTCGAACGCTTCCAGGCCCTGCGACTGCACGACCTGCTCTTCGCGGACGAGATCCGCGATCTGCGCGAGGAACCACGGGTCGATGCGCGACAGCGCGTGCACTTCCTCGAGCGGCAACCCCGCGCGGAACGCATCGCCAACGTAGCGAATGCGGTTCGGTCCCGGCATGCGCAGCTCCTCGCGCAGGCGCAGCTGCTCGCCCTCGGCGAGCGGCAGCTTCATCAGCGGGTCGAGACCGTCCGTACCGACTTCCAGGCTGCGCAGCGCCTTCTGCAGCGACTCCTGGAAAGTGCGGCCGATCGCCATCGCCTCGCCGACCGACTTCATCTGCGTCGTCAGGCGGTCGTTGGCGCCCGGGAACTTCTCGAACGTGAAGCGCGGGATCTTGGTCACGACGTAGTCGATCGTCGGCTCGAACGAAGCCGGCGTCGCGCCGCCGGTGATGTCGTTCTTCAGCTCGTCGAGCGTGTAGCCGACCGCGAGCTTCGCCGCGACCTTGGCGATCGGGAAACCGGTCGCCTTCGAGGCGAGCGCCGAGGAGCGCGACACGCGCGGGTTCATCTCGATGATCAGCATGCGGCCGTCGACCGGACTGAGCGCGAACTGCACGTTCGAGCCGCCGCATTCGACGCCGATCTTGCGCAGCACCGCGATCGAGGCGTCGCGCATGCGCTGGTATTCCTTGTCGGTCATCGTCTGCGCGGGCGCGACGGTGATCGAGTCGCCGGTGTGCACGCCCATCGGATCGAGGTTCTCGATCGAGCAGATGATGATGCAGTTGTCGTGGCGGTCGCGCACGACCTCCATCTCGTATTCCTTCCAGCCGAGCACCGACTCCTCGAGCAGCACCTCCGAGGTCGGCGAGGCGTCGAGGCCGCGCTCGACGATCTCCTCGAACTCCTCGCGGTTGTACGCGATGCCGCCGCCGGTGCCGCCGAGCGTGAACGAAGGACGAATCACGGTCGGGAAGCCGATCTCGGCCTGCACGGCCAGCGCCTCCTCCATGCTGTGCGCGATGCGGGAGCGCGGCGATTCCAGGCCGATCTCGCGCATGGCGTTGCGGAAGCGCTCCCGGTCCTCCGCCATGTCGATCGCCTCGCGCGACGCGGCGATCAGCTCGACACCGTATTTCTCCAGCACGCCCTCGCGCACCAGGTCGAGCGCGCAGTTGAGCGCTGTCTGCCCGCCCATCGTCGGCAGCAGCGCGTTCGGCTTCTCCTTGGCGATGATGCGCTCGACCGTGCGCCAGTTGACCGGCTCGATATAGATCGCGTCGGCGCTCTCGGGATCGGTCATGATCGTCGCGGGGTTCGAGTTCACCAGGATGACGCGGTAGCCCTCCTCCTTGAGCGCCTTGCAGGCCTGCGCACCGGAGTAGTCGAACTCGCACGCCTGCCCGATGACGATCGGGCCGGCGCCGATGATCAGCACACTCTGGATGTCGGTTCGCTTAGGCATCCGCCCTCAACCCTCCGCAACTTTTTTCCCGGCCTCGCGCGCAGCGCTCTGCGCGTTGAGCCGGTCGTGAATCAGCGCAATGAAGCGGCCGAACGACGCGCGCACCTCGTGCGGACCCGGACTCGCCTCGGGGTGGCCCTGGAAGCTGAAGGCCGGCCGGTCAGTGCGCTCGATGCCCTGCAGCGAGCCGTCGAACAGCGACTTGTGCGTCACCCTCACGTTCGCGCCGAGCGTGCTCTCGTCGACCGCGAAGCCGTGGTTCTGCGACGAGATCAGCACGCGGCCGCTCGCGATGTCGAGCACCGGGTGGTTCGCGCCGTGATGGCCGAACTTCATCTTCACGGTCTTGGCATCGCTCGCCAGGCCGAGCAGCTGGTGTCCGAGGCAGATGCCGAAGATCGGAACGTCGGTTTCGAGCAGCTTCCTGATGGCATCGATCGCATAGGTGCAGGGCTCCGGGTCGCCGGGGCCGTTCGACAGGAAGACGCCCTCGGGACTGAGCGCGAGCACCTGCTCTGCCGGCGTCTGCGCCGGCACGACGGTGATGCGGCAGCCGTGATCGGCGAGGCAGCGCAGGATGTTGCGCTTGATGCCGAAGTCGTAGGCGACGACGTGCAGGCGCTGGCCGGGGCGCGCCCGCGGCCCGCTTTCGAGCTGCCAGTTCGTGCCCTCATTCCACTGGTAGACACGCTTGGTCGACACGACCTTCGCGAGATCCATGCCCTTCAGCCCGGGGAACTTGCGCGCGGCGTGCACGGCGGCCTCCGCCTTGGCCTTCTCGCCCGTCATGATGCAGCCCGCGAGCGCACCCTTCTCGCGCAGGATGCGTGTGAGCTTGCGTGTGTCGATGTCGGCGATCGCGACCACCTTGCCCCGCTGCAGGAAGCTCTCCAGCGACTCGGCCGCGCGCCAGTTCGAGTACACCGCGGGCAGGTCGCGAATGATCAGGCCGGCGGCGTAGACCGCGCCCGCTTCGAGATCCTCGGGATTGGTGCCGGTGTTGCCGATGTGCGGATACGTCAACGTGACGATCTGCCGGCAGTAGGACGGGTCGGTGAGGATTTCCTGATAGCCGGTCATGGCGGTGTTGAACACCACCTCGCCGGTCGTATTGCCCTTGGCACCGATGGAACGGCCGTGAAACACGGTGCCGTCTTCGAGTGCAAGTACAGCAGGTGTCGTCACTTCAGGGCTCCCGTCGTCGGTCGTTTCAGACACGCACGATGACAGCGAGATTGGCTGTCAGGCCGATCCCGCAGACAAAAATTTCGCCGCGTGCTGAGGGAAGGGAGTCTACAGATCGGACGCATCGATGACCAGTGATGTCGGGCTCCCGCCCGCTTACACAAGGCCCAGCACGTCCTGCATCGAATAGAGACCGGGCGATTTGCCGACGAGCCAGCGAGCGGCCTGCACGGCGCCGCGGGCAAAAGCCATTCGGTCGCTCGCGCGATGCGTCAGCTCGATGCGTTCGCCGGCGCCAGCGAACGTGACCGTGTGATCTCCAACGACATCGCCGCCGCGGAACACGGAAAATCCGATTGCGCCGCGCCGCCGCGGCTCGCCTGCGCCGTGCCGCGCGTACTCCGCTGAGTCGCTCAGCTGCACGCCGCGCCCTGCGGCAGCCGCCGCCCCGAGCGCCAGCGCCGTGCCCGAAGGCGCGTCCTTCTTGCCACGGTGGTGCGCATCGAAGATCTCGATGTCGTAGTTCGCGTCGAGCTTTCCTGCAGTCAACTCAACGAGCTTCAGCAACACGTTCACGCCAAGACTCATGTTCGGCGCCATGACGATCGCGATCTGCTTCGCGGCGGCGGCGATCTGAGCTCGCTGGGCCTCGTCGTGTCCCGTCGTGCCGATCACGAGGGGCCGCTTCGCTGCTACGCACGCTGCCAGATTGGCGGCCGTCGCCTGCGGGAGTGCGAACTCTATGGCGACGTCGGCACCGCGCAGCGCAGCGGCCGGGTCACCGGCCGACGTGGTCGTGCCCTTCACTGCAACGCCAGGGGATTCCTCGGCAGCGGCGATCACCGCGCGCCCCATTCGCCCCGAGACGCCGAAGACCGTCAGCTGCAGGTCGCGCCCGCTCATCAGCTGCGCATCGCCTCGAAGAAGCGCTTCACGCCATCCAGCCAGGAATGCTGCCGCGGACTGTGGTTGCGAGTGCTCGCGTGCATCGATTCCTCCAGCTTGCGCAGCAGCGCCTTCTGGTCGTCGGTGAGATTCACCGGCGTCTCGACGACGACGCGGCAGAACAGGTCGCCCGTCGGACCGCCGCGCACGGGCTTCACGCCCTTCTCGCGCAGGCGGAACACGCGCCCCGACTGCGTCTCACCGGGTACCTTCAGGTCGACGTTGCCGCCGAGCGTCGGCACCTCGACGGTTCCGCCGAGCGTCGCAGTCGCGAAGCTCACCGGCACCTCGCACGACAGGTGGCTGCCGTCGCGCTCGAAGATGGGATGCTCGCGCACGCGGATTTCGACGTACAGATCTCCCGGCGGGCCGCCGTTGCGACCGGCTTCGCCCTCGCCCGCGAGCCGGATCCGGTCGCCGTTGTCGACGCCTGCCGGCACTTTCACCGCGAGGCTCTTCTTCTTGCGCGTCCGCCCCTGGCCGAGGCAGCTGTCGCACGGCTCCGTGATCACCTGGCCGCGACCCTTGCAGCGCGGACAGGTCTGCTGGACCGCGAAGATGCCCTGCTGCATGCGGACCTGGCCGGAGCCGTGGCAGGTCTCACAGGTCACGACCTTCGACTTCGGGGCGGCGCCGCTGCCCTTGCACGTGTCGCACTCGCCGAGCGTGGTGAATTCGACTTCCGACTCGTAGCCGAACACGGCCTGCTCGAGGTCGAGCTCGAGGTCGTAGCGCAGGTCCGCCCCGCGAAAAACCTGCCGCCCGCCGCGCCGGCCGCCGCCGAAAATGTCGCCGAACACGTCGCCGAAGATGTCGCTGAAAGCGTCGGCTGCGCTGAAGCCCCCGCCGCCGCCGCGGGCCGCGAGTCCTTCGTGGCCATGCTGATCGTAGATCGCGCGCTTCTGCGCGTCGGTCAGGACCTCGTAAGCCTCCTTGCACTCCTTGAACTTCTCTTCCGCCTCGTGATCGTCGGGATTGCGATCCGGGTGATATTTCATCGCCAGGCGGCGATAGGATTTCTTGATCTCGACTTCGGTCGCGGTCCGCGCGACATCGAGCACCTTGTAGTAGTCCCGCTTGGCCATTTGTTGTCTGTGTGGTCAGGCTTCAGCCTGACTCGGGTGGTCCGGATAAAACCGGACCCACGGGAGATCTCGCTCCAGTGGGTCCGTCGTCAAACAAGCTTAGCCGTTCTTGCGATCTTTGACCTCTTCGAACTCGGCGTCGAGCACGTCGTCCTTGCCGCCGGCAGCACCACCACCGCCCGCAGCACTGCCGCCGCCCGGTGCGCCGCCGGCGTCACCGCCGCCTTCGCCCGCCGGCCCTGCCTGCGCGTAGGCCTGCTGCGCGATCGCCGCGGAAGCCTGCGCGAGCGCGTTCGCCTTGGTCTCGATGACGTTCTTGTCGTCACCGTTGATGACGCGCTTCAGGTCCGCCATCGCGGACTCGACGTTGGCGCGATCCGACGGCGACACCTTGTCGCCCAGATCCTTGAGCGCCTTCTCGGTCGAGTGCACCAGCGCGTCCGCCTTGTTGCGCGCCTCGACCAGCTCGCGGAACTTGCGGTCTTCCTCGGCGTGCGACTCGGCGTCCTTCACCATCCGCTTGATCTCGTCCTCGTTCAGGCCGCTCGAGGCCTTGATGACGATCTTCTGCTCCTTGCCCGTGGCCTTGTCCTTCGCCGACACGTTGAGGATGCCGTTGGCATCGATGTCGAACGTGACTTCGATCTGCGGCATGCCGCGCGGCGCCGGCGGAATGCCCTCGAGGTTGAACTGGCCGAGCGACTTGTTGTCGCCCGAGCGCTGACGCTCACCCTGCAGGACGTGGATCGTCACGGCGCCCTGGTTGTCGTCCGCCGTCGAGAACGTCTGCTGCGCCTTGGTCGGAATCGTGGTGTTCTTCTCGATCAGCTTGGTCATCACGCCGCCGAGCGTCTCGATACCGAGCGACAGCGGGGTGACATCGAGCAGCAGCACGTCCTTGACCTCGCCGGACAGCACGCCGGCCTGGATCGCGGCGCCGACGGCGACCGCCTCGTCCGGATTGACGTCCTTGCGCGGCTCCTTGCCGAAGAAGTCCTTCACCGCCTTCTGCACCAGCGGCATGCGGGTCTGGCCGCCGACCAGGATCACCTCGGCGATGTCCTTCGTGGACACGCCGGCGTCCTTGAACGCGATGCGGCACGGCTCGATCGTCTTCTGCACCAGGTCCTCGACCAGCGACTCGAGCTTGGCACGGGTCAGCTTGATGTTGAGGTGTTTCGGCCCGGACGCGTCCGCCGTGATGTACGGCAGATTGATGTCGGTCTGCTGGCTGCTCGACAGCTCGATCTTGGCCTTCTCGGCCGCTTCCTTCAGGCGCTGCATCGCCAGCGGATCGCGCCGCACGTCGACGCCGCTCTCCTTCTTGAACTCCTCGCCGAGGTAGTCGATGACGCGCTTGTCGAAGTCCTCGCCGCCGAGGAACGTGTCGCCGTTGGTCGCGAGCACTTCGAACTGGCGCTCACCGTCGACGTCCGCGACCTCGATGATCGAGATGTCGAAAGTGCCGCCGCCCAGGTCGTACACGGCGATCTTGCGGTCGCCGCCCTGCTTGTCGAGGCCGTACGCCAGCGCGGCCGCAGTCGGCTCGTTGATGATGCGCTTGACGTTGAGACCCGCGATGCGGCCGGCGTCCTTGGTCGCCTGGCGCTGCGAGTCGTTGAAATAGGCAGGAACCGTGATGACGGCTTCGGTCACCGTCTCACCGAGGAAGTCCTCGGCGGTCTTCTTCATCTTCATGAGTACGCGCGCCGAGATCTCCGGCGGCGCCATCTTCTTGCCGTTCACCTCGATCCAGGCGTCGCCGTTGTCGGCCTTGGCGATCTTGTAAGGCACCATGCCGACGTCCTTCTGCACGACGTCGTCCTGGAACTTGCGGCCGATGAGGCGCTTGATGGCGAACAGCGTGTTGTGCGGGTTGGTGACGGCCTGGCGCTTGGCGGACTGGCCGACCAGCACCTCGTCGTCCTTCGTGAATGCGACGATCGACGGCGTGGTGCGGTCACCCTCGCTGTTCTCGATCACGCGCGGCTTGCCCCCTTCCATGATCGCGACGCAC
>DATEML010000085.1:0-6491 GCA_035275585.1 Steroidobacteraceae bacterium | reverse complement strand
CAGACGGTGCATCACGATGTGTGGGACTACGACGTGCCTTCGCAGCCGACGCTCGTCGATTTGCCGCAGGCCGACGGCAGCGTCGTGCCGGCGCTGGTGCAGCCGACCAAGCGCGGCGAGCTGTTCCTGCTGGATCGACGCACCGGCACGCCGCTCGCGGACGTCGAGGAGCGGCCCGTGCCGCAAGGTCCGGTCGAATACGAGTGGCTCGCGAAGACGCAGCCGTTCTCGACCGGCATGCCGCGCTTCCGGCCCGACGTCAGCGAAGCGGACATGTGGGGCCTCACGCCGTTCGACCAGATGTGGTGCCGCCGCGAGTTCCGCCGGATGCGCTACGAGGGACACTTCACGCCGCCCTCCGTCGAAGGCACGTTCGTGTTTCCAGGCAACGCCGGCGGTTTCAACTGGGGCGGCGTCGCCGTCGACGAAGATCGACAACTGCTGGTCGCGACGCCGTTGATCATGGGCAGCCGTCTCGCGCTCATCCCGCGCGACAAGGTGCCGAAAGATGTGAAGCGTTACCTGCAGCTCGGTACGCCCTACGCCGCCGACATCCGCATGTTCATGTCGCCGCTGCAGATGCCGTGCGTGCGTCCGCCGTACGGGCGCATTGCGGTGATCGATCTGCAGACACGGCAGATCGTGTGGAACAAGCGGCTCGGCACGACGAATGAGAGCGGGCCGCTCGGCCAGAAGATCGGCTTGCGTTTGCCGATGGGCGTGCCGCTCGCCGCCGGCTCGATCGTCACGCAAGGCGGGCTGATCTTCTTCGGCGGCGGCATGGATCGCTACTTCCGCGCCTTCGACCTGCAGACGGGCGACGAGCTGTGGCGCGAATACCTGCCGGCGCCGGCGCAGGCGACGCCGATGAGTTATCTCGCGCCGCGCACGCAGCGGCAGATCGTCGTGATCACAGTGCCGGGCGCGAGCCGCTTCGGCATGGCGGAGTCGGACGACAAGTCACCGCCCGATCCGCTCGGCGGCCACATCATTGCCTACGCGCTGCCGCCCCGGTAGTCACGCCAGCCGGTAGCATGATCGCCACCGTTTCGCAGTTCTCTCGTGCAACGAAACGGCCGGCGTCCGGCGCTGTTCCCGCTACTGGCTGCTCGTAGGGGCGGTTCCCAGGAATTCCTCGTTCACGGCCTGCTCCAGCAAGTCGAACGGCAGCGGGCCCTGCGCGACGATGAAATCGTTATAGCGATGCTCATCGAAGCGCCCGGCGAGTGCCAGCTCGAGGCGCGTCCGCATCGCGTTGAGCCGCGAGTAGCCGTAGAAGTAGGCGGTCGCCTGGCCCGGCGCCTGGAACGTGTAACGATCGACTTCCTGTTTCGCCATCGGCTCGGACAACATGACTTCCTCCATCAGGAAGCGTTTCGCGGCGTCCGGCTCGATCATGCCGAGATTCAGCATCGGATCGAGGAAAGCGCGCGCCTCGCGCATCATGCGCATCTGCAGCGTGCCGATCTGACCTTCGGGCGGCAGATATTTCTTGACCGCGGCCTCCGCGTACAGCGCCCAGCCTTCGACGTTCGCACTATTGAGCGCGAAGACGACGCGCGCAGTCGACACGCCGCGCTCCAGCATGCGGGCGAACTGCAGCTCGTGGCCCGGCCGCGCCTCATGCGCCGTGAGCGTCCAGGCGATCGCGTCGTAGTTGAAATCGTCCATGACCGTGCCCGGCGCAGCGTTCGGATTGCTCGTCGGCAGCACGAACTCGGCGGGCTCGCCGGTATTGCCGATCAGCCGCGGCGGATCGATGTGCGGCGCCGGGCTTGCCGCGGATTCCGCGAGCGTCGCCAGCCGGATGACCGCCTTGCGGTTCGGCAGCGTCACGAAGTCCTCGCGACGAATGATCGCTTCGATCTGCTCCAGGCGCCCGGTATAGAACTTCAGCAGCTGATCATCCGGAATGCGCTGCTTCTTCAGCTCGCGGATCACGTCGCGATAATCCGTCTTGGCCCACTTGTGCTCCTCGGCGACGCGCCGCGCCAGCGGCTCCAGCTCGCTGCGCGTTTGCTGATAGCTCGCCAGCGCACGCGCCATGATCTCGTGCGGATCCATTTGCACGCCGACTCTGCGCAGTGCGTCGGCATACAGCTCCGGCGGCAGCTGGTTCGTCTTGCGCGCGCGCGGCATTACGGTCTCGTTCGCCCACTTGCCGTACTCGGCGAACTGGTTGCGCAGCGTCTGCATGTCCTTCTGCCAACCCTTCAGGCCGCTTTCCTGCAGCAGCTTCTGGATGCCGTCGAGATAGCGCGGCTGGTTGTCGAGGTATTGCTTCGCTTCGACGATCCAGGGACCGATCAGCTTCGCGTTGCCCGCCTGCTCTTCGTAGCGCTTGCGCGCCAGGACGGTGATCGGCTCATAGCCGCGCTCGGCGCCGGCATAACGATGCAGTCGCGTCAACACCGCCTTCTGCCGCTCCTTGGGTATGCGCGAGTCGAGCAGATTCTGAAAGCCCTGGAACACGGCCTGGCCGACATCGAAGAACGGCAGCGTCAGCTCGCGGCCCAGCTCGGTGCTGTGCTTCTGGTCGCGCGCGGCGCCGATGAGGATGTCGAGATCGCGACGGACCAGCGGATCGGCCGCGCTGCCGCGCAACTGCTCGAGGCGCGTGATCGCCGCGCCGAGATCCGCCTCCTGGCGCTCGGAGAACCGTGGCTTCAGATCGAAGATCTCACTGTCGTGGCCTTCGACGCCGAGCGACGCGGCGGTCTCGGCGTTGTAGCGCGCCAGGACGTCGAGCAGGATTTGTGCATTACGGTTGCTCTCTTCGATCCAGCTCGGCTGCGCCGCGAACGCGGCTGGCGCGACGAGCGCGACGATCAGTACCGCTGCTCGAAACATTCGTGTTCTCCCTCGTTCGTAGTATGCGATGAATCGGCAAATTGATGCGCTGCTGAAATATATCGGACGATGTAGCATCGGTGGTGTCGCCCGGCGGCGCGCAGGTAAGCATTTGCACGCAATGCTACGCGAAGTCAGGGGGCTGAGGACCCACGGTCGGGCGGTCTAATTCAGGCGGGTAGTCGAAAGTTCGCGCTGCCCGATGCCTAGAGGTCGCTATGAGCAATCACACACCAGGACCGTGGATCATCGGCACCGACCCCAGGTATCCCTCCGAGCCCTGCGTCGATGCAGTCGTCGACGGCGTGGTGTGGCACATCGCGCTCTGTCACATGGGCCTCGGGCCCGATGACACTTCCGCCGAAGCGAACGCGCGCCTGATCGCCTGTGCGCCCGAATTGTATGCAGCGCTGAAAGAAGCTTTGCCCGCACTGCGCGGCGAGCGCTACGAAACCGCGCTGGCCGCACTCGAGAAGGCCGAAGGCGTGCGGCCGCTGACGCGACGCAATGGCCACGCCAAGAACCACGGCTAACGCAGGCGAGCTCGCAGCCGGGAAATCGTCGCGTCCGCGAGTCCGATCGCGCCCAGGTATCCTGCGGCGCCTCCGTATTGCGCGAGGTAGGCGAGCATGTTGTGCACGCCCTCTTCCGGGCAACGCAGCGCTTCCAGAATCTCCGCGCGCTCCAGGCCCGCATAGCGCAGCATGTACGCATCCGTGAGGTGTGATGTGCTCGCTGCGTAGTCGGCAGCGATCGCTGCGGGCTCGACGTCAGCGAGCGCGAGCAGCAACGCCGCGATCAATCCGGTCCGATCCTTCCCTGCAACACAGTGAAACAGCAACGGCTCGTCGGCAGCAGCCGCGATGATCTCGAGCACATCCTTCAGTTGCGGACGCGTGTGCTCCAGCACCGCGCACTTCCACATTTCCTTCGAGCATTCGCCGGACAGCGACGCCCACTCCATTTCGTCGCCTGCGAGCAGCGAGACGCGGTGAGTGCGAAGCGCGTGCTCGCCGAGCGCGAGCGGATGCGGTCGCACTGCGACTTCGGCCGGCCAGCGCAAGTCGATCACGGTGCGCACGCCATAGTCGGCGAGCGCTTGCACACCTTCGGCAGTGAGCTGCACCAGGTCGTCCGAACGCAGCAGCGAACGAAATCGCGTCGTCGCGCCGTCGAGCGTCGGAAAGCCGCCCAGCTCGCGCGCATTCAACAGACCGGGAAACTGCAGCAGGCTCACTGACCCTTGTTCCGCTGCTGCAGGTATTCTTCGAATTGACGCTGCCGCAGCGGGTCGAGCGGATAGCGGCGCAGCAGCGTGCGCGCGCCGTCGAGGTCGCTCTCCGACAGGCGCATTGCGGCCATCAGCACCGCGTGCGAGCGACGCTCAGGCGTCTGAATCTCGCTGATGATCGGCAGCAGGTCGTCGAGCGAGGCGTTGGGACGCGTGATCAGCGTCGAGAGCGCCTGGTCCTTCGGCGGACCGTCGTCGAGCGACAGCACCCATTTGCGAGCGGCCGGCAGATCGTACTGGGCCCATGTGCCCGCGACTTCGCCGATGGCCTGCACGCTCATGTCGTTGTCCGTCACTCTTTCGGCCCAGCGCGCGGCGAGTGCCGGCGAATGCATGGCCAAAGGTTGCAGCATGCCGCTCAACAGGCGGTCGCGCTCCTTGTCGTCCACCACGCTATCGACCAGCTGCACCGCCTGATCCGGACTGCGCGAGGCGACAGCGCGGGCAAACTGGACCGTCGCGTCGCCCGGTTCGTTCGCGTATCTGCGGACCCACTGCCGGCCTTTCTCGACGTCGACGTCTGCATAGGCAAGCGCCACCGAGGTGATCCAGCTCGCACGCGCTTCCTTCGGAATGCGATCGATCAGCTGCGCCGCGGCCTCCACGTTGCGTTGCGCGAGCGCCCAGCCGAGTGACTGCGCGGCCGAGTTGCGCATCGACTTGTCGTCGATCTCGTTGAGCCAGTCGAGCGCGGCAGTCGGCGTCAGCGTCGCGACGCTGGTCGTCACTTCGGCGAGGATCTGTCCGCGCACCTGCCCCGCCGGCAGCTTCAGCACTTGCGCCATCGCCATCGACGGATCCGTCTGCGCGATCGCCGCGAGCACCTTGCCCATGGCCTGCGTGCGCTGTGCCGGACTCTCCGCCGACTGCGCGATCTGCAGTGCCTGATCGGGATCGTACTTCGCCATCTGCCCGAGCATGTTGCCCCAGAGGAAGCGATCGGGCGAGGCGGCCAGGCGCAGCGCCCAGGTCAGCGCCTCGCTTGGTTTCTGCGCGAGGTAGGCGTCCGCCACGCGATACGCGTAACGTCCCTGCTCACCGCGCGGCAAACTCTCGACCCAGCGCGCGGCTTCGCTTGGATTGTTGCGCGACCAGAGTGCGGCGACGTTCTCGAGCAGCACACCCGACACGGCAGGTGGTTGCGTTTGCGCGAGGCGGATCGCGACGCGCGGATCGCGGTCGGCGATATCGAGCGTCACCGATCGCAGCAGCTCCGTGCGCTGCCAGTCCGCCGGCAGCGCGCTGACTTTCGCGAACGCTCGCTCGGCGTCCTGCGCGACCCATGCGGCGCCAATGGCCCTGAGATAGGCCAGCCGCTCCGCAGGATCCGTCACCTCGCTCGCGCGTTGCCATGTCTGCTCGGGCGCGACCGCCGTGAGCACCGCCAACAAGTGCGTTGCCGTCTCGCGATCGTTACCCAGCGCCGTTGCGATCGCAGCGTCGGTGTCGAGCTCGGCATAACGCAGCAGCAGGATCTCCAGCGTATTGCTCCGCTCGACCGGATTCGCGAGCGCACGCGCGTCCGCGATCATCGACTCGAGGTGCTCGCGATCGGCGCGGGTGGCGGACTCGTAGACGCTTTCACGATGGGAGAATTCCGACGATTGTCCGCCGCGCGCAAGCGCCGGCGCGGTATCGCGGCTCGCACTGGGTTGCGTGAGATATGTCGCATGCTCTTCGCGTCGTTGTGTGAAGGGCGAAAGAGTCGGCTCGCTGCGCTCCACCACCGCAGGCGGCGTGACCTGGATCGGGCGCTCGCGATTCCACAGCCAGCCACCGGCGATACCGGCGGCAATGCCGGTCATCACCCAGACGAGCGAGGAGCGTGTCACCATCGGCGGGACTTCCGGAAATGAGTCTGCGCCCTAACGGGACGCAGGACAACCGCCCCGCAGGGAGGCGATCCAGTCGCGAATCAGCGCGACCCCTTCCGCGTGCACCAGCGAGCGGCCGAGCTCGGGCATCGCCACGTCGGCTTCCGTCGAAAGCATCCTGTGCAACAGAATCGACTGGTCCGGCGCGCCCGGCACGATGTCGAACAGCGCGTCGCCGGACCCCCGGCCCGTCGCGATCGGGATCTTGCACGCGCCGAGCCGCACGGGGTCCGTCTCCTGCGCGTGCAGCAGCAATCCCGACGTGCTGGCCGCGCCGCGCGGCCGATGACAATGGCCGCAATTTACATCCAGGTACGCGCGTGCACGGGCTTCGGTGTCGGCGTCGTCGGGATCGTCCCAGCGCGCATTGCGCGGCGCCTGCGCTGGATCGGGCGCACCCGTGAGCAGCCCGGCCTTCTGCCAGTGCGCCAGCTGATTCTCGCTCCCGCTTGCGTAACGATAGGTTTTGTTCAGGT
>DATEML010000084.1:0-7310 GCA_035275585.1 Steroidobacteraceae bacterium | reverse complement strand
AACGTCGGTTTCAGCAAGGTCACGAAGATCGGCAGTCAAATGGTCAGTTACCAGGCAGGTGCGCGCTACTACTTCGAAGCTCCCGACAACGGTGCCGAGTGGGGTGTGCGGCTCACTTTCACGTTGCTCTTGCCGCAGAAGTGAAGGCGAATTCGTGAGCAAACCCAACATCGTGTTTGTGTTGATGGACAACCTCGGCTACGGCGAGCCGGGATGCTACGGCGGCGGCATTCTTCGCGGTGCCCCGACACCTCGCATCGACCAACTCGCGACCGAGGGCACGAGGCTGCTCAACTACAACGTCGAGGCGCAGTGCACACCGAGCCGTTCCGCGATCATGACGGGTCGATACGCGATCCGCTCAGGGACACATTCAGTGCCTATCGGCGCTGGACTGGAGGGACTGACGCAATGGGAAGTGACGATCGCGAAGCTGCTCTCGCACGCCGGCTATCGCACCGGCCATTTCGGCAAGTGGCACCTCGGCAGCACCGAGGGACGATTGCCGAACGATCAGGGGTTCGATGAGTGGTATGGCATTCCGCGCACGACGGACGAGGCGTTCTGGCCGTCGCAACCCGCGGCCGCTGCGGCGGGGGCACGATTCGAATACATCATGGAAGGCCGCAAGGGCGAGAAGAGCCGTGAGCTCGTCGTGTATGACCTGGAGCAGCGCCGTCTGATCGACACAGAGATCACTCGCCGAACGATCGATTTCATGAAGCGCAGCGTGCAGGCGGGCGCGCCGTTCTATGCTTATGTGCCTTTCACGCTCGTCCACTATCCAACGCTGCCGAGTCCGCAATTCGCCGGCAAGACGGGCTACGGGGATTTTCCAGACGCGCTCGCGGAAATGGATGCGCACGTTGGCGAGATCCTGGACGCAATCGACGCGCTGCGGATTCGCGACGACACGATCGTCGTGTTCACGAGCGACAACGGTCCGGATTCGACGTGGCCATGGCAAGGATCATCGGGCCCGTGGAGCGGCTACTACTTCACGCACATGGAAGGCTCGCTGCGCGTGCCCTTCGTCATCCGCTGGCCAGGCCGGATTCCGGCTGGCCGCGTGAGCAACGAGATCGTGCATGAGGTGGACTCGTACGCGACCTTCGCGGCCATCGCGGGCGCGAAGCTGCCGCAAGATCGGCCGATCGACGGCGTGGACCAGACGGGCTTCCTGCTCGGCAACTCCGTGACATCGAGCCGCGAAGGATTTCCCGTGTTCGTCGCGGACCGTCTGGAGGCGGTCAAGTGGCGCAACTGGAAGATCGTGTTCTACGAGGAGCAGCGGGACTGGTGGAGTCCGTCCACGAAGCTCGGTTCGCCGAAGGGGTTCGACCTGCTCACCGATCCGAAGGAGCAATACCCAATGGCTGCGCTGCGCAACACCTGGAATGCCGGGCCCGCCATGAAGATCGTGTCGGAATTCGAGCGTAGCCTCAGCAAGTATCCGCCGATCGCGCCCGGTACTCCCGACCCATACAAGCCGCAGTCGTGATGGTGCTCAGCCCGCGTGCACCACGCAGCGAAAACCGACGTGACAAGTGCTCGTGTCGATCGGCTGGGCGTGCCGCGCAGCCGGGCGATAGCGGCGGCAATAGTTGGGCGCGCACAGGAACGAGCCGCCCTTCAGCACCTTGCGAGGAATGCGGACGTCGGGCTGACAACCGTCGTAGCTCTCCTGCATCTTGCCGCCGCGCGGATTGCGGGGAATGCAGCAGGCTTTCGGTGCATCGGCCTTGTGTGCGGCCGAATACCAATCGCTCGTCCATTCCCACACGTTGCCGATCATGTCGTGGAGCCCGTAGCCGTTCGCCGGAAAGTGCGTCACTGGCGAAGTACGCTCGTAACCGTCTTCGACCAGGTTCTCCTGTGGAAACCCGCCCTGCCAGGTGTTCGCCATCCAGCGACCGCCCGGCGTGAGCTCGTCACCCCACGCGAATTCCGCGTCATCCAGTCCGCCGCGAGCGGCGAACTCCCACTCTGCTTCCGTCGGCAGCTCCTTGCCGGCCCAACGCGCGTACGCGACCGCGTCGACATACGCGACGTGCACCACCGGATGATCGTCGAGGCCCGCGATCGAGCTGCCCGGACCGTACGGTTCGCGCCAGTTGGCGCCGAAAGTGAACGCCCACCACGCTCCCCAATTGCGCAGATCGACCGTGTGCCGGGGAGGCGTGAAGACGAGCGAGCCCGCCTTCAGCATGTGCGGCAGCGCATTCGGATAGTCCTTGGGATCCGGTGGAATCTCTGCATAGGTGATGTGACCTGTCGCCGCGACGAACTCGCGGAATTGCCGATTCGTGACCGGAGTGGTGTCGATCCAGAAGCCATCGACGGTGACGCGGTGAGCGGGCGCTTCTTCCGGATAGTGCCGGTCGGATCCCATGCGGAAGGTGCCGCCGGCAATGAAGAGCATGCCGGTGTTCGTGGGGCAATCGAGCATTGCGAGCGGCATGACAGACTCCATCGTCGATCATCCTTCCGGCGCGAGCGGCGTCCACTGCGCATCGGGATCGAAGCTGTCGATCGCCGCGGCGAGCTTCGCGGTGTCGTCGCCCAGATCGCGCTGCCAGACCACGCCGTCCTGGTCGACCATGAATGTCATCACGCCGCTGACGCCATAGAGCGCGGGAGTCGCGAGCAGTGCGAACCCGCGTGTGAGCCTGCCGTCCTTGATGTAGTCTCGCGCACCGCCATTCGCTGCCGGTCCTTGTGCGAAGAGCATGCGAAACATGTAACCGTGATACGCCTTGCGAGCAGCTTCAGCGTTCGCATATCCCTCCGCGGCGGCAGCGGCGAGCAGCGGGCCCGCAGGACTCGGCTCTTCGTTCGCGCCCACTTCCCAGTACAGCCCGTCGTGTTTTCCGGGTCGGCTATGCAGGCGCTGTGCGTAGGTACCGGGCGCGATCCCGTCATGCGCGCTCGCCGCATACTCATTCTGGGCGGCGACGAATCCGTGCATGACGTCGATCGTGTGCAGCTCGTTGCTGCCGATCCGTCGCAGCACGAGTTCCTGAGCGCCCGCCGCACCGTCGAAACGCCATGAGCCGTCGCGCCGTACGAGCGGAATCGGCAGCGGCCAATCGTCATCCCCGACCTGCAACGCGAGATCGTCGGGCCCGCCGGCGACGAAGCGATGGCGCAGCCGGAATTTTCGCAGGAACGAGTCCCGCGCGTTCCGATCGGCGACGACATCGCCGGAGGACAGCAACCCCTCGATATCCGGACCCAGCAATCCCTGCAGTCCTGCGATGTCATCGGCTTCCATTGCGGCGACCAGCGCAGCGACTGCTTCCTCCGGTGTCTTGAACGACTGCCCGGCGGCATCGGGCGTGTGTTTGGCGCAGCCGCTGAGCACGACGAATGCAGCTATCACGATCGTGACGGCGACGCTGCTCTGTCGTCGTTTCATCGCACGCTCCTAGCGGCGCCTTCCTGCGTGCGCGACATGCGCGGAGTGCTCGCCGGCGCTGGCACGACCTCGTGCACTCGCTGCCCGTTCAAGCGAGCCGTTTCCCTCTCTTGCGGCGCCGGAGAAGGCGTTCTGCTGCGAGTCCTGCCGTACGACTTCAGGACGCGAAGGCGCCGCAGTGTCGAGACTGGCCACGCGGGTCGATTCGCCATAGCCGCGGTCGACATGCTGCGCACGATCCGGCTTCACGTGCTGCGTCGAGGTTTGATTGTCGCGAGCCTGTGCGGCGGCTCTCGTCTCATTGCGCGTGCCCGCATACGTCGATTGGCCACGCCAGTCTTCCGGACGATTCGGCGCGTCCACGCGCAGGTTCTGATTGTTGTTGAAGCGGTTGTAGTAATTGTTGTTGTTGACCACGATATTTCGGTTCACATTCACGTTGACGTTGTTGTAGCTGTGGCGATACCCGGGCGGCGGCGCGTAGCGATAGGCCGGATGAAATGCCGGGCCATAGACGGGTCGGTACACATAGGCCGGCGGATAGAACGGCCGCGGGCCGTAGAACACGACACCACTGCTCCAATGCGGATAGCAGTCGTTGTCATCGAGCGCATGGCCGAGCGCAACACCCACACCGAAGGCGAGCAGTGCGCCTGCGACTGCCGTGCCGGTGTCGACTGTGCCCGAGCTCGATGGTGGCGGAGCCGGCGTCGTGTAGACCTGTTGCGGATCGTACTGGGGAACGTAGACCACCTTCGGGTCGGCCGGCTTCACCTCGACGATGACCTTGTCGCTCTCCTTCTTCGTCTCCACCTTTTGTTGCGGCGTCGATTGCAGGTTACCGACCTGCACGGCCTGCGCGCGCAGCCGCTGCACGGCGTCGAGCACACTTTTCTGATCCGAGGTGAACGCCGAGCCGAGCTGGCGAGTCCAGTCGATCTGCTGGCACATCATGTCGACGACTGTCGGGAACTGCACGAGCGCGCGCGTTGCGGGACCGAACCCGGCCTTCTGCGCGGCTGCATCCAGTGCATCACCTGTCAGAGTCTGGTTCTGCAGCAGCCAATTGCCGGCGTCGAGCACTTCCTGGCCATTGATCGATGCCGCGAGAATCTGAGCGAGCAGGGCGTCGGGGTAGAGCGCGATCGGCGCGAGCAATTCTTCGAGCGCGTCGGGCGCCCACGATGCCTGCGTTACGGCGGGCGCGGGCACTATGGGTGCGGGCGATGGAGCCGCGGCAGTTGCCGCAGGATCGTCGCCGGCGGCCGGCGCAGACGTTTGCTCGGTCTTGGAACCGCATGCGGCGACGACTGTGAGCATTGCTGTCAGGGTCGCGCAGCAAATCGATCCCGGCAGCCGTCTCATGGACATTCTCCAAGATGCGACTGCGACTGTGGCGGGCGGGCACAGCGTAGGAAATACGGGATGGGGGCAGACTTCAGCGGGTGTCGACGCTGCGTGCGCCGTCCCGCACGTCGCTCAAGTCGCGTTCCAGGAAGTAGTCCAGGAACGTGCGGATGACGGCAACTGCGGCGAGCCGGCCGAGGGCCTCCCAGCTCTGCGTGATGGACGTCTCGATGATGTCGGCTGCGAGCTGGAACGTAAGTCCGGCGACGAGCCAGCGGGCGTAGTTGAGCCAGATCGCGCGGCGCTCAGGGCCGGCCGGGGGAGAAAACATTGCTTTCGCGACGGCCACGAACGCCACGACGGTGCCCACGATCACCACGACCAGCGCCATGCCATCGATGACGACAACTGAGACTTCCGTCACTGCGATCAGCCATTCCCTCACGGCGCGTCACCCTTCCGTCGGCGGAAGTTGCGAACGGCCGCACAGGGGCGTTGCCGCTGCGCGTGCAGAATTCCCCTGGAATACGCAGGTGCAGGAGTTCGCATGGCTGATCAGAAAGTAGTCCCCTTCCGCAAGCGCCCGCCATCGCAGGCCGAGCTGGAGGCCTACATGCGCATGACGCGGAACTGGCATCCCGAGATGCGCCGCCTGGTGTTTCCGGAGCTCTTCAAGAAAGAGCAGGCCAGCGCCGCCAGCTAGCGGCGGCGCCGACCTTCGGCTCTATCTCGAGCCGCCGGCTGCGGCGGCTGCCGTCATCGTCTTCTGGGTCTGCTCGGCCTTCTCCAGCGCTTGATCGATGCTGAAGCTCGCCGGCTTCTGCCGCGGCGGAAACTCGCGGAAGGTAGCCAGGAACTCGCCGACGATGGCCTGGGCGGGCACGAGCAGGAAGGCACGGTCCGCCATCCACTTGTCGTAGAAGACCGATGCGTCCTCGGGACCGCGCTCGAATGGGTCGCTGCGCAGGTTTATCAGGAGCGGCGCCCGCAACGCGACCATCGGCTCGCGCCAGACACTGAGTCCCCTGGCGCGCTGCTCCATGAACGTCACCTTCCAGTGCTTGACGCGCAGCGCCATCAGGTCGCCGTCGTCGCTCCAGTAGAGGAATCCTTTTCTGGGATTCTCCTTCGCTTCGCCCTTGATGAACGGCAGCAGGTTGAAGCCGTCGATGTGCACCTTGAACGTCTTGTTGCCGGACTTGAGACCCTTCTTGAGCTTGCCGACGATGTCCGGCTCGCCGGCGACGGCCGCCAATGTCGGCAGCATGTCGGTGTGCGAGAACATCTCGTTCGAGACCGTGCCCGGCTTGATCACGCCGGGCCAACGGATCGCGCACGGCACGCGCCAGCCGCCTTCGAAGTTCGTGTCCTTCTCGCCGCGGAACGGCGTCGTGCCGCCGTCGGGCCAGCTCATCACTTCGGCGCCGTTGTCGGTCGAGTACATGACGATGGTGTTGTCGGCGATGCCGAGCTGATCGAGCTTGTCGAGGAGCTTGCCGACGTGCCCATCGTGCTCGACCATGCCGTCCGGATAGACGCCGAGCCCGGTCACGCCCTCCGACTCCTTCTTGAGATGCGTGAAGATGTGCATGCGTGTCGAGTTCCACCAGACGAAGAACGGCTTGTCGTCCTTCACCGCCTTGTCGATGAACTTCAGGCTCGCATCCAGGAATTCTTCGTCCACCGTCTCCATGCGCTTGATCGTCAGCGGGCCGGTGTCCTCGATCTTCTGCGTGCCGTCCGCATTCGCCCAGGTGTGCAGCACGCCGCGCGGGCCGTACTTCTTCTTGAACTCCGGGTCCTTCGGATAGTCCGGGCACTCCGGCTCCTGCTCGGCATTCAAGTGATACAGGTTGCCGAAGAACTCGTCGAAGCCGTGCGCCGTCGGCAGGAACTCGTCGCGATCGCCGAGATGATTCTTGCCGAACTGGCCGGTGACGTAGCCGAGCGGCTTGAGCACATCGGCGATCGTCGGATCTTCGGGGCGCAGCCCCAGATCCGCGCCCGGCAGGCCGACCTTGGTGAGTCCGGTGCGGATCGGCGACTGCCCGGTGATGAAAGCCGCGCGGCCGGCGGTGCAGCTCTGCTGTCCATACCAGTCCGTGAACAGCGCGCCCTCGCGCGCGATGCGATCGATGTTCGGCGTGCGGTAACCCATGATGCCGTGGTTGTACGCGCTGACATTGAACCAGCCGATATCGTCGCCCCAGATGATCAGGATATTGGGTTTGCCCTTTGCAGCCATGATTCTCTCCTCGACTGGAATGTCAGCCAGTGAATGTCAACCCAGGGGCCCGGTGCGGAACGTCATGTTGAGAATCGCGGCGATGCCGAGCCCGAGCAGGGCGAGCGCCGTGAGCAGCGTCAGCGAGATGGGAAAGCTGCTCTCGCCGTGGATCAATCCTTCCAGCTTCATGCGGGCGCGCTCGTGCCGCAGTCCCAGCATGAACTGCACGTGGTAGAGGATGCCGAGCGCGAGCATGCCGATGCCGATCCACACCAGCGCCTGACCGAAGCTGCGCGCCGCGGCGGCGCTGGTCAGCAC
>DATEML010000083.1:0-3015 GCA_035275585.1 Steroidobacteraceae bacterium | reverse complement strand
GCAGCCCGGCGCGACGACGACCGTGGAGTTCACGCTCGGCAAGGAGGCATTCGCGTATTGGAACGAGACGATGCAGTACGCCGTCGAGCCCGGCGAGTTTCGGATCATGGCGGGGCCGAATTCCGTCGATCTCAAGAGCGCAGTGTTGATGGTAGGCCAGGCCGGCGAGTGAGCTCGCCGGACCTGCCAGTCACTTGGACACGATGAAGGTCATGTGTTGACGAATATCTGCGGACGATGCGCCGATCTGAATTTCGTAGCGTCCAGCATCGACGATGTAATCCTTCGCAGCGAAATCATACCGTCGCAGGTCTTTGGCAGAGTCGACCTCAAACGTCACTTCCCTTGATTCGCCCGGCGCAAGTGCGACGCGCGCCACCCCGCGCAAATCCTTGCGTGCGCGCGGCCCCTTCGCATCGACCGCACGCACATAGAGCTGCACCACTTCGTCCGCCTTCCGCTTGCCGACGTTCTTCACCCGCAACGACGCCGTCACCTTGCCGCTCGCATCTATCCGCGATCGATCCAGCCGCAGCGCCGAATACTCGAAGCGCGAATACGACAATCCATGTCCGAACGGATACAGCGCCTCGCCGTCGAAGTATCGATACGTGCGGCCCTGCATCGTGTAGTCGTCGAACGGCGGCAACTTCTCGCTCGCCTTGTAGAACGTCACGGGCAACCGCCCGGACGGACTTACGTCGCCGAACAGCACGTCGGCTAGCGCAGTTCCGCCGCGTTGCCCCGGATACCACGCGACCACGATCGCCGGCAGCTGCGCTTTTGCCCAATCGATGGCCAGCGCCGATCCCGTCGTCAGGACCAGCACCACCGGCTTGCCGGTTGCGCGCAACGACTCGAGGAGTTTCTGCTGACTCGCAGGCAGCCGCAGATCGGTGCGATCGCCGCCGGCGAAGCCGGCATAGCTCACCTTCATTTCCTCGCCTTCGACGTCGCCAGTCAGGCCGCCGACGAATACGATCGCGTCGGCCTGCCGCGCAACGTCCATCGCTTCGTCGAACGGCGGTCGTGCGCCGGGCCGATGCCATGCAAGGCGTATCTCGGCATCGCGAATGTCTTCGAAATATTCGAGCCGCAAGTCGTAGGCTCTGCCCGCTTGCAGATCGATCGCAACGCTGCGGCTGCGCAAGCGCTCGTTGGCCTCCCAGCCGTCGATCAGCTCGCGTCCGTCGAGGAACAAGCGAAAGCCATCGTTCGCTCCCACGACAATCTCGTAGCGACCCGACTCCGGCGCTAGCAGTTGACCGGTCCAGCGCACGCTGAAATCGTCACCCGCCAGTGCGCTCGCACTCGTCAGCTCGCCACGAGCGACCAGATCGTCAGTCGGTGCGCCGCGATCCCAGCGGAACGCGACGCGGGCATCGACCCGCGTCATGACCGGTGCACCGGCGAGATTTCGCCCGCGGAAATACTCTCCTTTCAATCCTTGCTGTACCGAGCCGGCTGCGGCACGCAGGTACTGCGCATCGATCAACGGAGCTGCACGCGGTTCCTCGCGACCTTCGACCAGGTCTGCACCCTGCGCGTACAACACTCTTGTGTGCGCTCCGACCGCAGCTCGAATCCCCTGTAACACGGTTACCGGAGCGGCCGGCGTGCCGTAGTAATTTCCGAGCAGCGACATGACGTCATCGGCCGTCGGCCCGACGACGGCAAGCGTCTTGATGTCACGCGACAGCGGCAACATTCCGTCGTTCTTCAGCAGCACGATCGACGACTGCGCCGCGCGACGGGCCAGTCGATCATGCTCCGCGGACTGATTGACGGAGTATGGAATCTGCGCCCAGCGCACGCGCTGCGGCGGATCGAACATGCCGAGGCGAAAGCGTGTCAGCATCAAGCGCTGCACGGCTGCATCGATCTCCTGCGCGCCGATCAAGCCCTGCTGGACGGCGGGCAACAGTGCCTCATAGGTCTTGCCGCAGTCGAGATCGCAACCCTTGCTGACGCCGAGCGCCGCCGCTTCGGCCGCTGTGCTCACGATGTTGTGATGCTTGTAGATATCCTCGATCGAGTCGCAATCCGAAACCACGTAGCCCTGGAAACCCCAGCGATCGCGCAGAGTCTTCTGCAGCAACAACGTGCTCGCCGACGCCGACTCGCCGTACACGCGGTTGTACGCGCCCATGACCGCCGCGACCTGCCCTTCTTGCACGAGCGCCTGAAACGCAGGCAGGTAGGTGTCATAGAGATCCTGCTCGCTCGGCCGCACATCGAAGTGATGGCGATCCGCTTCAGGACCGCTGTGCACGGCGAAGTGTTTGGCGGTCGCGTCGACCTTGCGGTACTGCGGATCGTCGCCTTGCAGCCCCCGGACGAATGCGACGCCCATAAGAGCCGTGAGCCATGGGTCCTCGCCGTAAGTCTCCTGACCGCGTCCCCAGCGCGGATCGCGGAAGATGTTGATGTTCGGCGACCAGAACGTGAGTCCCTGGTAGCGCTCCCGCAGCCCCCGACGCGCGAATTCGTGATGCTTGGCGCGCGCCTCGTCGCTGATTGCAGTCGCGATCTCGTGCATCAGGTCACGATCGAAACTTGCGGCCAGGCCGATGGCTTGGGGAAACACTGTCGCAGCGCCACCCCGCGCGACGCCGTGCAATGCCTCGTTCCACCACTCATATTGCGGCACGCCGAGCCGTGGAATCGCCGGCGCGTTATTGCCCAGCTGCGCGACCTTCTCTTCGAGTGTCATGTGTGCGACCAAATCGGCCGCGCGCGCTGCGAAGCTCAGATTCAGGTCGCGATATGCCGGCTCCACGCGTGCATAGGGTCCGACGACCGCTCCGACGAAGCCCCCGGCGACATCCGTGCTGAGGATCGATCCGTCGTCGTTCTCTTCGAGCGCCCGCCAATTGCCGTCCGGCGCTCGATACCAGAACGAGTATGCACGGGCGTTGCCTGCGATCCTGAGTTCGAGCCGAGTCGCCGCCGGTAGCGTCGCTGCGGCAAGCGTCTCCAGGCGCTCGCCTATCCTCTTCTCGACAAAGACCTCGA
>DATEML010000082.1:0-25471 GCA_035275585.1 Steroidobacteraceae bacterium | reverse complement strand
GTCGCGACGCCGATGACCGCGCCGGTCCTGATGCGCTGGGCACGCCGTTGGCGCGCCATGGAAGCCTCGATGAATCCCGCTTCCTCGCCCGGCAGCTCGATGCCTTGCTCGAGCAGCGACTCCGCTTCCACCAGCGGCTTGCCGGACGGCAGCAGCAGGTCGTTGCTCTTGTTCTCTGCCGCCCAGCGCTCGGCGGCAGCGGCGATGCGGGCGCGGACCCGCAGGTTCTCGCGATTCTGCGTAACCCAATCCGTGACCCGCGGCCAGTGCCAGAGCAGAGCTTCATGCGCCACGGTCACGACCGCGCTGCCATCATCGGCGAGCTCGGTGACGAACAGCCGGTTCTCGACGAATGCTTCGATGAGCGCGCGACTCCTGCCCGCGAAGCGCTCGGACCACGGCGCGCGCTTGCGACCGACGGTTTCATGACCGTCGTGGCCGATGCTCACGAGCGCGTTGAGCACTTTCGGCAGCTCGGCCTGCACATCGCCCGGCAGCTCCTTGAAGACTGCTTCGGCCCGCTGCGCCAGCGAGCCCTCGACGCCGCCGAGCTCGTGATAGGCCGCGAGCGTCAGCAGTCCGTCTTCGGTGCGCCGCTGATACAGCTCTTCGAGCGTGAACTGCAGCAGCGGCAGGATTTCGGGTCGCGCGACCGCCGCATCGCGCAGCATGTCGTCGAGCGACTCGTTGGTCGTCGGATCTTCCTCGAAGCGCAACCCGGCGGCGCGCGTCGGCAGCCGGATCATCTGGCCGATCTCGCTCGCGTTCGGCGGCATCAGGTCGTACTGACCGGTGCCTTCCTTGAGCGCCGTGAGCTTCGGCAGCGCGGCGAGTCGCGGATAGAAATCGCTGCGCAGCGTACCGATGACCCATACTCGTCCGCTGCGTGCAAATGCATCGAGGACGTCGATGAACGCCTCGCGATGCTCCGGCAGAATGCCCTCGTGCGTGAACATCTCTTCCATCTGGTCGATGACCAGCGCCAGCCGCCCGTTCGCTTTGTCGCCGCCGGACTCGCGCGCGAGAGCATTGCGCACCAACGCGGTCGCTGCCTGCGGCGATTGACGCAGGACCTGCGCGAGCTCGTCCGGGCCGGCGCCTTCCGCGTCCAGCGAGGGCAGGGCTTCCTCTTTCAACAGCGCCCGCGCGAGGCCGGCGAAAATGTCGCCGCGCACATCGGTCGGCCGGAACACTGCGCGACGCCAGAAGCCGATGCCTTCGATGACGCCGGCCTTCGTCAACATCGGCAGCACGCCGGCGCGCACGACAGACGATTTGCCGCCGCCGCTCATGCCGAGGATCAGCACGAACGAGCGCCCCGCGGTCGACTGCGCGCGCAGCGCATACAGGATGTCGGAGACGGCGCGGGTGCGGCCGAAGAAGACCGGAGCGTGCTCGAACTCGAACGCTTCGAGGCCGCGGAACGGCGAGCCCTTCTTCCAGACGGCGCGCGCCTCGGACGTCCTGGCGGTGCTGCGCGGCAGCTGCCGTTCGATCAGCCGGCGCAGGTGATTCTCCAGCAGGATCTCGAAGTCGCTCGGCGACTCGAACGGGTGGAAGGCCGCGACCAGCGTGCCCTCGCTGCGATCGTGGAACCACTTCTCGATGAACTCGTCGAGCTTCTTCTTCTGCGACAGCCGCTCCATCAGGTCGCGCTCGTCGTCGAGCCGCACTGACGGCGGCGCGGTGCGCCGGTAGACGAGCAGGTCGGGCTTGCCGTTCTTGCGGAAGCCTTCCAGCGCTTCCTCGAACTCGTACTCGGTGCCGGACTCGTAACGCGAGCCGTCGGCGCGCGTGAACTGCGCGGGCAGGCGCGTGCCGAGGCGCGACCACAGGATGGAGACGACCACGTCCGTCTCGGAGGGCTTGACCAGCTGCACCTGGAAGGTCGAGGTCGCAACGAGCGGCTCGTGCTCCCACAGCACGGTGTCGAGCGCGACGCGACCCATGTACTCGCTTTGCAGCCGCTCGATGACGCGGCTGGCGAGGGCACGCTCCTCGCACACGTCGCCGGGCGAAGAGATGAAGAACTGCAGCTTCCTCATGTTTCGCCTTTGATCGATGGGTGCGAATCGAAGTCCGCCGGGGTGGCTGCTCCCTTCTGCAGCAGGGCGGACGACGCGGAAGTCGAATTCGCCCGGACTCTACACTCAAAAGTCTCGCTGCGAAAGCCGTAAATACTTGTCGTGCCTTGCATTATGAATCCACAATGCGCGTCCTTCGCTGTCGACTTTCTTACCATGAGCTCACCTCTCGTCATCGGAGTATCCGGCCATCGCGATCCGTACCCCGCGGCGCTTCCGCAGCTGAGCCGGCACGTCGACGAGTTCCTGGCCGACCTGAAGCGGCGTCTGCCGGATACCGAGCTGCGGATCATGACGGGCATGGCGCAGGGCGCGGATCTGCTGGTGGCCCGCGCCGCGTCGAAAGCGGGATGTAAGGTCGATGCCGTGCTGCCGATGCCGCTGGAGCAGTACGTCGAGGATTTCGATGCGGAGTCCGCGGCTACGCTGCGTGCGCTGCTGGCGGATCCAGCGGTCACCTGCACCGTCCTGTCGGCGCCGCCCGGGTCCGACCGGGATGCGCCGCACGGCGGAGGTCGATCAGTCTTCTACGCGAACCTCACGCAAGTGCTGACGGCCAAGTGCAATCTGCTGCTCGCGTTGTGGGATGGCCGGACGTCGCGCCTCGAAGGCGGGACAGCGGACACGCTGCTGCGGTATCTCGGTGCTCGCAGTCATGCCGGTCACGGTGAGTCGGGCATCGAGTTCCAGGCTGCAAACGCGGCTGCCGAGGCGGCGTGGGGTCCGCATTTTGTCTACTGGGTGCCGACGCCGCGCCGCGATGAAGCCGCGGCCCTGAGCGAGCCCGGTTATCTGACCGGCATCGGCGAGGACCTGCTGGCGGCGCACGGCAAGGCGATGCCTCAGCCGCTGGCGCAACAATTCAACGAATTGAACACGTACAACCGCGAGTTCGCCCGGCTGAGCGGCAAGCGCGCGTTCGAGCGGCTCGACAGTCTGCTGCCGACGCTCGGCCCGATCGACTCGCATACCGATCTCGAGAGTCTGCAGAGGATCGACGCGGAGTACGGCAAGGCGGACGCTCTTGCGGTCTACTACCAGCGGTATTCCGACCGGCTGTTCCGCGGCTTCAGCTACACCGCGTCCTGCATGGCGCTGCTGTTCCTGATCTACGCCAAGCTCTGGGCGAACAGCCTGCTGCTGTCCATCTACCTGTCGATCCTGTTCCTCAGCGTCCTGGTGTTCCACCGGCTGCGCTCGCACCAGTGGTTCTCCAAGCATCTCGTTTATCGCGTGCTGGCCGAGACGATGCGCATCAAGTTCTTCCTGCGCGCGGCCGACGCGGACCGGCTGGTCAGCGCGACCGAGCTGATCAATCTCACCGGCATCGACCAGTTCTCCGGCTTCAGCTGGATCGGCAACCTGCTGAAGAACGTCGAGCCGCTCGATCGGCGCCAGACGAATGCGGAGCACGCGGACCGCGCGCGTCTGCAGAACGTTCATCGTCACTGGATCGTCGGTCAGCAGGAATACTTCCGCCGGCGCGTGCGTCGGCTGGAGCGCGACCACCGCCGGCTGGAAGTGCTGAAGAGCGGCATGCTCTACGCGATCGCGACGTTCGCGCTGGTCCTGCTGCTGTTCGCCGTGCCGCTGCACGAGCGGATGCTCGGTGCGATCACCGGGCACGACGGGGTCATGTTCCTGATGGGCCTGTTGCCGGTCTGGCTCGGCATCTGGGAGCTGTACCAGAACAAGATGGCGATGCGCGAGCTGCTCTGGCAGTACCGCAATCAGCTCGGTCACTTCACGATCGCCGAGATCCAGCTCTCGCGCGACACGACCGCGGACCGCTCGCAGGAGATTCTCGCGCAGGTCGGCAAGGAAGCGCTCATGGAGAACTATCTCTGGACGATTCACCGCTTTCACCGCGAGTACGAGCCGCCGGCGGCGACTTGATGCGCAGCGCGCCGAAACCTGGCGGCGCGACGCGGCGCTTCGATGCAGCCTCGTACGCCGACGCTACTTTCAGGATGCGATCTTCCGCGCCGGGCTCCGCGCGGAATACGAGCGAGAACGGCAGGCCCGGTGCTTCGAGCGTCGTCGCCGCGTTGTTGTTGGTCGCGACGTAACCCTTTTTGTCGTCACTCAGCACGAACGCCGGATCGTAGACAGTCGTCACGTAGCCGGCGGGCACCAGCACTTCAGTCAGTCCGGCGTAAGGGCCGTATCGCAGCTCGCCGCGAGGCGTGCCGCTTGGGCCCGGTTGCGGCGCGAGGCCGATCTTCCCGGGCGGGAGCGAAGTGTGCAGGCGCACGACGACGTCGAGATGATTCTCCAGGATGACTTTCATCTCGGTGCGCCGTAGCAGCTCGCGCAGCATGATGCGCTCGGGGATACCCTGGCGCGCGCCGAGTGCATTGCGCATGTCGGTCGTCTCTTCCCAGTTCTTGAACCAGGCGCGCTGCTCCTCGCTCCAGTATTTCGAGCGCGCGTTCAGCGCGGGCCAGTCCGTCAAGGTCTCGGTGAAGCCGCGCGCCTTCCAGTCCGCGGCACGACGCGATGCGTACTGCTCGAACTGATAGGTGAAAGCGTTCGACTGCGCGAGCTGCAGGATCGTGCGAATGTTCAGGTCGCGCGGCGGCGGGATGCGGCCCTCGGCCATCTGCAGCATGTACTCGATCGGCGTGAGCAGTCCCGATCCGAAAGTCTTGCCCGGCGCGAACTCGGTCGGCCGGATCGCCGTCGCGAAGTCCGCGAACAGCGGTGTGCCGGCGCCGGTGAGCCGATACAGCACGTCGGGATAGAACAGCGGCACGAGCTCGGCAAGCGCGCGCGTGTAGTCGACGCTCATGTTCTCGATTGCCGGGTCGTCGGGCCACAGCGGATCGGACGATTCCACCAGCGTCGCGCCCAGGTATCCGCCGAGGACTTCCTTGATCTCGCGCGCCGCCGCCTGCGCGATCGGCTCGTCCGCCTTGACGTCCGGAAAGATCAGCATCGATTCCCGAATGACGCCGATGCGGACTCCCTTCAGCGCACCCTTGCTCGCAGTTGCAGCAATTGCGGCGGCATAACTGCCTGCGAGCACGCTGGAACGCGGCACGGTGGTGAAGACGTCGCGCGTATCGTAGTAGTTGCTGCGCGCATCGCGCAGCGCGTCCATGACCTTCGCTGCATCCGGCAGCGTGCGACACATGACGCCGGTGCGATCGTTGTGGATGTCAGCGCCTATCGCGCCGCCGATGAACGGCAACAGCGATTTGTGCGGCAGCACGAGTGCGACCGCATTGTGATTCGCCGGTCCGCGGCACGACATGCTGGTCTCTTCGCACAGGCTGCACATCACGAGGTTCGTCGAGACAGACACGCCGGAGCCCGAGCTGGAGCCGAGTGACGCCGCGCGCGTGCTGTCGTAGGGCGTGTTCGGATTGCCGGCCCAAGAGCTGCGCTGATAGCCGTTGTCGCTGACCAGCACCTTGGCAGGCGCGTTGCGTCCTTCGTCATTCTGCGGCACGCCGTTGTATTCGGTGTTCACGGCCTTGGCGTAGATGATCGCGCCTTTGCGGCGCAACTGCGCGACGAGCTGATGATCGCGTGCGGGAAAATCGATGTCGTAACGCGCATCGCCGCCGCCGGTGGTGCGCATGTCGGCCGTATCGAATGGATCCTTGAACGAGAACGGCACGCAGTACATCGGCAGGGCAGCGAGGTCCGGCCTGCTGCCGAACTGCCGGTCGAGCTCGACGGCTCGTTCGAGTGCGTCCGGTTGTTTGCGGAATTCCTCGCACACCGTCGGTGCGCCCTGCGGCAGCGGGCCCGCGGTGGGCAAGCGGTCGAAGTCGCCCTTGCACGTGACGGAGCGTTCGCCACGCAGGTTCAGCGTGCCGAGCGCATTCACCTGGCCGGAGTGCGGCGTGCCGATCGTCATGCCGTACTGCTGCTGCACGCTCGGGTCCGAGGCCGTCGGCTCCATGCGGCCGAGCTCGATCGGTGGTCCGCGATACTCGTCGTAGTCGGGGAGGACAGTGCCGATTGCTACCGTTTCTGTCGGGAAACGCAGCGGCGCGCCTGCACGCACCACGCCAGGCGGCGCGGGGATCGGTGCGCCGTCCGCAGTGACGAGTTGGTCGCTGACGCCGTTGTACGCCTTGGCGCGATCGACGTATGCGCGGACCAGTCCTGCGCACGTGGTGGCGCCGCTGCGGATCGCGCGGTGCAGATCCTCGATCGTCGCCTCGACCGGCTCGAAGCGCGTCGCGTCGGCTGCATGGGCGGTGACGGTCGCGAATGCGGCGACGAGCGCCGCGAGAGCGTTGCGGATCATGAAACTGGCAGGCCCCTGTAGGTCGGACTTCCATACCACGCTGTCCGATCCACGGCACCTCATCAGGGACTTCCCCTATTTCTTCTTGAGCGTTCTCACCGAAGCGTCCGCGCAGCGCTGACGATCGACACTCCGAACGGCCGACAGCCGCGCGACATCGCGAAAAATTTTCTGCATTTGTTCCCATTCCACGACGGCAGCGCTGCTTTTTTTCGCGCGTCGGCGCGGGCAGACTCGCCCGGTCCGCTCGACTTGCCGTTGAGCGTACAACGAGAGCGCCCAGCGCAGGCGCGACCACCATTCACCACCGGGAGGTGAAGCAGTTTCCGCAGCAAATCCTGCCCGCCGCCGTGACAGTCGTCGCGGGGCCGCAGGCCGGCGCGTGAGCGCGCGCCGCCGGACGGGCTCGTGCGCGTAACCCTCGACCGGTTTCGCAAATCACCACGATGGGGACGTGAAATGACTACTCCTGATACTCGAGACTTCGAGCCATCCGCTGCAGCCGCAGCGTGCCCGATGCACAACAAGGCTGCGGATGGACTCAGCCGCCGCGGCTTTCTCGGCGCACTCGGCGCCGCAGGCGCGATCGCACCCGGCGTGTGCGCGATGGGCATGAGCGCAGCTGCGCAGGCACAGACCGCCACGTTCACGCTGCGCGAAGACCGCTTCGGCCGCATCTTTCGTGACCTGCCGCCGTTCGCGCAGCCGAGTCCGCAACTCACCGCAGCACTCAACGAGCTCGGCAAGGCGGGCGGCATCATGGATGCCAAGGATCCGCTGGAACGCGGGCCGATTCTGCTGATCACCGATCCGGCGCTCAGCGTCAACAATCCGGACAACACCACGCACACCGCCGGCACGACCTTCTTCGGCCAGTTCGTCGATCACGACATGACGTTCGACCTCGGCTCGCGGCTCGGTGAGCCGACGAGGCCGGAGGACTCGACGAACTCGCGCTCGCCGGCGCTCGATCTCGACTCGGTGTACGGCGGCGGACCGGTGCGCAGCCCGCAGCTCTATGGACGGCGTAGCTCGCGCGAGCCGCTCGCGGGCATCAAGCTGCTGGTCGAGCACAGCGGATTGTTCGAGGATCTGCCGCGTACCGCGAATGGCACCGCGATCCTCGGCGATCCGCGCAACGACGAGCATGTGATCCTCGCTGGATTGCACGCAGCGTTCCTGATGTTCCACAACGAGGCGGTCGACTACGTGGCGGCGCGCAACCGCCGCTCGAGCACGGACGAGATCTTTCGCGAAGCGCAGCGCCTGACGCGCTGGCACTATCAATGGATCATCGTGCACGAGTTCCTGCCGCAGATCATCGGGCGCCCGCTCGTCAACGACATCCTCGCGCGCGGCCGGCGCATCTATCGGCCGTCGGTTGGCTTCATGCCGGTCGAGTTCCAGGGCGCGTGCTATCGGATGGGCCACAGCATGGTGCGCCCGTCCTATCGCGCGAACCTCGCCGGCGACAACGGCGCCGCGTTCTTCGCCTTCATCTTCGATCCCTCGCAGGAAGGCGCGACCGATCCGAGCGATTTGCGCGGCGGCGTGCGTGCGCCGCGGCGCTTCGTCGGCTGGCAGACGTTCTTCGACTTCGGCGACGGCGCAGTACGGCCGAACAAACGGCTCGACACGACGATCTCGACGCCGCTGTTCCAGCTGCCGCTATCGGCGATCGCCAGCGGCGACGGTCCGATCTCGCTCGCGCAGCGCAACCTCCTGCGGCACGTCACGTGGTCGCTGCCGTCGGGACAATCGATCGCACGCACGATGCGTGCGCCGATCCTCTCGGCCGGCGATCTCGCGGATCTGAGCGGGCTCGGCGCGAACCTGGATCGCTCGACGCCGCTGTGGTTCTACATCCTGAGGGAAGCGCACGTCATGGCGCAGGGTCGCACGCTCGGCCCGGTCGGCGGCCGGATCGTCGGCGAGGTGCTGTTGGGACTGCTGCAGCTCAATCGCAACTCCTACCTGCGCGCGAGCCCGGGCTGGCGTCCCACGCTGCTCGACCGCTTCGGCAGGCAGACCGACGATTTCAGGATGGTCGACATGCTCACGTTCGCGGGCGTCGCGCCGGCGCAGCGCGGCCAATGATGAGCGGTGGATGACGAGCTGACGCCCGCGCCGCGTCAGGGTGCGGGCGTCAGTCGAAGGAGGATTTCGTCGCGGGCCGCCGCTATTGCGACGGTGCTTCCGGCTCTTTGCGCTGCGCGGCTTCCTGTGCGCGCTTTTGCGCCCGCTGCTCGCCCGGCATGAGATAGCCGACCGGAAGCAGCGCTTCGACCGTGAGACGCGGCTTGAAGTGCGCCCGCGGATCGCAGGAGAGCGACTGGCCGCTCACCTTGATATCGAGCTTGCGGAACACGCTCCGCGACATTTGCTCGAGCAACTCGCAGTCGATGGGCTCGAGCTCGATCGTTTCGTGCGAGAGCGTGACCTCACGGCGTTCGGCAGCGAAGAAGATGGGATCGTCGAGCGCCGCCGCCTGATTCCCCTGCACGCGCGAGATGAGCTCGCGGCGAGCCTTGTCTTTCTCGACTTCCTCCATCGTCTCGGATGTGAGGATAGCCGGCAGCATCACTTTGATGTGGACGGGTGTCGTCTGGCTCCGGTAGCGGTCGTACTGGTCGGCGCGCGTCATGCGCATGCGATCCGATGTTTTGTCCCCGTACGGATCCGTCAGGGGCCCGCCGGCGCCGGGTTCGAACGTGCCCGATACCGATGGACCGGAGCGGCTGGGCGGCCTCGAGTTCGAGTTCGGTAGCAGGTACGCATCGCACTCACGCGCTGTTACCTGCACGTCGTCGCGTGCCCCGACCTCGCGCAGGATCGTGGCGACGCGGTTGCGCAATTCGTCGCAGGCAAGCGGGCTCGAGGTGCTGCGATATGTGAAGTCCACCTCGCGGGATTTCAGCACCGCCGGAACCTGTCCAGGCGGAAGTTGCTGCGTGCTCGGGTCCTGCTGTGCGAAGACTGCGCCGCTCACCGCCAGCGAGCCGGTTGCAAACAGGACGAGCACGGATCGGGAGAGTGTTCGACGCATGTGCCGGGACTCTACTCCGAAAAATTCAGCCACGGAACCTCGTCCGAGTTGCCCCGACACGCCACGGCCGGGGTCAAGCGCCCCGTTCAGCCAGCGGTGCGTTTCATGCTCGCGGGCGACACAAAAAGCGTGGGCGGGGACAGGGACGGCCAAAGTTGCAAGCGAGGCGGCCGGGAGCAGATGATGCCGGCACGAAGGCGCGTGCAGGGAGCCCGCCCAGGTTCGCAGCTCATGAAAACGCTAATAACTCTCAGCGTGCTGCAGACGATCGGTATCGCCGCGCTCGTCGTTCACGCATTCCGCGAGCAGCCTCAGGTCGCGACGGACGTACGTCCCGCGGGTGCCGCTGCCAACGCCGCTTCACCTGCCGCGCCGAGCGTCGACGAAGAACGTCTGCGCGCAGTCATCCGCGAAGAGCTTGCACGGCTTGAGCCTCGAGGTGATGCGCCGCAGGGAGCCGCGCCGCCGCCGCGCAGTCCCTCCGCCGATCGGCAGCGGCGCGAAAGCATCGAGCAACGGATCGAAACGTACAGCGCGGCAGGCTCGATCACCGACGCGCAGATGCAGGAATTGCAGGCCGAGATTGCCAAGCTCGACGAGCCGAGCCGCAGACAGATGATGAGCAGGTTGGTCCGGGCCTTGAGCTCCGGGGACATCAAGGGCCGGTTGTGAGGTGAGAAAGTCGTTCAAGGGTGTTCCAAGCCAGGTTTTTCAACAGGGAGACAGCCATGCGAATAAAGCGATTGATAGCGATCGGCGCGCTCGTCCTGGGATCGTCGGCGGCAATGGCGGGGTTGGAGAGTGAGTTTCCGGTCGCGGTGACGCTGAACCCGGACGGATCGGGGTCGGCGGCCGGCGCCATGACGACGGCGCGATTTTCCAAGAACAAGGTCGAGTACATCGGTTGCGGCGTCCGGCGCTTCGATGACGGTGCCGGCGGCGTCTTTGTGTTCGGCTTTTGCCAGGCCAGCACTGCCGATGAAGTCCTCGGCTTCTGCGACACGGAGAACCCCGCGCTGATCGCCTCGATTGGCGACCAGGATGACTTCTCCTTTATTACATTCTCGTGGAATGCCGCGGGCCAGTGCCGCGGGATCGGCAATTCGACCCAGTCGTTCTACCTTCCGAAGAAATAACCCGATCCGGGAGTAGGCACGCACCGACGACCGGTTCCGCCGCGCCCGCGGCGGGACCTTCGGTTCGGACAACCGAATTTCTCAATCGCCCGAGTCCGGACTATGCTTGGGCTACTTCAGGGGGGACGTCATGGAACTGGCACTGTCCAGCCGTTTCGACCCAAGAGTCTCGCGCAGAATGTACGGTGTCGCTGCGTCCGCAGCGGTGCACGTCGCCCTGTTGCTCGTGATTATGTTCGGCGGCAGTCAGTACGGGATCGACTCCGGCGACTCGCCCACCTCCAAGCTCGTGTTGCTGGAAGCGCCCGACGCGGAACAACGGGACGGAGTCGACCTGCCGCCGATGCCTGCCGGCTCGACCGCCCCGAGCGAGGTTGAGCTCGAACAAGCGCTGGCGGAGCTGGCGCCGCCGCCGAGCGAAGTCATCGAGGATCAGGCGGTGGAGCCGGGTCCGATCGATGCAGTACAGGCTCCCGTTGCTGCGCCCATCGCGATCGCGACGCTCGAGGGTCCGGAGTCGAAGGTCACGATGCCGGCGAGCGAAAGGGCGGCCTTGTCGCGTCAGCTCGAGCAACTCGCGGTGCAGGCACTGAAGTCGTCCCGCGCCGAAGTCACCTGGGAACAGGACGGCAGGCAGTACAGCGCGCTGCTGATCCGCGAGCGCGCCAACGAAGGCACCGCGCTGGAGCGCGTGACCGCGCAGGTCAGCGCCTCGGATCACGGCAGAAAACTCACGACGCTGGTCAACCTCAATCGCCTTTCCTTCTCGCAATTCACGCAGATGGTGGATCACTGGGACCCGATGGTGGCGATCCATGACGACGAGATCGTCGGACGTTTCCACAGCAACTCCCGCTTCAACCTGCTGGCCGACTCGCGCACGGCGCCGAAATTTCTGGGCAAGGTGACGACCACGGCGCGTGGCTTCGACAACGCGTCGCTCACTCAACGTCGGGATGCCGACATCTTCCGCGGCGGTCTCGAGACCGGGGCGAGCGAGATCGAGCTGCCCGAGTCGCCGCAGCCGTTCGAATGGGCGCCGCGCGACGAACAAGCGCGCGTGCACGAGCTCGCCGGCGACGCGCGCATCCGGTTCTTCGCCGACGGCAGCTATCGCTGGACCGAGCTCGACACAGCGCAATCGCACTACCTGAACGACCCGAGCACGCATCCCGTGTACTTCATCGCCAAGAGCGGCGCGGCGCTGCGCGTGGAGGGCGTCGTTGCGGGCAAGGTGCTGGTGTATTCGCCCCGGCGCGTCGTGATCGAAGGCAGCATCACGTACGCTCACGATCCGCGCGTCGACTTCGGCTCGGAAGACTACCTCGGCATCGTCAGCGATCGCGTGGTCGAAGTGGCGCCGCCCGGCATCACCGGCGGCGGCGACCTGGAGATCGACGCGGCGATCTTCGCAGGTCACAAGTTCGTGGTAACGAGCATCGATCATGTCCGCAGCGCGACGCTGCGCATCTACGGCAGTCTCGCGGCCGGGACGCTGTCCGCGACCGAGCCGCGCTACGCCACGAAGATCGACTATGACCCCCGCTTCGAGCGCCAGCGACCGCCGGGCTTCCCGTCCACCAATCGCTTCGAGGTCTCCGCCGGGTGGGACGGCAAGTGGACTGAAGAGCCGCAACGCGCCGCGGACAACTAGCCGGTCGAGTCGCCGATTCACGCTTTTCTCACGATTGATCGGCCGGTCCCTTTACGGTCGGCAGCTAGGCTGGCTGCCATGAATGCCATCTACGCTGCGACCGCCACGACGACCGTCATCCATCGCCACCGTGAAGCCAACGCCATTGCAACGCTGACGCTGGCGTTCGCCTCCGATCCCGCGAACCGTTGGTGCTGGCCGGCGACCGGCGATTTTCTCGCCGGGTTTCCCGCCTTCGCGCGCGCACTCGGCGGCCGCGCCTTCGCGAACGAGAGTGGTTTCGAAGTCGCCGACGGGGCGGGTGTGGCGCTGTGGTTGCCGCCCGGCGTCGATCCGGATGAAGCGGAGTTGATCGACATCGTGCAGCGCACGGTGCACGCGTCGCGGCAGAGCGAGCTGTTCGAGATGATGCAGCAGATGGGGCAGCACCATCCGCAGGAGCCGCACTGGTATCTGCCGTTCGTCGGCGTCGAGCCGTTGCATCAGAGCCGCGGACTCGGCGGCGCGGTGTTGTGGCCGATCCTGCAGCGCTGCGACCACGAACGCCTGCCTGCGTATCTGGAATCGACGAATCCGCGGAACATTCCCTTCTACGAGCGCTTCGGCTTCCAGCGAGTCGGTACAATTCAGGCGGGCACGTCGCCCGAGATCGTACCGATGGTCCGCAAGCCGCAATGCCAATCCATCAGCCGTACCGACGCACACTCACCGTACTTCTCCTGCTGAGCCTGATCGCGGCGTGCAAGCCGCAGGCGGCATGCGCGCCCGCTGCCGCCAGCGACGCGGAAGCCGAGAAGCAGGCGATCCGCGACGTCATCGGCCGCATGGAAGCCGCGTGGAATCGCGGCGACTTCCGCGGCTACATGCAGGGCTTCGCGAATCCCGACGTCATCTTCGTCTCGCGCGGCGAATTCCAGAAGGACTGGCAGGGTACGCTCGATCATTACATCCGCGACTACGGCAGCTCCGTGGAGACGCGCGGCACGCTGCACTTCTTCGACATCAAGATCGAGATGCTCGGACCGGACGCCGCGCAGCTGATCAGCCGTTATCGCCTCGATCGCCCGGAGAAGCCGCAGGACGGCATCAACACGCGCCTGATGCGCAAGCGCGGCGGCCAGTGGGTCATTGCGCTCAACCACGTCTCGTCGCGCGAGAAGATCTAGCCTGACAATCCCGGCGTTGCAAAGCGCGCCCGGTACTGCAGCGGCGTCGAGCCGACGCCGCGTTTGAACGCGCGATGCAGCGTCTCGACCGTGCCGAAGCCGCACCTGCGCGCAATCTGCTTCACGGACTTCTTCGTCGTCTCGAGGCTGCGGCGCGCCGCAGCGACACGCAGGCGCTCGACGTACACGGCGGGGGTGAAGTTCGTTTCTGCCGCGAACGCTCGTGCGAATGTGCGCTCGCTCATGTTCGCGCGGTGCGCGAGCGCCGCGACGGAAAGATCGGCATCGATGTGATCCGTCATCCATAGCAACAGATCGCGCAACCCCTCGCGCTCGGCCATTTGCGCTGCGAGCGGTGCGCTGAACTGGCTCTGCCCGCCGGGGCGCCGCAGGTACACGACGAGCCAGCGTGCGATCTCGAGCGCGAGCTGCGCGCCGTGATCTTCCTCGACCATCGCCAGCGCGAGATCGATGCCCGTCGAGACGCCTGCCGAAGTCCAGATGTGTCCATCGCGCACGAAGATGCGGTCGTCTTCGACCCGGCACTGCGGGTGCTGTCGGCGCAGCTGCTCGCACGCCGCCCAGTGCGTGACGGCGGCGCGGCCGTCGAGCAAGCCCGCACGCGACAGGATGAACGCGCCCGAGCAGACGGAGGCAAGCCGGCGCGTCCGAGCGGCAAGACGTTGCACGATCGGCACGAGCGACGCCGCGCCATCGACAGCGCCCTGCAGGCCACCCGGAACGATGAGCGTGTCGATCGCACCGCGGATCGAGCCGAGCGCTTGTTGTGCGAGGAGCGTGACTCCGCTGGAAGTCACGACCGGTCCCGCGCTTTGCGCAACGAGTCGAACGTCGTAGCCGCGTCCGCGTCCGAGCAGGCTGCTCGCCGTGCTGAACACACCGGTCGGTCCGGCGATGTCGAGCAGCTCCGCGCCCGCGAAGCACGCGATCAGAACAGTCGTTCTGGCCATGGTCGCAAGTATCGGCCGTTGGCATGAAACGTCAATCTCTTGTCATAACTGCCACTGCCGTTCCGGCGCACGATGCCCGCAAACGAGGAGCACATCATGAACCGTCGAGAGCTTCTGGAACTGGCCGCGATGGTGGGAGTCACTGCGATCGCAACGAGCGCCGCGGGCGCCGAGTCGACGACCGCCGCAGCGCCCGCCAGCCGCACGCGCATTCAGATGCTGGTGTATCCGGGCATGACACTGCAGGACCTCGTCGGGCCGCTGCAGGTGTGGGCCGCGTGGCCGGGCGTGGAAATTCAGTTCGCGTGGAAGAGCACCGGGCCGGTGCCGACCGACTCCGGTCTCGCGGTGGTCGCGACGACTTCATTCGCGGATGCGTGGGTCGCGCCCGACATCCTGTTCGCACCCGGCGGCCTGCTGCCGACTTTCGAGCTGCTCGACGATGCTGCCGTCATGGAGTTCCTGCGCAGTCGCGGCGCGCAGGCGAAATGGGTGACGAGCGTTTGCACTGGCGCAGTGCTGCTGGGCGCCGCGGGCCTGTTGCGCGGTTATCGCGCCGCGACGCACTGGTTTGCCCGGGATTCGCTCGCGCTGTTCGGTGCGACGCCGTCGAGCGAGCGATGGGTCATCGATCGCGACCGCGCCACCGGCGGCGGCGTAACAGCGGGCATCGACTTCGGTCTCGCCGTGCTGGCGCAACTCGCTGGAGCCGAGACCGCGCGTGTCGTGCAGCTGGCGCTCGAGTACTCGCCCCGGCCGCCATTTCGTTCCGGCACCCCGGAGGAAGCCGACCCGCAGACGTTGGCGACGCTGCGGGCAGCGTGGGGCGGCGAACAGGGGCAGCGCATCCAGTCGAAGCTGCTGGCGGCAAGCCGGCGCCTGCAGTCGGGCTGAGCGGACCTACAACCAGAGCGCCATCAGCAGCACATCCTGGTAGCGGCCTTCGAGTTTGCGGGTGCGTGACTTCACGCCTTCGCGCGCGAAGCCAAGCGACTCATAGAGGCATACCGCGCCTTCGTTGTCGGTGAACACCTCGAGCTCGATCTTCTCGAGTCCTGCAGTGCGCGCCAGGGCGAGACATTCTTCGAGCAGGCGGCGTCCTACGCCGTGACGGCGCCATTCGCGTCGCACTCCCATGCCCAGCGCACCGACGTGCGCGAAACCTCGCGGACCTTTCGGTATGACGTCGCACCAGCCGACGATCAGGCCGTTCGCGACCGCCACCACCTGCGACACGGAATGGTCGGTGACGAACTTCAGGAAAGCGCGGGTCTGCTCGGGTGTGAAGCCGTCCGCGGTGGCCAGCCACCACTTCTCGCGCGCGACCGAGTTGACGGCGTCGCACAGCGACTCGGCGTCGTCGAGCCGTGAGCGGCGGATCTGCACCTGGGATTTCGGCATCTGCGTCTCCGGGTGCGCAGAATAGCGCAGCGCGCCGCCCCCGGACCGATGCTTGACGCAGTCAACTAATTCGCCGATAGTCGGGCCATGGCCCGCCCCGCCGACCCGCACATCAGCGCAGTGCGCGAGTTCAACCGCTTCTATACGCAGAAGATCGGCGTGCTGCGCGGCGGCCTGCTCGACACCGACTACACACTGACCGAAGTACGCGTGCTGTACGAGATCGCGCATCGCCAGCGCCCGCTCGCCAGCGACCTGGTGCGCGACCTCGCGCTCGACGCCGGCTACCTGAGCCGCATCCTTGCCAAGTTCGCGCGGCGCGGCTGGCTGAAGCGCGAGCGTTCCGGCGAGGACGCGCGCAAGACGCATCTGCACCTGACGGCGAAGGGCAGGGCGGCATTCCAGTCGCTCGATGTGCGGGCGCGCGACGAAATCGGCGCGTTGCTCGCGCCGCTGCCGCCGGAGAAGCAGGCCAGGCTGCAGGGGCATCTGCAGAATGTGCAGTCGCTGCTGGGCGCGCGTCCGGCGTCGGGTCGCGAGCTGAGGCTGCGTGAGCATCGTCCTGGCGACATGGGCTGGATCGTGCAGCAACACGGCGCCCTCTATGCGGAGGAATACGGCTGGAACGGCGAGTTCGAGGCGCTGGTCGCGGAGATCTGTGCCGGGTTCCTGCGCAAGTTCGATCCCGCCGGCGAGCGTTGCTGGATCGCCGAGCGCGACGGCGTGCCGGTGGGTTGCATCATGCTCGTGCGCCATTCGCGGACCGTAGCGAAGCTGCGACTGCTGCTGGTCGACCCGAGCCAGCGCGGCATGGGTGTCGGCAACGCTCTCGTCGAAGCGTGCCTCGCATTCGCGCGCGCCGCCGGCTATCGCAAGGTCACGCTGTGGACACAAAGCATCCTGAGCGCCGCGCGCAAGCTCTATGAGGCGCACGGTTTCCGCAAAGTCGCTGCGCATGCGCACGAGAGCTTCGGTGCGAAACTCGTCGCCGAGACCTGGGACCTCGATCTGCCGCGTCCGCGCCGTTGACTTGTCCTGCGCTGCGGGCCGGCACGAGTCAGCGCTCGCCCCACATGCTTCGGTCCCGGTTTTTTGCTATCTAGTTATCCGGCGCCACACAGTCGCAAAGGGACCGGCGCGACATAAAGCAATAATCAGTTCTGGCGGGGAACGGTCATGGGGTCACTTCGCTTCATCGCGCTCGGATGCGTCGTGCTGCTGCTCGCTGCCTGCAGCGGCGGGGGCGGTGGCGGAGGGCAGAGGCCGGTCGGCAACTTCTCGATCTCGACGACGACCGTAACGTTCGACGGCGACCCGGATGCAGGGGGGCCGGAGCCGGCAGTCGTATCCGGTTCGATCACCGGTGTAGACCAGACTGTGTTCCTGAGGGTGGTGCTCACGACCAACGGCGTTGCGACTGCGGCGGTGGACCTGACGGGCCCGACGACCGGCACTTTGACGATCGTTCCCAAGTCGCCGCTGCAGCTGGGCTACGGCACGTTCACCGACACATCACCGTGAGCGCCTGTCTGGACGAGGGATGCGGGCGACACATCTCGGGCAGCCCGAAGACCATCAACGTCACCTACACCGTGCGCGGCATCAGGTCCAACGCGGGAGAAGTCGGGCTGAGGGCCACCGAAGGCACCGCGCCCGCCGTCGTCACCACGATGCTGTCGAACAACACGAATGCGAACTGGACCTCGTCGATCACCTATGAGGGTGCAACCACCGGGTGGTTGGCGATCTCGCCGAACACTGGCGCGACACAGGGCAGTCAGACGGTGACTTTCGCTGGCAATGCCCTGAACACGCCGGGCACTTACTCCGCCACGGTGGTGTTCACCGCGAGCAATCGCACGCTGCGTATCCCCGTTTCATACGTCGTCACGCACAACATCGGCCTGGATCGGTCCGCCGCGACGTTGTCGGCGGTGACTGGCCAGACAGCGCCTCCCGTGGGAGCGAACGTCGCGCTGACAGCGGGGGCTGGACCGACGACGTTCACGACGTCGGTGTCGTATGCACCAGGAGCGTCGAACTGGCTGGCGGTGACCGGCGCAGCGGCGCCGGGCACGTTGACGCTCGTGCCGCAGACCGTTGCATTGGCCCCGGGGAGCTATGAAGCGACGGTCACTGTGACACCGACGACTGGCACGCCCGTGCTGCTCGATGTGACCTACACGCTCGCGCCTTCACAGCTGACCTTCGCACCCAACGATCCGCTGTTCACGATCAATGCGGCGTCGACCGCTGCCACGCAATTCATACGGCGGAATGTAGCGACGGGCGACACCGGCGCGCCGCTGACCTGGACAGCCAGCGAAAGCGTGCCGTGGCTGAGCGTCACGCCGGCAGGCAGCTCCGGCCAGAATGCCGTCCTCACGCTCAACCCGGCCGCGCTGGAAACAGTGCGCAACGGCTTGCATCACGCTGTCGTGACGTTCACGTACAACGGACCTTCGGTCGTCAATCAGACGCAGCAACTGACGGTCGACCTGTCGCTGAGTCTGCCGACGATCGAATATGCGATGCCGTACGTTGCGTATCTCAACGAACAAAAGCAGCTGGTGTTGCGCGGGTCGGGCTTCGACCAGCCCGGCGGCGCCGCAGTCGAGTTTGGTGGCGTCGACGCGGCGCAAGTCCAGCTCGTGAGCGACACGGAGCTGCGCGTGGCGCCGCCCGGCTCGGTCGTCGCAAGTCCGTCGCGTCCGCAGATCACGATCGCGAATGCTCTGAATCTTCCTCGCAGCAACGGCGAGCTGGTCGTGCGCGCGAGGCCGGATTATGGCACGCAGCAGTTCGATTTCAGCGTCGGCAGGTCGGGCCGGCGCTTGCTGTACGACGCCGAGCGCGACGCGCTGTTCGCCATCCGCGGCCAAGTCGGTGACGCGCCATTCGAAACGATTGACAGCGTCCTGCGCTTTGCGCTCGACCCGCTGGGAGCGGATCCGGCGGTGTTCGCGTTCCAGCATTTCGACGCGCTCTCGGACATCGGTCTCAGCCCGGACGGCAAGACGCTGTACGTGCTGACCAAGACCGAGCTGCATTTCGTGAGTCCCGACCTCCTGACAGAGCTCAAAGCGCCCGTGTCAGTCCCCGCCGTCGCCGGCTTCACCGGAGAGATGGCGGTCACGAACGACGGCAGGATTCTGTTCCCGTTCATGCAGACGATCTATTCGCCGCTGACGGACGAGTTCACGCCTGTCGAGACGCACCTCGGGGATACCTTCATGGGGATCAGCGCCGACGGCAGCCTGGTTGCGCTGCAGCCGCGGAGCATCAGCGGCAACGTCTTTCTGGGCACCTACGACGCCGGCACCGGCGAGTTCCAGTTCCAGTCGCAGGAGCGTTTCTCGGCGCTGCTCAGTGTCGATCGCACCGGCGCGCGCCTCGCGCATGGCGGCGAGCTCTTCAATGGCGACGATCTGACGCTGCGCGGCTCGGTTGGCGAGAACGGCGGCTATTCGCTGCTGTCGACGACCGGCAATCGGCTGTACACGGTCACTTTCGACCCCGATAGCCGCGTGCAGGTCTGGGACACCAGTGGGCCGGGGTCAACGTTTCCGCAGCTCGCTCCGATCGACCGCACGTTCGACGTCCCCGGCATGGGCATCTCGCTCAACAGCGAGCACCTGTTCCTGCTGGACCGCGAGCACCTGTTCATCGTCGAGGTCCAGCCCTGACCGCCCGCGCTCGCGGGGAACGGATCCGCCGGACGCGCGTTTTTTCGTCATGATCCGCAAACTCGCATCAGGCGGCTATCGCCTGTACTCGCGTAAGAAGGATCCGAAGACCCGACGGCGTCGTAACCTCGGAACCTTCAAGACGCGCGCCGCGGCGGAGAAGCACGAGCGCGCCGTGCAGTATTTCAAGCGTCACTGACGCGAGTACACTGCGGCGATGGCTTCCCGCTATCGCGCGCTTGCCGCGTACTCGGCGCTGCTGGCCGCCGGCGCCGGCGCATGGCTCGTCGCCGAGCTGGTCGGGACGCCGGCCTTTCCGCCCGCGTGGGTCGTCGCGCTCGCCGTCGTCGCCTGCCTGTTCGTCTTCCAGTTCGGACTGCACACGCGGATCGGGCTGATCTCGATGGAACGTGTGCCGCAGATCGGCCTGCTGCTGGTGTTCAGCCCGACGGTCGCCGCTGCGATCTGCGCGACGGCGTCATTCATCTGGCCGCTCTTCAACCGCGCCTACAGCCAGGGCTCGACGACGTTCGCCGCATTGCGTGCCCTGCACAACGCAGCGATGACGATCATCATGCTGCTGGCCGCAGGTGCGGCCTACACCGCAGCGGGCGGTCACTATCCTCTCGTGAATGTCGGCCTCGACGATCTCTGGCCGCTCGCGGCGATGGCGGTCGTCGCGCAGCTCGTGAACACCGGCGTGATGACGCTGTTCTTCCTGTTCGATCGCCGCGACGTGCGCAGCGTTCTCAAGCCTGCATACGTGCTGTCGGATTTCGTATTCGTGCCGGCGGGCGTGCTGGCCGCGGTGCTCTACAACGCCGGCCGGCCGTCGACCTTCGTGCTGTTCGGACTCGTGATGCTGGTCTTCGTGCTGAGCTTCAACAGCATCGGCATCGCCGCCACCGCCGCCGAGCGGCGCGGACCGATGGCGAAGCTGTTCGAATCGAGCCGAGCATTGCACGGCGCGCGGCGTCTCGACGAGCTGGGCGAGCGCATCCTCACCGAAACGCGGACGCTGTTCCGCTTCGACGAGTTCTACTTCGTGCTGGTCGAGCCCGGACAGCAGATCCTCGATTTCCGCGTGCACGAGCGCGGCGGCGTGCGCCAGCCGGCGCGGACGAAGAGCGTGAACTCGGGCTTGTTCGGCTGGACCGTGGAACGCCGCGAGCCGTTGCTCATCGAAGACTGGTCGAGAGCGCCGGTCGAGTTACGCCAGCGCGCGGAGGCGACCGGCAAGGAGACGGGTTCGGTGATCGTCGTGCCGTTGATCGAGAGCGGCACGGTGACGGGCTTGCTCAGTGTCCAGCACACGGCCGCCGGCGTGTATTCGCAGGCAGACCTGCATCTGATGCGGCAGCTCGCCACGCAAGTCGCACCGGCTGTCGCCGACGCGCGGGCGTTCGAAGACCTCGAGGACTATCGAATGCGGCTGGAGCTGCGCGTCACCGAGCGCACGCACGAGCTGGAGAAAGCCAGCACGGAGAAGGAGCGGCTCATCGCGGCGCTACGCGAGCGCAGCCAGAAGCTCGAGCGGGAATCGCAGGAGGATCCGCTCACCGGTCTCGCCAATCGCCGCCACTTCGCGCAGCGCCTGGCCGCCGAGATGGAAGTGGCGCTGGCCGTCGGGCATCCGCTCAGCATCGCAGTGGGCGACCTCGATCACTTCAAGGTCATCAACGATCGCCTCGGTCACGCGGTCGGCGACCAGGTGCTCAACGAAGTCGCCGCGCTGATGCGCGGCGAGTGCCGCCCGAGCGATCTGGTCGCACGCATCGGCGGCGAGGAGTTCGCGTTGATCCTGCCCGGCCTCTCGCAGGAGCAAGGGCTGGAGTTCTGCGAGCGCCTGCGCCGTTGCGTCGAGCAGCACGACTGGCGGCCCGTGCAGCCGGATCTCAACGTCACGCTCAGCATTGGCTTGTCGCAGTGGGACGGCAGCGCCGAAGTGCCGGAGCTGCTGCAGGCCGCGGATATCCAGCTCTATCGCGCCAAGCGCGCCGGAAGGAACCAGGTCGCTTCAGCCTGACTCCTGGTGCGGGTGCGCGGCATAGTGCTGCCGCAGGAGATCCTTCCCGTAATCGTTGCCGTTCGGTGTGCGCACCACGGCGTGGACGTGCTCGCGGTAGGGCGCGTCCGGATACAGGTGGCGCAGATTCGCCGGCTTCTGGTGATCGAATTCGATCAGGATCACCGGACTCTGGATCCGGTAGTAGAAGACCGAGTCGGCCTCGGTGCCGCCGATCCACGCGAAGTACGTTGCGTCCATGTGCGCGTCGACTTCGTCGATGCGCACGCGAGCCTGGTCGTCGCGCATGTTGTGCACGTAGAGGCCGATCAGCGTCAGCAGCTGCCGCTTCTGCGACGCGTTCAGCGTGCGCGCCGGAACGCCGGCATAGTCGAGCACGACGTTGTCCTTGAACGCCTCGGTGAGGTTGTCATTGCCCGTCTTCGACGTGCGCAGCGTCGCGGCCTTGCTTTGCTCCGGCGTGAGCGCTTTCATGAACTCGAGTCCCGCGTCCTGCTCGGGCTTCATCACGCGCGTGCCGCGATACTTGCCCGCCGCCGCGTACGTAGGCTCGGAGCCGAAGAACGCCGGCGTCATCACGACCTGATCGCGCAGCACGAAGTAGTTGATGATCAGGTGATGACCGTCGAGCTGGAAGCCCCACGGCTCGCTCGCCGACGGCGTGCCCATCACGGTGATCCAGTAGAGCCACTCGTCGTACTCGACGAAGTTGTCGTGGTTGAGCTCGCCGAGCGTGTGATTCAGCTTCATGATGTCCTGGCTCAGCTTCAGGCCCTTCGCGCTCAGCGCTGCGCCGAGCAGGCCGAACGCGGCCTCGCGCTGTGCCTCGCTCATCTCTTTGAAGCCGACGCCCTGGCGCACGTAGAAACTCTGGTTCATCCACTTGCGCCACTCGACGTCATCGACGGCGAACGTGGTCTTGCGCCGTTGTTGCTCGGACAGCGCCGCGAGGAATTTTTCCGCCGCGACGCGTACGGGCGCGGTGGACACGCCGGTGGAGCGCAGCGGGAACAGGCCGCGAACCGGCTGGCCGTTCGTCGTGATGCCCTTGAAGTCTTCCGCGAGGCCGGTCTTTTCCGCAGCGCGCGACATCTCGGGGAAGCGCGCGGTACGGTCGGTCTGTGCAAGGACGACCCAGCTCAGCGACAGGGTCGCTGCGAAAGCGAGGGCGGATTTGCTGCTCGGACGTCGCATGGCGGTCTCCGGTGGCGGGCGCCATGCGATTATTGCATGCGAGCTACTCGCGCGAGAACGCGATCCGCCAGGCCTCGACCCACTTGCCGTCGCGTTGCTGCTCGGTGACGGCGAGCATCTTCGCTTCGCCCTCGAAGCGCCAGATCGTCCGCAGCACCATCGCCTTGCCGTCCTGCTCGTAGCGCTCCTCGGGGAAGTGCAGCTCGTTCTGCGCCGGGTGCACGTCGCCTTCGCTGTAACCGCCCTGGCTGTTGAAGTAGTGGTACGAGATACGCTGCGCCTTCGCATCGTAGCGATACCAGGTTTCGCCGCCGTACGGTGCGCGCTTGCCGATGACGACGTGCTTGTCGTGCAGGAATTTGCCGGCGTACGCCCATTCGAAGCAATGCCGGTCCCAGCTGCCGCCTTCGGCGAACTCGCCTTTCCAGCAATGGCCGGCGAGTCGCGACAACGGCGCGAGCGGCGAATCTGCTGCCGGCGTCGCCGCCAGCGTGCCCGAAGTCAGCAGGACCGCGGCAATCGCCTTCGTGAGCGCGTGAGTCGACATATATATGTGTGCCTTTCTCAATGCCACAGCCCGAGGACCAGGCCGATCAGCGTGTACTGCACAGTGTGATAGCCGCCGTTGATCAGGAACAGCCGCAGCGACCGCTGTTCGAACAGATAGTTGATGCCGAACGATCCCGCCACCCAGCAAAGGCCCGCTGACGCTCCGGCTGCCGTCGCAAACCCGGGCGCCGGCCGCGGCCCGAGGAACATCGCGAAGACCGCGGCGCCGATCACCGCGAGCACGAACGCCGTGCCCATGATCTTCAGCATGTTCGCGGACTTCGCCTGCGCTTCGGTCACCCCGCTCGCCGCGCTCCACGCCTTGCCGAACAGCAGCGGCGAGTACCACAGCCCACCCAGGATCATGCTCGACAGGCCCGCGGCCAGCACGGCCCACATGTTTATTTGCGGCATGGGCAGATGGTAGCGAGGCCGCCGCGCGCCTCCTTGTAAAAAAGTTACCTCAGCTGACCACGACGGTCAGGCCGTCGACCGAGCCGGCGGCGGCGTACTCGCCGGGGCTCATGCCGGAGAATTCGCGGAACTCGTGATTGAAGTGCGCCTGGTCGTAGTAACCGCAGCTCATCGCGATGCGCGTCCAGTCCAGGCCCTGCCCGCGCTGCACGAGATCCACGACGCGACGGAAGCGGAACATCCGCGCGTAGGTCTTGGGCGTCAGCCCGATGTGCGTGTCGAACAAGTCGCCGAGGTGTTTGCGACTGATCGATACCGAGCGACAGATGTTCTCGATGCGCTCGCCTCCGGCCGTGCGGGTCAGCATGTCCACTGCGATCTGCGCGTCAGCGCGCAGCTTCACACGACTACGAGCCATGCGACTACGGGCGAAGTCACAGAGCACTGCGAATTGCTCCGCCGCGTTCGCGCAGTCGCCGAGCCGTTGATGCACCGATGCGATCGCCTCGCCGAGCACGCTGTCGAGTTCGAAGACGTTCTGCGCGACCGAGCCGAGCGGAATGCCGAGCAGGCGATACGCGCCGAGCGGCGGCATGCGCACGCTCAACAGATATGACGGCTCGCTTGGATCGTACTGCGGTGTGACAGTCAGCCATTCGCGCTGCATGCCGGCGATCCACGCGCGCTTGAACAGCCGGTCCGCCGGCGGCCGGTTCGGTACACCGAACGGCTTGCACAGGTTGAACATCAGCTCGATGTTGTTCTGCGGCAGGATCTTCTCGTGCAGGAAGGTGACGCGCCCGCGCGAGATCCAGAAGCACTCGACGATGCCCGCGAGGTCCGGCGGCGGCGGCGCGATCAGAAATTCCCATTCGCCCAGCGAGCTTTCGAAGTGCTGGCGATGGAACTGCAGTGACGGCAGCGCGGCAGCCATGTAGTTGTTCTCCCCGGCTTGCCCTTAACTTAGACCCGTCTAGTTGGGGACACAAGCAGAGGTGATCGGACGCACGAAATATGCAACGTCGAACGCAGCAGCCGTTGGAAATCGTGTTGACGCAAACCCGTTCCAGTGATCGTGAGGCTGTCGCAACCAGGATGTCACTCCTGGCGGTGCCTGTCGGAGATCGACAATGTATCGAGGAATCTTCACGGCTCCGAACAGGAGCTCTACCGCACCGGCGGGCGGCTGCTTGAGCGGCATCACCCTGCGTGGGTTGGCAGAGCAGTAGGCGATTTCACCGCCCATGATCAGGTTGAGCACGCTGAAGTAGTAGGGACCAAAGCGTTCCTTCGCGTAGACGCCAAAGGGAACTGTCTGGTGCAGGGGGCCCTCCGGATACTTCATCGGTGCTGCTGCGATGTGTGACGACGCAGCAAACACGAGCACACGTCCGCGCGGCCCCAGCCTGCCGAGCACCCACTCCAGGTTGTCCAGCATCGTCTGGTTGCGAACGTCGATCGCCTCTCGCGTCCAAGCGAATCCATCTGCCAATTTCCATCCGCTTGGCATCCGGCGAAACCATGCGTCTGTCTGGCGTGCTCCGATGGCTGCGCGCGCCGCCCATTCGTAGTCTTCTTTCGAACTCTTGTCGATGTAGGCGAACCGCCGCCGTTCCATGAGAGAGACCAGGTCTGCAATCGTCGCCGTGAGGGTGTCGCGATCGGATTGCTGCAGAGGTCCGTAACCGTTGGTGCTCTTGAGAGCGGGCAAGAACGCTGCAACTTTGCGCTGCATCTCCGCAGCTACCGGCGGATCTACTCCGCGGAGGTAGGTGAGCGCCACATCGAGCGCCGTGTCGGGTCCGCGAACTGCATCGAAGTTGCCGGGACCGCCGGATACATCGAGGCCGTAGATCTGCACCTTGGCCGCGTCGGGTGGC
>DATEML010000081.1:0-5598 GCA_035275585.1 Steroidobacteraceae bacterium | reverse complement strand
CGCGCGCGCTGCGGATTCCTTCGCGATCCAGATAGTCCTGCGTAAAGGCGGTGATCGCGAGCGGCGTCTGCATCAGATTCGTTTCGCGCTTCGATGCAGTGACGATCACTTCCTCGAGCCTGCCGTCGCTGTCGTCCGCAGCGAATGCGGGCAGGACGACCAGCGTGGTCAGCGAGGTCAGACAGGCCAAGGCGCCGTTCTTTTTGACGGTGAACATGATGCCCCCCTGCAGTAAGCCTGGAGTGTTTCCCCTTGTCGGAGCCGACCATAGTCCCGCATCCGGGCCGTTGTCAATGATTACATCCAATGGATGTTTTTATTCATGGCAGGCAAAGTAAGGCCTGCATGGTCAATCGCGGTACGAATCAACAGTCGAGTGCGCCGTACAACCGGCGCATCGTTCTCGATGTGATCCGCCGGCACGGCTCGCTCTCCAGGAAGGAGATCGTCGACCGCGTGGCGCTCAGCCCGCAGACCGTCGCGAACATCACCTCCGACCTGGAATCCGTCGGCCTGGTGGTCGCCAGGCGCCTGAAGGTGCAGAAGTCCCGCGGCCAGCCGCCGATCGTTTTCGAGTTGAACCCGAACGGCGGCACGTCGATCGGCATCACGATCGAGCCCGGCCGCGTGCGCGCGGCGCTGGTGAACCTGGTGGGGAAGGTGATCCGGAAACAGGATGTCGAGGTCGATACCCACGACCGTCGCGGCACGCTGACCGTGATGGTTTCCGTCGTGAACGACTTGGCGGGCGTCGCCGCAGCGACGGGACGTGTGCGCGGAGTTGGAGTCGCGCTACCCGGACCCTTCGCCGTCAGCAGCATGAGCTTCGTCGGACCGACCGTGCTCGAGGGCTGGACCGACCTGTCGGCGCTCGACGAGCTGCATCGGATCAGCGGTTTTCCGGTGATCTACAGCGTCGACAGCGTGGCCGGCGCGTTGGGCGAATCCCTGTTCGGAATCGCGAAGAATCTCAACAATTTTTTCTACATGCACTTCGGCGTCGGCCTCGGCGGCACGCTGGTCGCGAACCGTTCGGCGTACAAGGGCGCGAACAGCAACGCGACGGAAATCGGTCATGTGCCGATCGTGCCCGACGGCAAGGTCTGCTACTGCGGCAACAAGGGCTGCCTGGAGCGCTACCTGTCGCTGCATTCGCTGGCGGAAGCGCTGGGTCGGGCAGACGTGAAAGATGGCGCGCGCGAGTTGCTGGTCGAGATGCTCGCGGCGCGCGAGCCGACGCTGATGGAGTGGTGCCGCGAAGCTGCGGTCCACCTGCGCAATGCGGTTTGCATGATCGAGAACCTGCTCGATCCCGAGACGATCGTGATCGGCGGCTCGGCGCCCAAGGCGCTGGTCGAGCATATCGTCGCGCTCGCCGAACCGTTGCACGGATCGGTGCGCGCCGGCGGCGCGTCGATCCAGAAGCGCATCCTGCTGTCGGAGCACGACGAGGACAGCTCCATGCTCGGCGCGGCGGTGCTGCCCATCTACGAAATGCTCTCGCCGCGCTTCGAAATGCTGATGCAGCAGCGGCCCGAGCAGTCCCGGGTCGTGGGGTTGCTGGGCGGTCGGGCGGCCGGCGGGCTCGGCCGACTGTAGTCGTCAATTATCACAACGGTTGTGTTTATTCGTTGACAGTCGCGGCTGCCGGACCCTACTCTTCGCCGAGAGAGGCTCCATGGACCAGCACATTCCGCCCGCGCTCACGGTCATCGGCGACGTCGGTGTCGACGTCGTGCTGGGGCCCATCGAGCGCTGGCCCGCGATCGGAACCGAATCGCTGATGGATCACAGCGAGCTGCGCCCCGGCGGGTCGGCCGGCAACGCGGCGCTCGCGGCGAGCTATCTCGGTGTCCCGTGCCGCCTGCTGTCACTGGTCGGCAACGACAGTCTCGGTACCTGGCTCGCCGAACAGTTTCAGCCGCTGAATTCCGCGCTGCCGGTGTGCGACCTGGCGACGTCCGTCTCGGTGGGAATCATTCACGCGTGCGGTGAGCGCACGTTCCTGACGACGCGCGGGCATCTCGAAGCGTTCGACTATCAGCACGTCCATCCCTTCCTGTCACGCGCGAAACAGCGGCCGTCCATCGTGCTGCTGTCAGGCGTGTTTCTGACGCCGAAGCTGCGTCACCACTACGCGCACCTGATCGAGGAAATCGCTGCGTTGGGCTATCAGATCGCGCTCGACACGGGCTGGCCGTCCGGCAACTGGAACAACCGGCTGCGGCAGGAGATGCTCGGCTGGGTCGAGCGCTGCGATCACGTGCTGCTCAACGAGATGGAAGTCGCGAGCCTCGGCGATCGCTCGGACTTTCGCGACGCCATGCTCAACGTCGGTCACTGCCTCAAGCCCGGCGCCACGCTGATCGTGAAGAACGGCGCCAAGGGTGCGGTCGGGCTCCAGAACGGCACGAGCGCGCGCGCCGGCGCGGTCGAGACGGCAGTGTTCGACACCATCGGCGCCGGCGATTCGTTCAACGCCGGTTATCTCGCCGCGCGACTGAATGGGCACGACCTGGCTGGCTCGCTCGACGCCGGCTGCCGGGCCGCAGCGTCGATCATCTCGCGATTCCCGCGGCGGGCGATCGCGCCGGGCGAGCTGGCTGCGCACGTCGACCTGCCGCGCCTGCGGGTCGCGCAGTAACCACGGCGGTCGCCACGCATGCGTAGCCGGGCACTCATCATCGGCTACATCCTGTGCGTCTGGTTCGTCATCTCGTTCGTGACGAACATCATCGGACCGCTGATGCCGATCATCATCCGCGAGTTCGGTCTGAGCCTCGGCCTGGCCGGCTTCTTGCCGTTCTCGTTCTTCCTGGCTTACGGCGTGATCTCCATTCCCGCCGGCATGATGGTCGAGCGGTTCGGCGGACGCGCGATCCTGCTGTCGGCGTTCGGCCTGAATCTGCTCGGCTCCGCGGCGATAGCCTCGTTGCCGAGTTATCTCGTCGTCATCGGCGGCCTGTTCGTCATCGGGCTCGGCATGGCGATGCTGCAGGTGGTCATCAATCCGTTGACGCGCACCGCGGGCGGCGAAGCGCACTTCGCCTTCTTCTCAGTGATGGGCCAGCTGGTGTTCGGCGCCGCTTCGTTCGTGAGCCCGCTGGCGTTTGCCGCGCTCATGCAACGAGGCAGCGATGCGCCGTGGGTCACGTTCTACGGCGCCTTCGCCGCGGTCTTCGTGCTGGTGATTCTCGTCACCCGCGCGCTGCCGTTGCCGAGCGTCGAGCTCAAGGACGACGAGCGTGCGGGCACGCGCCAGCTCTACTGGCAGTTGCTGAGCGACAGGCAAGTGCGCCTGTTCTTTCTCGGTATCGTCGCTTACGTCGGGACGGAGCAGAGTCTCGCGAACTGGATGTCGCAGTTCCTCAGTACCTATCACGGACTTTCGCCGACGGTCGAGGGTGCGCACGCCGTCGCCATGTTCTGGGGACTGATGTCCGTGGGCTGTCTGCTCGGTCTGTTGTTGTTGCGCCTGTTCGACTCGCGCCTCGTGCTCGCGATGTTCTCGGTGGCGGCAGTTCTCTGCATCGCGCTCGCGTTGTTCGGTTCGGCTGCGGTCGCGGCACAGGCGTTCCCCGCGGCGGGATTCTTCCTCTCGGTCATGTTCTCGATCGTCTTTTCCCTGGCGCTCAATTCGGTGCCGCGTCATCACGGCGCCTTCTCGGGCATTCTCTGCACGGGAATCCTCGGCGGCGCGCTGGTGCCGCTGCTCGTCGGAATGCTGGGCGACCGGATCGGCCTGCGCGCGGCGCTGACCGTGCTGTTCGCGACCGTCGGTTACATCCTGAGCGTCAGCTTCTGGGCGCGACCGCTGATTCGCAACGAAACCGTCACGCTGCGGCGCCTGCTGCTGGCTCCAGAACGACAGCCGCCAGCGTGATCGGCAGCTCCTGCGCCTTCGCAGCGACGAGGCGCAGGATGTCGATCGTCATCTCCGCGTCATTGAACTCGATCTCGGCTTCGATGAACTCGCAGCCGAGTCGCCTTGCACGCACGTGCAGGGGAGTGACGTTGCGAATCTGGAACAGCTGCAGCAGGCGGATCAGAGCGCCTGGATCGGCTTCGACGATCGCTTTGAGCCGCAGCGCTGCGGCGTCGGGTCGGGACATGGGAGAGTGCCTCGGTTCGGGTGTGATTCGAATTCGCAGCGACGCCCGGCATCCGCGGATGCCGGGCGGCGAATCTGAATCGACCTCGAAACGAGCAACCTCATGCGGGCGAGTATATGGCCCAGCGCACGAATCGTGAATGGCCCTTCCGGCTGGCCGGGCCGGGAGGCAGTCTGCCGCCATGATCGATTCGCAACGTCGCCGGCTGATCACTCTCGTTGCCGCCATGCCCGGCCTCATCGCACTGAGCCAGGCGGAGGGTGCGGCGGACTCGGCGGGCGATTTCGATTTCTTCCTCGGTGATTGGCAGGTCAAGCATCGTCGCCTGAAGGAGCGCCTGGTCGGCAGCCAGGAATGGGAGGAATACGCAGGGACGACGCACTGTCAGGCCATTCTTGGCGGCATCGCCAACTTCAACGACAGCATCGTGCACCGCTCGGGCGCGACGTATCGCTCGCTGGGCCTGCGCGCGTTCGATGCAAAGACGAACGCCTGGACGGACTGGTCGCTCGACGGCCGCAATCCGACGCAGGTCACCGTCGATGGGGTGGGGCAGTTCGTCAACGGCGTCGGCACTTTCTTCGCCGACGACACGTTCGCCGGCAAACCCATTCGCGTACGCGGCACGTTTACTCCGGTGTCGGCCAGCTCGGCGCGCTGGGAGCAGGCGTTTTCGGCAGATGGCGGCCGGACCTGGGAGACGAACTACATAATGCTCTACACCCGGTAGCTGCTGGCCGGTACGCTAGGCGGCACCCCGGGAAGAAGAGGGTGCCTCGTGCGAACCATCGTCCGCTCACTGATCGTCATCGCTTGTGGCGTGGGCTGGAGCATCGGCTGGAGCGCAGGCAATCCGGCGGTATCGCCGCAGGAGGCCGCGCAGCTGTTCGAGGGCGGCAACTTCGAGAACGCACTGCCCGTCTACGAGGCTCTGGCCGCCGCCGATCCGACCAGCGCCGTTTACGCGGAGCGTCTTGCGTTCTGCCTGCTCGTAAAATTCGAGAACCTGCCGGACGGCGCGGAACGCACCGCGACCTTCGAACGGGCGCGGCGCGAGGGAGAGCGCGCGAAGTCGCTAGGCGACGATAGCAACCTCCTGCACGTCATTCTCGAGCGTGTGCAGCAGCCGATCGGCGCGGCGAAGGAGTCGACCATGCAGGCAGCAGAGGCCGCTTTCAGCAGAGGCGACCTCGCGACCGCACTGGCCGGCTACCAGGATATCGCGCTGCGCGATCCGACCTCCTACGAAGCACGCCTGTATGCCGGTGACGTGTACTTCGTGATGAGGAAGCTGGAGTCCGCCGCCGAATGGTTTCAGCAGGCGATCGCGCTCGATCCGGATCGCGAGACCGCGTATCGCTACTGGGGCGACGCGTTGATGCAGTTCAATCAGCAAGACGCGGCGCGGCAGAAGTTCATCGACGCTGTGGTTGCGGAGCCGTACTCGCGGCGCGCGTGGGCGGGACTGCAGCAATGGGCCGACCGG
>DATEML010000080.1:0-9005 GCA_035275585.1 Steroidobacteraceae bacterium | reverse complement strand
TGGACGGCGCAGGCGCTTTGCAGCTGCTGGGGTGCAAGCAGCGAACAGCCGCATTCGCGCAATGCCCGCGCGACATCGGCGCTGCGCGCGTTCATATCGAGGTTGGCGACCGATTTCGACAGGGCGGACATGATTGATTTTGCGTCGGTTGTAAACGGTGGTCAGTTTACTGCCGGAAAGCTGCCGATGCCTGGGGTGGGGCCCCGGCGGTATGCTCGGCGCCATGAGCCGGGCATTCGTACGCGAGAACGATGGAGCCGAGGTGCCGCAGGACCTGCCGGAGCGGCCGGTCAGCTCGCACCCGAATTTCGTGACCGCCCGCGGCCTGCAACAGATCGAAGACCACATCCACGAGCTGGAAGCGGCCCGCGAGGAACCCAAGCGCAGCGAAGACAGGGACGCGCTCGCGCGCGTCGACCGCGAGCTGCGCTACTGGCAGCAACGCAAGTCGACCGCGAAGCTGGTGGAGCCGGAAACTGCGCCGGTCAAGGCACGCTTCGGCGTGCGCGTGACAGTGCACTACGCAGATGGCGCCGATCGCAGCTACACGCTCGTCGGCGAAGACGAAGCGGATCCCGCACACGGCAGCATCAGCTGGATCTCGCCGATCGCCCAGGCGCTGATCGGCGCCGAGGTCGGCGACGAAGTGAACCTGCAGGGACAGCGCGCCGAGATCACAGCGCTCGCGGCTGGCGCGTGAACGATAGCTGACACATCCTGGCACGCGAATGCAGTAGGCTGTCGCGCTCCGAAATCACTGGAGCTGCTGCATGTCTTCGCGCACGACGAGTCTTCTCGGTGGGGCCATTCTGCTTTTGATGCTGGCGCCACAGCAGCCGGCCGCAGCGGCGCCGCGCGCGCCGGCGCATCCCGCGCTGCGTACGATCGCCGAGCAATCGGGCAACCAGCGCACCGGGCGCTACGACGAAGTCGAACGCTTGTGCCCTGCTTATCAGCAGACGTGGCCGAAGCAGGTCCGCTGCTTCGAGTTCGGGCGCACGCCTGAAGGCCGGCCGATGCTCGCGCTCGTCGCGTCCACCGACGGCGTGCTCGACGCAGCCGCGGCTCATCGGGCGCAACGGCCGATCGTGCTCATGCAGGGCGGTATTCACGCGGGTGAGATCGACGGCAAAGACGCCGGCTTCTTCGCGCTGCGCGAGATGCTCGACGGCACTGCCGCGTCGGGCGCGCTCGCTGCAGCGACTTTCGTGTTCGTGCCGGTGTTCAACGTCGACGGTCACGAGCGCGTCGGGCGCTGGAACCGGCCGAACCAGGTCGGCCCGGAAGAAATGGGCTGGCGCACGACCTCGCAGAACTTCAATCTCAACCGCGACTACGTCAAGGCGGACGCGCCGGAAATGCAGGCGATGCTGCGGCTGCTGGACGAGTGGGACCCGATCCTGTACGTCGACCTGCACGTCACCGACGGCGCGCAGTTCGAGCACGACGTCTCGTACAACGTCGCCCCGACGCTGGCCGGGGACCCCGATCTGCAGCGTACCGCGGTCGCGTTGCGCGACGAGCTCATGCAGCGCATCCGCGCTTCCGGCTCGCTGCCGCTCGACTTCTATCCTTCGTTCGTCCGCGACGACGATCCCACGTCGGGCTTCGCGGTGCAGGTCGGGCGGAAGTTCTTTTCGCAGGAATACTGGGCCGCTCGCAACCGCCTCGGCGTGCTGGTGGAAACGCATTCGTGGAAGGACTATCCGACGCGGGTGCGCATCACGCGCAATTCGATCATTGCGATGATGGAGATGGCCGCGCGCGACGGCGGCAAGTGGCTGGCAGCCGCGAAGGCGGCGGACGAGCACGCGGCGCGGGTCGGCGGAACGAGCGTCGCACTGACGTACGAGAACACGCCGCACGTGCGGACGATCGAGTTCCGCGGCTACGAGTACACGCGTGAGCCCTCGGCGGTCTCGGGAGCGCTGCTGACGCGTTACAACCCGAAGAAGCCGCAGATCTGGCGCATCCCGCTCGCCGATGAAGTGCGCCCGGCGGCAACCGTTACGGCGCCCCGCGGCGGGTACATCGTGCCGGCCGGGTATGCGCAGGTGGTCGGCGAGAAGCTGGCGCTGCACGGCGTCGAGTTCCGCAAGCTGACCGGTGCAAATGCCGGCGTGGATGCGGAAGTGTTCCGCGCCACGAAGGTCACGCCTGCTCCTGCATCGTTCGAAGGCCACACGCCGGTCGCGCTCGAAGGTCAGTGGACACACGAGCGTCGCGACATCCCCGCGGGCTCGCTGTTCGTACCGATCGCGCAGGCGCGCTCACTGATGCTGATGACGCTGCTCGAGCCGAAGGATCCGGACTCGCTGGTGCGCTGGGGATTGTTCGCCACGGCGTTCGAGCGCAAGGAGTACATGGAAGCGTACGTCGCGGAGGACGTGGCCGAGCAGATGCTGAAGAGCGATCCGGCCGTGCGCAAGGAATTCGAGAAGCGGCTCAGCGAGGACGCCGAGTTCGCGCGCGACCCGGTGGCGCGGCTCGACTTCTTCTATCGCCGGCACTCGGCGTGGGATGAGCGCTACAACCTCTATCCCGTGTATCGCGTCGACGCGGCGCTCTAGTCTGTCAGCACTGGGCAGTCACGGCAGCTCGAAGGATTGCGGCTCGTGCCCCTTGCTGCGCAGCCAGTCGCGCAGCGCAAGGCCCGTGCCGCCGGGCCACACGCGGCAGCGCTCGAGCGGCACGTGCTTGTAGTCGTCCAGCTCTTCGTTGAGCGCGATCGTGCCGGTTGCCGTCACGTGATACGCGATGATCACCTGGTTCATGCGCTCGAAGACGTACACGCCGACCAGCGTCGGCGCGCCGGCATCGAGGTCGAGCTCTTCCTTGACCTCGCGCACGGCGCAGCGCTCCGGCGTCTCCGCGCGCTCGAGGAACCCGGTGATCAGTCCGTAGAAGGTGCGCGGCCAGGCGCGGTTGCGGGCGAGCACGACCTGCCCTTCGTGCTCGACGATCGCGGCGATCACGGGCGTCGGGTTGTCGTAGTGAATGAAGCCGCACCCCGCGCCACAGACACGTCGCGGCTCGCCCGCGACGACCTTGTCGACCAGCGGCGCGGTGCAAGTGGGGCAGAAGTTGAATGCCGGCATCAGCGGCGGGCTTTGGCGTCCAGCTCCGCGGCCTTGGCTTCGTCCGCCTTGGCTTCCGCGTCCTTGTTCATCGCCGAGTACACATCGGCGCGCCGGTAGAAGCCGTCCGGCTCGTCCGGCTTCAGCTGGATCGCCTTGTTGGCGTCCTCCAGCGCTTTCTCCGGCTTGTCCATCGCCAGGTAGACGCGCGCGCGGTTCAGATAACCGTACTCGTCGTTCGGCTCCAGCTCGATGTACTTGGTCGCGTCGTCGACCGCGTCGTCGAACCGGCCCGACGACTCGCGCGCCCGCGAGCGCAGCATGTACAGCTCGGGCAGGGTCGGGTCGAGCTCGATCGCTTTGCCGAACGTCTTCATCGCGTCGCGCGGCTGGCCTTTGCTCATCTGCTGCTGGCCCTGTCGCATGAGCTCTTCGACCTGCTTCTTGTTGTCCTGGCCGTGGGCGGCGAGCGCAACCATCGCGGCGAGTACGGCGCATGCCAGCACGCGCGGCAGCGCCAATGCACTTCTCTGCATTCGGTGAGCAGACATGGCAACCCCCTGAGCTTTGATCTCGTGTTCGTGGGCGCTTGAGCGCCGATCCATTATGCGCTCAGGTTCGCAGCGCCGGAAATCGAGGCTACCGGCACTTCTGCGCGCGCCGTTGCGCCTCCAGGCGCGCCTTGCGCTCCCGCAACTGTTCGCCTTGCTTGACGCTGTACCCTGCACGCATCCGCGCAGCGATGTCTTTCAGGCCGCTACGCAGGCGGTCGCAGACGGCCGCGTGCCGGGCCTGGTCTTCGCCGGCCGAATCACGCGCAGGGCTGCGACGGACGCGCGGCTGCGCGACCGACTGGGGTGCGGGACTGGCAGGCGGCGGGGTGTACGTACTGACCCGGCTGGTATCTGGCTCATACGGAACTGCGTCCGGCTCGCAAGGGCGGTCGGAGAACGTCGTGACGCCGCCGACGGTGCACCTATAGAGCGTGCGCCCTGCATGGGTCTGGGCCGCGACCGGCTGCCACCCGACGACTATCGCCAGCACAACGTGCACTGCCCTGAGAAGATGCGATCGCATGTTGCGAGGCTAGCGCGCGACGCAAGACGCGGGCAGCGCGCTGGCAGGGCATTCGGGCCGAAACTCAGGCGCAGGCGGCGATGCGCTCCGCCTGGTTGCGCAGCAGGCGTCCGAAACCTACTGCGTCGTAGAAATCGTTGAGCGCGTCGAGATCGGGCGGCCGGCGTGCGATGCGGTCCAGGTCCGCGTCGATCGGCACGTCGCAGGCGATCTCCGTCAGCTGGCGCGCGAGGAACGCGGACTCGCGATGGTCGCGCAGCTGGCCGCAGACGAAGCCGGGATTGCGCAGCTGCTTGAGCTTCAGCACGCGGTCCAGGTCGTCGTACAGGTGCGCGAGCGACTCGAAATGATGGAACAGCATCGAGGCGGTCTTGCGGCCGACGCCGGGCACGCCGGGAATGTTGTCGACCGCGTCCCCGGTCAATGCGAGGAAGCAGGCCATGCGCTCGGGCTGCACGCCGAAGCGCTCCGCGATCTGGTCGTAGCGGAAGCGCTCCTCGCCGATGTAGTCCCAGTACTCGTCGCCCGGGCGAATCAGCTGTGCGAGATCCTTGTCGCGCGTTACGAGCGTGACGTTCTCCCCCGCCGCACGCATGCGCGTCGCGAGCGTGCCGACGACGTCGTCGGCCTCGTACTCCTGACTCGTGAAGCTGGTGATCCCCAGCGCCTCGCAGATATAGCGGCACAGAACGAACTGCTGCTTCAGCTCCTCCGGCGCCGGGTCGCGGTTGGCCTTGTACGCGGGGAACAGGCGGCAGCGGAACGAGTCGGCGAGCTGTGCATCGAACGCGACTGCTATGTGCGCCGGGCGCACGCGCTCGATGAGATCGCCGAGGAAGCGCGCGAAGCCGTGCAGGGCGTTGACAGGATTGCCGTCGGGATCGACGAGAGCGATCGGGACCGAGTGGTAGGCGCGCCAGACGAAAACGGAAGCGTCGATCAGGTAGAGCACGGACGCGAGTCTAATCCATCCGTGGGCGCGTCATTGAAGCGCGTGCGCCTTCAGCCTCGCGTGCAACGGACTGGTGCGCGGGAAGTGCGCCAGCAGGTACTCCATCTGGTCGGCGAGCACGCGCCGGCCTTTCAGGTAGATGTACTCGGCGTACGTCGGCTTGAACGGCACCGCGAGGAGCTGCAGCCCGGCCTGCTCCGGCGTCTTCGACGCCTTCAGGTTGTTGCAGCGGCGGCAGGCCGTCACGACATTCATCCAGGTATCGCGTCCGCCCTGGCTGAGCGGCCGGATGTGGTCGCGCGACAGCTGACTGCCAGGAAAGCGCTGGCCGCAATACAGGCACAGATGCGCGTCGCGCTTGAACAGTGTTTGATTGTTCAGCGGCGGCGTGTAGTCGTTGCGCAGGTTCCCGGGATTGTGGGTCTGGCCGGTGGTCGCGATGATCGAGTTCACGTCGACCACGGTCTGCAGCCCCGAGCGCGCATTGGTGCCGCCGAACAGGCGGTACAGGCGCGTGCCGCAGGTGTAGGCGACCTGTTCCGTGTGATACAGCCGCACCGCGTCCCGGTAGTCGATCCACTCCAGGGGCATTCCCGAGACGTCCGTCCGCAGGATCTCTTGATTGAGGGTATACGGCGGTTGCACGACGCACATAAAGATACGCGAGGGTCGTGCGAATATCCAACAGCGGCCGTCGTGCCCGCACAACAGCGCGCGGGCGGAGCCGCTTTGTGACGGCTGTCACGGCGTGACTGCGCGACAACAGTCAGAGCCGCAGCAGCGCCTCGACAGCGGTCGCAGCTCGAAACGGGTCATCGGGGATGAAGATATCCGGCTCCATCAGGCCTTCGGCGCCCGACGGGCGCTTCAGCAGAAACCGCGGTACGACCAGGCCGATTTGCGTACGGCTCAGCTTTACGTTCTGCGTGCCGCCGCTTTGCGTGGCACGCGCCGCGCCACCCGCGCCGACGACGGTAGCAAAACCGTAATCCTGGACGGCGTTCGCAAAGAGGATGGCGGACGAATAGGTATACGGGCCGATCAACACATAGACCTTGCCCGTGAACCGCAGCGGATTGTCCAGCGCCGGTTGATAGGTGCTCTGCGAGCCGCGCACGACGTCGCCGACCTTCTGTCCCTCTTTCTGCCGTCCTTCGATGACCTTGAGCACGTAGTCGGAGCCGTTGCGGAACGGCTTGCTGGCAATGTAGGGCATGAGGCCCTCGATCCACATGTCGTCGTCGCCGCCGGAGTTGCCGCGAATGTCGATGACCAGCGTCTGCGTTCCCGCTGCCTGCATGCGTGCGAACGCGTCTCGCGTGAAATCGTAGAACTTCGACTTCTCGCGCCAGTAGAACTGGTTGACGGTGAGCACCGCCTGCCGGGCGTTCGGCATCTCGAAACCAAACAGCTGCTCGAACGACCGATCCGCGTACGCCAGCGGCATGTCGCCGCGACCCTCGACGACCGACTCGAGGCCCGCCACCTTCACTCGATACGACTGCTTGTCGCCGTACAGCTTCCAGTAGAAGAACGCAAAGCGCGCTGACAGCAACGCCGCCTGTAATGCGGGCGTGTCGCCATTGACATACGTGAGCAAGCGCTCGGATATCTGCCGCCCTGGAACTGCGTCGATGGCTTCGATGCGCCGGCCCTGCAAGGCGCTCGCCTCGCCATTGAGTGCCGATCGGATGAACAGCTCGCCATCCGCAGCGACGTGCACGTCGAACGGAAACAGTCGACCGCCGGCGCTCAGGTGACGGCTCAGCTCCGCGCTCGCCCCGCCCGGAAACGTCACGACCAGGTGGCCGTCGGCCATGACCGGGTTCAAGGCCGCCATCGCCAGCCAGGCTTCGTCCCGGGTCATGTTCCGATCGAGCCGCGCTTTGACGCCGGACAGCGCTCGCGCCAGCTCCGCCCTGCGCACTGAATGCTCGACGTCCGGGTGAATGCGACCGATCTGGGCCTGGAGCTCGGCAAGATCCTGCCGAAGCTCCTCGGGCGAGAACGCTTGCGGCGCCTCGGTGGCGTCCACCGTGCCGCAGAAGTGCAGGAGAGCGAGGCCCAGGACCTTGAACAACGACAGACGGATGCATCGCATGCTGGAAAACCCGTAAGCCCGCGAACGGAGCTGCTACGGATCAGATGCGACTGCAGATGCAAAGGTTAGTGGCCACCCTCCAACGCCTTGACCGCCTGGATCATCGCCACCATCACCTTCTGCGCGTCGCCGTACACCATGCTGCAGTTGTCGGCGAAGAACAATTCGTTCTCCACGCCCGAGTAACCTTTGCCCTGGCCGCGCTTGATCACGTACGCCTGCTTCGCCTGGTCGACATTCAGGATCGGCATGCCGTAGATCGGGCTCGACTTGTTGGTGCGCGCCGCCGGGTTCACGGTGTCGTTCGCGCCGATCACGACCGCCACGTCCGCTTCCTTGAACTCGTCGTTGATGTCTTCGAGGTCGTAGATCATGTCGTACGGCACGCCGGCCTCCGCCAGCAGCACGTTCATGTGGCCGGGCATGCGGCCCGCGACCGGATGGATCGCGAACTTCACGTCCACGCCGGCGTCGACCAGCAGCTTCACGAACTCATACAGCTTGTGCTGCGCCTGGGCGACCGCCAGGCCGTAGCCGGGCGCGATGATGACCTTGGCCGCGTAGCGCATGTTCACGGCGGCATCGGAGGCCTCGGCGGCTTTCATGCTGCCCTTGATCTCGCCCTGCTGCTCGTCGCCGGTGACGCCGAAGTTGCTGAAGATGACGTTGGCGACGCTGCGGTTCATCGCGCGCGCCATCAGCAACGTCAGCAGCGTGCCGGCCGAGCCCACGACCATTCCGGCGATCATCAGCGCCGGGTTCTGCAGCACGTAGCCTTCGAAGCCGACCGCGAGACCGGTAAATGCGTTGTACAGCGAGATGACGACGGGCATGTCGGCGCCGCCGATCGGCATCGTCATCAGCACGCCGAAGATCAGCGCGCCGACGAAGAACGCGGCGACGACACGCGGATCGGCGTGGCCCTGCGCGAAGAACACGATGTAGAAACCGATTGCGAGCGTCACCAGGAAGAAGGCACCGTTCAGCGCCTGCTGCCCGCGCATGCGCCAGGTCTTGTCGATCTTGCCGTCGAGCTTCGCCCAGGCGATCAACGAACCCGAGAGCGAGATCGAGCCGATCAGCGCGCCGATAACCGTCACGAGCAGCGGCACCAGCGCGTGGTCCGCGGCGCGCAATAGTTCGACGGCCGCGATTGCAGCGGCTGCGCCGCCACCCATGCCGTTGTAGAGCGCGACCATCTGCGGCATCGATGTGACCGGCACGCGCTTGCCCTGCCACCAGGACAAGCCGGTGCCGACGCCGAGCGCGATCGCAGCGAGCGCGAGATTCGTCGTGAGATGCGGCCGTGCCGCGGCATCGACGCCGAAGAAATACAGAAAGCTGGCGAGCGTCGCGACCAGCATGCCGACGCCGGCGACCACGATGCCGGAGCGCGCCGTGAGCGGCGAGGACATCCGCTTCAGGCCGTAGATGAACAGGAACGCGGCAACGAAATAGGTCGCGTCGATGATGAGTTGGGGATGCAGGTTCATGCGCGGGGCGCCTTCGTCTGGTCGCTCTTCTTGTCACTGGGCTTGAACATCTCGAGCATGCGCTCGGTGACGACGTAGCCACCGGCCGCGTTCATCGCACCGAGGAACACGCCGGCGGTGCCGATGATCTGCTCGGCGAGCGACGAGGCATTCAGCAGCGCGTACATCGCGCCGACGACGACGATGCCGTGCACGAAGTTCGAGCCGGACATCAGCGGCGTGTGCAGGATCGCCGGCACGCGGCCGATGATCTCGTAGCCGGTGAAAGCGGCGAGCATGAAGATGTACAGGGCCACGAAGCCCGT
>DATEML010000079.1:0-4347 GCA_035275585.1 Steroidobacteraceae bacterium | reverse complement strand
AGAAGAACTACGTCCTGCGCGGCGGCGTCAGCGGCCAGACGCTGACGCGCGGCAATCCTTTCCCGCAGCTCGCGATCGGCGAGTACAAAGTCATCACGTCGAACTACAAGGCGGAGTTCGACCAGTTGAGCAGCGCCGCGGTCGTTGCGGTGACGCGCTCGGGCACGAACGAGTTCGAGTCCAAGGCGTTCTACGACTTCACCAACGAGAACTGGCGTGCATCGGACCCGATCGAAGCGCGCGACGGCAAGAAAGCAGAATCGGAGCAGAAGCAGTACGGCATCGCGTTCGGCGGCCCGATCATCCGCGACAGGATGCATTTCTTCGTGACCTACGAGGGCAAGGAGTTCGAGACGCCCGACACCGTGATCCTCGGGCAGGGCATTGCGTCCGCCGACGCGCCGCCCGACCTGCAGTCATTGCTCGGCCCGGTGAGCGCGCCGTTCGACGAGGACCTGTACTTCGCCAAGCTCGACTGGTCGGTCGGCGACGATCACCTGCTCGAGCTCACCGGCAAGCGCCGCGAGGAGAGCGAGATCTCGAACATCGGCGACCAGAACACTGCGCAATTCGCCAGCGACAAGGTGAACGACGAGACGCGCGTGGACCTGCGCTACCAGTACACCGGCGCGCGCTTTCTCAATGACGCGCACATCACCTACGAGGACGCGAACTTCAATCCGCGGCCGGTGACGATCGCGAACGGCTACCGCGCCGTTACCCCCACTCGCCAGGCAATTCTCAACCTCGGCGGCGGCGAGGACTTCCAGGACAAAGGGCAGAAGGGCTGGGGTTTCCAGGACGACCTGACCTTCACGGCGTTCGACTGGAACGGCGCGCACACCGTCAAGACCGGCTTCAAGTTCAAGCGCGTCGAGATCAATGCGTTCGAGCAGCAGCCGTTCAACCCGCAATTCCTGTACGACGTCACGCAGGACCCGACGATTCCTTTCGTCGTACAGTTCGGCGCGCCGCTCCCGGGTTTGCCCCAGCGCAACGTGCAGTCCGAGAACAAGCAGTACGGCATCTATCTGCAGGACGACTGGGAAGTAACCAGGAAGCTGCTGCTGAACCTCGGCATTCGCTACGACTACGAGGAGACGCCGAGCTACCTCGACTTCGTGACGCCGGCGGATGTGATCGCGGGCTTCAATGCCGTCGACACTTCGCCGGGCGCAGCGCCTGGCCAGACGTACGCGCAGTCGCTGGCGCTCGGCGGCATCGACATCAACAAGTACATCAGCAACGGCCACAATCGCAGTTCGTTCGACAGCGGCATCCAGCCGCGGGTCGGCTTCTCCTACGACTTCTCGGAGGACGAGAGCTTCGTGCTGTTCGGCGGCGCCGGGCGGGCCTATGACCGCAACGTGTTCGACTACCTGGCGCTCGAGCGCTCCAAGGGCACGTTCCCGCGCTACGAGTTCCTGTTCAACACCGCGGGACATCCGTGCGACCCGACCACCGATCCGCGCTGCCTGAACTTCGATCCGTCGCTGCTGGATCGCGCCAACCTCGACGCGCTGGTTGCCGCGGACCCGAACACCGGTCGCGAGATCAACCTCATCAACAACGATCTCAAGACGCCGTACTCCGACCAGTACAGCCTCGGTATCCGCAATCGCTTCCAGCTGTGGAATCAGGGCTGGAACACGTCGGCGGCCGTGTCGTACGTCGAATCGAAAGACGGCATCCTGTTCCGGCTGGGCAACCGTCGCGGCAACGGCAATTTCCGCGTGGACGACAACGACGTCTGGGGCGACTCGCCATTCGGCAACGGCATCCCCGGGCTCGGCACGCTCATCATCATCGACAACGGCATCGAGTCGCGCGCGACCCAGCTGCTGCTGTCGGCGGAGAAGCCCTACACGGGCGCGTCGAAGTGGGGCTTCACGCTCGCGTACACGTACACCGACGCGAAGGAGAATCGCACCAACGCGGGCTTCAACGACGAGCACTTCTTGTTCGACTACCCGACGATCGACGGCTTCGGCTGGCACACCGCGACGAGCGTGCCGAAGCATCGGCTGGTCACGACCGGGATCTGGGACGGACCCTGGGACCTGTCGCTGTCCGCGAAGCTTCTGCTGCAGAGCCCGGTCGAGTTCGAAGCGCTCAACTGCCTCACCCTGCCGACCGACGCCAACGGTGATGCCAACTGCTTCTTCGACAACTTCAAACCGGACACGACCATCGGGCGCAAGCAGTTCGACCTGGCGGCGTCCAAGGGATTCGACTTCGGCGACTTCAACATCGGCCTGCGCGCCGACATCCTCAACGTGTTCAACTGGGAGAACCCGGACAGCTACGAGAACTTCCGCGGCAACGCCGGCATACCGAATACGAATTTCGGCAACATCACTGCCTGGCGTCAGCCGACCCGTACATTCAAGTTGTCATTCAACGTAGGCTGGCGATAATCGACACCGCGTCAGGCGCACGGGCTCAGGCAATTCTTGCATTGGGCCCGTTGCGCGCGCCGAGGTGTCATGATGCATCGGTTTACCGATGAAGTTTGAGTCGCGCGGGCTGCGGGCGGGCCTGCATGTGCTCCTGGGGCTCTCGGCGCTGCTGGTCTGCGCACCGTCGCTCGGTGCGAGCCAGGAGCGCATCCCTGGCGTCGTCGTCGAAGGCTCCCGCGTGTACGATCCTGAACGCGACGGCGATCCCGTCATCAACAACCTGGAGCGGCGCACTTTCCGCTTCTTCTGGGACACGACGAGCAAGCAGAACGGCCTCGCCCCGGATCGCTATCCCTCGCCGTCGTTCGCCAGCACGGCCGGTATCGGCTTCGCCCTGACGGCCTACGTGATCGGCTCGGAGCGCGGCTTCGTGTCGCGCAGCCAGGCGCGGCTGCGCACGTTGCGCACGCTGCGCTTCCTCGCCAACGCGCCGCAGGGTCCCGACGAAACCGGGATGGCCGGCTACCGTGGTTTCTTCTACCACTTCCTGCACATGCAGAACGGGCAGCGCTTCGGCACGTCCGAGCTGTCGACGGTCGATACGGCGCTGCTGCTGGGCGGCGTGCTGACGGCGCAGATGTACTTCGATCGCGACACGCGCGCCGAAAAAGAGATCCGCGACCTGGCCGAGCTGATCTACGGCCGGGTCGAGTGGACCTGGGCGCAGAACCGGCCGCCGATCATCTCGCACGGCTGGCGTCCGGAGACCGGGTTCCTGCGCTTCGACTGGCGCGGCTACAACGAAGCGATGCTCGTCTACATCCTGGCGCTCGGCTCGCCGACGCATCCGGTCGAGCCGGACGCGTGGAAGGAATGGCTGCAGACCTACAAAGGTCAGTGGGGCACGTTCAGCGGCCAGGAGTTCCTGTCGTTCGGGCCGATGTTCGGCCACCAGTACTCGCACGTCTGGATCGACTTCCGCGGCATCCAGGACGAGTTCATGCGCGAGAAGGGCATCGATTACTTCGAGAACAGCCGCCGCGCCGCCTACGCGCACCGCGAGTACTCGATCCAGAACCCGATGCGCTGGCGCGGCTACGACAGCGAGATCTGGGGCCTGACCGCCTCCGACGGTCCCGCCGACACGGTGCAGATCTTCAACAACGAGGAGCGCGGCTTCTTCACCTACTCGGCGCGCGGCACCGCCGCCACGCACGTGCTCGATGACGGCACCATCGCACCCACAGCCGCGGTCGGCTCCATCGCCTTTGCGCCGGAGATCGTGATCCCGACGATCCGCGCGTTCCGCGTACGCTTCGGTGAGCAGCTGTACCAGAAGTACGGCTTCCTCGACGCGGTGAACCAGAGCTTCACGTTCGGCAACGTGCCGCTGCGTCACGGGCAGGTCATCCCGAACATCGGCTGGGTCGACACCGACTATCTGAGCATCGACCAGGGCCCGATCGTGGCGATGATCGAGAACTATCGCAGCGGCCTCATCTGGAAGCTCATGCAGCGCAGCCCGCACATTCGCCGCGGGCTGGAGCGCGCGGGCTTCACCGGCGGGTGGCTCGCACAGCCGCCGCCGCCACAGCAGCCGAGCCCGTAGTCCGATGGTGAATCGTCGGCAGACGGTGCTCGCGCTGGCCGCGGTCGCAGCGGCTCCCCTCGGTTGCACCCGCCGCTCGCACGGTCCCGAAACCGTCAGCTTCTGGGCCGTCGGCCGCGAGGGCGAGGTCGCAGCGGACCTGATCCGGGAGTTCCTGCGCGAGCGTCCCGACATCCACGTGGAAGTGCAGAAGCTGCCGTGGACGGCAGCGCACGAGAAGCTGCTGACCGCCTACGCAGGCGACACGCTGCCGGACCTGTGCTCGCTCGGGAACACCTGGATCCCGGAGTTCATGGCGCTGAATGCGCTCACGCCGCTCGATTCGCTGGTGCAGGCGTC
>DATEML010000078.1:0-10523 GCA_035275585.1 Steroidobacteraceae bacterium | reverse complement strand
GTGATCGGTTGCTCGTCGAGGTAGATGCCGACGCTCGGCTGTGAGCCCGAGTGGTTGCCGTCGCCGCCGCTTGCCACGCCGCGCATGTACACCTGCGCGAAGCCGGGACCGAAGGTCTGGTACGACACGCTCGGCAGATAGCGGACGTAGTCCTCGAATCCCTTGACGTGCAGCTCTTCGAGCCGCTCGCTGCCGATCGCCTGGATGCTCAGCGGCACGTCCTGCAGGCTCTCGGTGCGCTTCTGCGCGGTGACGATGACCTGCTCCAGTACGCCGCTTTGTGCGGCCTCCTGTGCAAAGGCCGGCGTCGACAGCGCCGCGATGACAGCCGCGGCCAGCGGTGCGCTGACAATTCCCGGGTGCTTGCGTTGCGAATTCCGCTCGAGCTTGCGCTTTCGACTGCGGGTCATCGTCGTCTCCCCTATTCGTTATGGACGGCAGTGTAAGCTAACGATCGTCGCCTTCAAAACTCCGGTACGTTCGGATAGTGCTCCAGCACGGAGCCGAGCGCGCTTTTCAGCGGGCCGAGCCAGGGCTCGTAGTGCTGCCAGTGATCCACACCCTCCCGATAGATCGGACGGCGCACCTGTTCGGAGCTTGCCGTGCGCACGGCCCGTTCATTTTCGTAGAACCTGAGGCAGCGCTCGTCGAACGGCAGGCCGCAATGATCGAGCAGGCGGCGGACCTCGCCCTCGGTATCCTCGATCATCCGCTCGTAGATCACGCGGTGCACCCTCCCCGGCAGGACGGCATCGAAGTGCGCCATCAGCTGCACATAGCCACGGTAGTACCGCCCGAGGTCGTCGAGGCTGTAGGTGAAGTGTTGACCGCGTGCGAAGTGCTGCTTGAAGTTGGAGAAGCAACAGCCGAGCGGATGCCGCCGCGCGTCGATGATTTTCGCCCGCGGCAGAATCAAATGGATCAGCCCGGTATGGGCGAAGTTGTTCGGCAGCTTGTCGATGAAGAACGGCGCATCGGTCCTGCGATAGATGCGCGTCTGCTCCAGGTAACGTTCGCCTAGCGAACGCAACGCATTCTCGTCCAGCGCCGCGATCGACTCGGGATAGGCGCCCTGGACACGCGCGTGCGGGCCGCCGAGCTCCCGGGCCATGTTGACGATGTCGGCCAGCTCCATCGTTCCTTCTACGAGCGGATGGCTCGACAGGATCTGCTCGAGCAGCGTCGAGCCGGAGCGCGGCAACCCGACGATGAATATCGGGTCGGGCGCCTGCGCGCCCTGGCCGGCGCGCGCGGCGAAGAATTCCGGCGTGAACAGCGCCCGCGAGCGCTGCATCTGTTCGATATTCGCGTCGGCGTCGTAGCCGACGCCGGTCCGCCGCAGCCGGTTGCCCTCCGCGTAGTGCTGGAACGATTCGGTGAACTGCCGGGCGTCCTCGAATGCCTTGCCGAGCGCGAAGTGAAACTGCAGGCGATCGTCATCCGTGAGGTTCGTAGTCGCGAGCTGCGCCTGCATCGCCTCGATATCTGCTGGCGTGAATCTGAACGTCTTCAGGTTGGCGAGGCTCCAGTACGCCTCGCCGAGATGCGGCGCGAGCTCGATGCTCTTGCGATAGGTCTGCACGCATTCGCTCGAGCGATTAGTGGTCTTCAACGCGTGGCCGTAGCTCATCCAGACGCGCGCGTTGTTGGGATAGTCGGCGAGCACGCCCGCGTACAACTCCAGCGCCGTGTCGTAGTCACCGATGCTGCTGGTGATCGTGGCTTTCAGCGTGCGATAGCCCGGGTTGACCGGATCGGCGTCGAGGAGCTTCTGCACCTGCGCGAGCGCCCGGCCGGGCTTGCGCTGACGATGCAGGATTACCGCATAGTTGTGGCGCGCCGGCAGGAAGCTGGGGGCCAGCTCCAGCGCGCGCTCGAGCAGAACTTGCGCGTCGGAATAGCGTTTGAGCCGGGCCGCGACCTCCGCCAGCATGCGCATCGCCGCGACGTCGGTCGGATGTTGCTTGAGATGCGCGCGCAACAACGACTCGGCGATCGCGATCCGGTTCTCGCACAACGCAGCCGCCGCTTCCATCAGGCGCGGGTCGTGCGTCGAGAACCTGATGTGCTGAGCGTAGGCATCGTCGGCGCCGCTCGCGTCACCGATCGCGGTCAGATGATCGCCGAGCGCGCGCCACGCGTCCGGCATCTCAGGCTTGAGGCTCACCGCGCGCCGTAAGGCGGCGACTGCACCTTCGCCGTTGCGCTGCGCGCCGAGCGTCAGGCCGAGCTCGTAGTGCGCTGCCGCCCACTTCGGTTGCGATTGTGCCAGCGGCTCGAGGACAGCTTGCGATGCAGCCGGATCGCGCGAGCGGCGGTGCGCCACACCGAGCAGGAGCGTGGCCAACGGGTGGCTGGGCGCGACCTTGAGGATTTCCGTTGCCTGCTCGGCCGCAAGCCGCGGCTCCGAGGTCATCAGGCGCTGGGTGTGAGCCAGCGCCGCTTCGAGTGTTCCGACCGGTTCTTCTGAAGATGCACTCATGCGAAAGACTTCAGCTCGACGCGGGGATGATAGCGTAAGCGAGGTCCGAAAATGGCGAGACGCTGGCGTCCGCCCCCTGCATCGTGCACTTCATACGTCATAGCTAGTCGTCGCCATGTCCGCGCCTGCATTGATTTTTACGGTGGATACGCTGCCGAGTCCGCTCGGCCGCGTGCTGGTCGTCAGCGATTCCCTGAATCAGCTGCGCGCATTGGACTGGGAGGATCACGAGGAGCGCATGCGGCGTGGCCTCGCGCGAATCTACGGGCGTCAGCCGGACCTCACCCGCAGCGCCGCACCGGCAGCGACCCGCCGCGCCTTGCAGCGCTACTTCGCCGGCAAATTGCAGGCCATCGACGAGATTGCCGTCGAAACGGGCGGCACGCGGTTCCAGGGCAACGTGTGGCGAGCCTTGCGCAAGATCCCGGCGGGCACGACGTTGAGCTATGGGCGCCTGGCCAGCCGGCTGAGATGTCCGCTGGCGGTGCGCGCCGTCGGCTTCGCCAATGGCTCGAACCCCGTCAGCATCGTCGTTCCCTGTCATCGCCTGATCGGCGCGGACGGTTCGCTGACCGGCTACGGCGGCGGACTGGAGCGCAAGCGCTGGCTGCTCGAGCACGAAGGTGTCCGCTTGGACGATGCGGAGTGAAGCCGTGCTAAATTCCGCGGCCACCGTGAAGCCATGAACGAGACCCCAACAAATGCACGGAATCCGCTACCTGCTCTGCTGTGCCCTTCTGACCAGCGCTTGCGCCGGCACTCCGCCCCAGGAAGAGAAGCAAGACAAGAAGGTTGAAGCTGTCCCGGCCGCGCCCGCGAATCCTTATCCGTCGACGTATCAGGCAGCCGCATCCACCGCCACGCTCATTCGCGGCGCGACGGTGCTCACCGGCACCGGCACGCGGCTGGACGGCGCCGACGTGCTGATCACGAACGGTCGCATCGAAGCCGTCGGCCAGAATCTGACTGCGCCAGCCGGCGCGCGTGTGATCGACGCCAGCGGACGCTGGGTCACCCCGGGCCTGATCGACGTGCATTCGCACCTCGGCGTCTATGCGAGCCCCGGCGTGAATGCCAGTGGCGATGGCAACGAAGCCACCGATCCGGTGACGGCGAACGTATGGGCCGAGCACGGGGTCTGGCCGCAGGATCCCGGTTTCGAGACTGCGCTGGAAGGCGGCATCACCTCGCTGCAAATCCTGCCCGGCTCCGCCAACCTCATCGGCGGCCGCGGCGTGACGCTGAAAAACGTGGCCGCGACGAGCTACCAGGCGATGAAGTTTCCGAACGCGCCGCAGGGGCTGAAGATGGCGTGCGGCGAGAATCCGAAGCGCGTGTACGGCGGCCAGATGCGCGCGCCTAGCACCCGCATGGGCAACGTCGCCGGCTACCGCCAGGCGTTTGCGGACGCGCAGGACTACCGCGAGCAGTGGAACAAGTACGAGCGCGACTTCGCGGCGTATCAGAAGAAGCACGCGGACAAGAGCAAAGGGAAGAAGGACGGCGACGACGCGGACGAGCCGCCGACGCCGCCGAAGCGCGACCTCAAGTCGGAGACGCTGGTCGCGGCGATGAACGGCGACATCCTCGTCCACATTCATTGCTACCGCTCTGACGAAATGTCGATCATGCTCGACCTGTCGAAGGAGTTCGGCTTCAAGATCTCCACGTTCCATCACGCGATCGAAGCCTACAAGATCGCCGACAAGCTCGCGGCGAACGGGGTGTGCGGCGCCGAGTGGGCCGATTGGTGGGGCGGCAAAATGGAGATGTTCGACGGCATCCAGGAGAACATCGCGCTGACCGACCTGCCGAAAGGCGGCTGTGCGATCGTGCACTCCGACTCCGACGAAGGTATCCAGCGTCTCAACCAGGAAGCCGCGAAGGCCATGTCGCGCGGCAACCGTGCAGGCTTGAACATTACGCCGGAGCACGCGATCCGCTGGCTCACCGCGAATCCGGCGCGCGCGCTCGGCGTCGATCAGCAAACGGGTACGCTCGAGCCCGGCAAGATGGCCGACGTCGTGATCTGGAACGGCACGCCGTTCAGCGTGTACGCCCTGGCGGAGCAGGTGTTCGTCGATGGCGTGCTCGAGTTCGATCGCGCGCATCCGTCGCCGCAACCGAGATCCGACTTCCTGCTTGGGCAGCCCAGCGCAGGAGTGCAGCCATGAGAACCTTCGTTGCAATCGCCCTGCTCGCCTGCGCCATGCTCGCTAATGCGCAGGACGTGTTGATCCGCGGTGCCACTGTTCACACCGTCGGCGAACAAGGTGTGCTGAGCAATGCAGACGTGCTGGTACGCGACGGCAAGATCGCAGCGGTCGGGACCGGCTTGAGCGCGCCTTCGGGCGTCGCCACGGTCGACGCGAAGGGCCGCGCGCTCACGCCCGGGCTGTTCGGCGGCCTGTCCGCGATCGGCATCGAAGAGGTCAGTCTCGAACCGACGACCGTCGATTCGGCCGTGATCCTCAACGCACCCGCATTCGAAATGCAGTGGCGTCCCGAGTTCGACGTGACCAGCGCCTTCAACCCGCGCTCGGTGCTCCTGCCGGTCGCGCGCATCGAAGGACTGACGTGGACCATGCTCGCCCCTGCAAGCGGCGAAGGCGGAGCATTGCTCGCCGGCCAGGGCGGCGCCGTGACGCTCGATGGACGCTACGATGCAGTGCTCGCCGGCAGCCGCGCGCTGTTCATCAGTCTCGGCGGCAATTCGAACACGCTGTCGGCGGGGAGCCGCAGCGGCCAGTGGATGCTGCTCGACCAGGCGATCCGCGAAACGCGCTCGCCGAGCTCGCAGGATGAGCATCTGCTGTTGCATCCGCTGGGTCGCGACGCCCTCGCGAAGTACCTGAACGGCGGTCGTGTCGTATTCGACGTGAATCGCGCGGCCGACATCCGTCGCGCCGTCGCGTTCGCCAAGCGCAACGGCATGAAGCCGATCATCGCAGGCGGCGCGGAAGCGTGGGTCGTCGCCGACGAGCTGGCGCGCGACAAAGTACCGGTGCTGCTCGACGCCCTGGTCAATCTGCCGTACAACTTCGACGACATCGGCGCGCGGCTCGACAATGCGGCGTTGCTGGACAAGGCGGGCGTGCGCATCGCGTTCACGCAGTTCAACGAGAGTCACAACGCGCGCAAGATCCGCCAGCTCGCCGGCAACGCCGTCGCGCACGGCTTGCCGAAGGAAGCGGCCATTGCTGCGCTGACCGTGCAACCCGCCGAGATCTTCGGTCTCGCGGGCGAGCGTGGCCGCATCGCGCGCGGACAGGTCGCGGACCTCGTGCTGTGGAGCGGCGATCCGCTCGAGGTGACGAGCGCGGCGGACCAGGTGTGGATCGCCGGACGTGCGGTGGAGATGCGCTCGCGGCAAACCGAGCTGCGCGATCGCTACCTCAAACGGCTGCAGTAGCTAGCCCGCGCCGTCCCAGATCCTGTCGGCCTTCATCGCGGAAACGAACAACGACCGGGCGTGCAGCCCGGTCTTGCCGACGCCCGAAACCTCGATCAGCGATTCGAACGCGGCGGCGGCGCCGGCGTGCTGGCACAGCTCGCGGATGTCGCTGCGCTGTGACAGGCTTTGCGCGATCTGCATCACGCCGATGTCGCGCGTACCGGCAATCACGACGATGCGGTTGCCGCCCGGTCCGGCGAACGTCGAGAAGTACCCGTAGTCGCGGAACTCGCCGTCGGGCATCGCACCCATCGCAGTGCTGAGATAAGTGTGGTCGGTCTGCGTGTCCACGAGCTCGTCGTACGAGCCGCCGGGGGCCACGCGCGAAGCGGCGAATACGCGATCGCCCAGCATGCCGAGTCCGCTGATGTAGCCGATGTAGACGATGTGGCTGTTCTTCAGCGCGTTCGCATCCAGCTGCGACATCAGCACGACGCGCACGGGCTTCGCGCTGCCGAGCACCGGCACGACGTCCTGCAGCGCGAAGGCGCTCGCTGCCGGCAGGTACGTCAGATCGAGGTTGCGATAGCGCCGCATGAGATCCGGATTCAGCTCGGCGTGATCGCGGAAATCCTCGTGCGAGTTGATGAAGAACTCGCGCACCAGCCGATCGATGTGACCGGTCTTCGGGTTCGCTTCGCCCAGCAGGTAGTAGTCGCCGATCACGACCGTGATCGGCAGATCGTCTGCGAGCAACGGCGCCCAGACCGCGCTGTTACGCACCTCGCGCATGTCCCACTGCGCACCGCCGGCGCTGAAGCCCGTTCCCAACAACGCACCGACGACGAGCGCGCCGCAGACAGCGATGCCGATGCCGAGCCAGTTCGCACGTCGCACCGGCGGCGCCGCGGTCTCGCTCGCGGGCTCGACAGGCCGCTCCAGCAGCAACCGATACTCGCCTTTGGGGATGATGATCTTCACGCCGCCGCCCGCGGCGCGCGCATTGAAATCTTCGAGGCGACGACGCAGCTTGTGCACGTAGACGCGCACCACGGCGTCCTGCGAAACGTCGAAGCCGGGACTCTTGCCGAACACCTGCAGCGCGATCTCGGTTTCCTTCGGCGCATCGCCTTCGAGCGAGCGCGTCAGCAGGAAATCGAACAGGCGCGACAGCGTGCCGGGTTTGCCGAGCAGGCCGCTGGCGCGGAATTGCTCGGCATGTTGCATCAGCTCATCGGGTGGGGACACGGCACGAACCTCTGGACGCGCCCATCGTAGCACCCGAGTCGGGCCGAAGCCCGACCTACGTCGCGTCAAGTAACGTCAGTAGTAGCGGAAGCCGATGGCGTTCCATTGCAGCAGCGTCGCGACCAGCGCGATGAACAGCGTCACGGCCGCCGTGTGGCGCAGGCGCCGGCCGATCGGCCACGTCCGCTCGCGCCACACCGGGACGAGCGTGGCGAGGCCCAACACGCTCAGGCCGGTGGCTACGACGCCGACGGCGAGGGTGACTTTGAGCATCGGCTGCGGATAGGTGTAGACGAATTGATCCAGCGCCTGCGGCGTCGCGAACGGCAGGACCCACGCGATCATCAGCACGATGAACAGCAGCCACGCGGTGGCGGTGCCGGTGATCACCTGCGCAGATCGCCGCTCGCCGCTCGAGTGCGGCGGCACGGGCTCGCGTCGCAGCGCAGCTGCGATCAGGATGCCGATGCACACGAACAACGTCACGGCGAGCACCAGGCCCAGCCACTGCTGCGACGTGAAAAACCCGACGCGTTCGAACTCACCGATGGGCGTGACGACGTGGCTGATCACGCCGCGCGCGTCGCGCAGGAACGCGATCGTGACGTCGCCGTCGGGCTGGCGGAACAGGTCCTTGCCGGCTTCCACCAGGCGCAGCTCGGGGCCGCCGATCCGGATCGTCAGCGAACCATCCTGCGTCGCGGTGACCGGCACGGCGCCGATGTTGATGATCTTCTCGAACTGCGTGTACGAGCGACGCGTCGAGCGGTATTGCCCGGCGTACTCGTGCGCGCGAGTCGCTGCGTCCTCCACCTCGGCCGGCTCGGCCTGCGGCCAGGGGCGAAAGTATTTCGCGAGGATCTGCTCCGGCACGGCCAGAACCATGCGCTGCGCGGGCGCGCTGTTCGCGGCCACGAAGACGCCGAGCGTCCCCTGGTCCGCCAGATCGTCGGTCACGACCATGAACGATCTGAAGTGCAGCGTCGCGCCGGCGTGCGAAAGATTGTCGAAGCCCAGGCGCTCGCTCACGCCGAGCGGCGTGTTGAAGAAGCCATGATGGATCGCCGGCATTCCCGGCGCGCTCTGCAGCGACGGCTCACGCAGTCGCGCAAAGGTCTCAGCCTTGAGCACGCCAGCGGCTTCGAGCCGCTGCGGATCGAGCAATGCGAGCATGTACTGCGCCATGTCCGCCGCCGTCGAAACTGCAGCGCCCGCGGGCGCCATCGAGACGATGTGTTCGTGCGGCACTGCCTGCCACGCACCCTGACGCGATTCGATGTTCTGCGCCATGTGCGCGGCGAGCTCGGCGGACATCGGCTGCGGCAGACCTTCCCGCGGCGCGTACTGCTCACGGAACGTCGTGTGCGTCAGGCCGAGCGGCGTCAGGATGTTCCGCTCGACATAGGTCTCGTACTCCAGGCCGGACACGTGAGCGACGATCGCGCCGGCGAGCGCCGCGCCGTAGTTCGAATAGGCCATCCGCTTGCCCGGCTCGCGCACGCGATGCGGCCGGCGCTGACGCAGCTGCTCGGCAAGCGACAGGAGCGGCGCGTCCTCGGCGACGAACAGACCCTGCAGCAGTTCCTCGAACCCCGCGGTGTGATTCATCAGGTCGACGATCCGGATCGGCTGCTCGTAGCCTTCGTCCGGCACGTCGAGCTCGTCCGGCAGATGATCGTTGATGGGATCGTCGAGCTTCAGCTGGCCGCGCTCGGCGAGCTGCATGATCGACAGCCACGTGAACGTCTTCGAGATCGAGCCAATGCGGAACAACGACTGGTGCGGATCCACGGCGCGGCGCGGCTCGATGGAATCGATGCCGTAGCCCTTCACGAGCAGCGTTTCGCCATTCCTGACGACAGCGACCTGCACGCCTGCGATCGGATCGTGCGACATGGATGCGCCGACGACGCCGTCGACGAACGCTTCCAGATTCGGCAGCGACTGCGCGCTCGCGCTGTGCCACCCCAGCGCGGCAAGCAGCAACACTGCAGGTCGGGCTCCAGCCCGACAACTCCTTGTCATGTCTGCGGCAGCGCATACGCCACGATATGCCCGCCCTCCTCGTCTTCCTTTTCTTCCGGCGCGCCCGGCCGTTGCGGAATGCCGAAGCGGCGCGAGCTGTTCGGCACCGTGAGCACCACGACCTGCCGCTGACTCTTCGGCGCGAGGTAACTCATCGGCGTTGCCTGCGCGGTCGCCGGCAAGTAGTCGTGCCACAACTCCTCGCCCGTGTGCAGGTCGAAGGCGCGGAAGTACCGGTCCATCGTGCCGCCGATGAATATGAGGCCACCCTTCGTGACGAGCGTCCCGGCGCTCTGCGGCACGCCCATCGGCAAGCTCAGCCTGATGCCGATGCCGAACGGACCGCTCTCGTTGGTCGTGCCGACCGGCTTGTTCCACACGATCGTGCGCGTCTTCAGGTCCACGACGCCGAGCGTGCCGTACGGTGGCTTCTGGCACGGCACGAACAGCGGCGACATGAACGGCCGCGTCGTCATCGCGTAGGGCGTGCCGGCCTGCGCGCTGACGCGCACGCCTTCCGGGATCTGGTCGCGCGGGTAGAGTTGCAGCCGGTTGCTCATGACCAGCGGGTTGACGACCATCAGCAGGTTGTCTTCGTCGATGGCGACGCTGCCCCAGTTGAAGCCGCCGGCGTTGCCGGGATACTGCAGCGTTCCGGTGAGCGTGGGCGGAGTGAAGTGGCCCTCGTAGCGAAGTTTGCGGAACTCGATGCGGCACCAGAGCTGATCGAGCGGCGTCAGGCCCCACATGTCGGTTTCGGTGAGATCGGCACCGCGAAATTGCGGCATGCCGACGGAAAACGGCTGCGTCTTCGCGGTCCAGTCGCCGGGCACCGCGCCCTGCGGCACCGCCTGCTCGCGCACCTCCGCGAGCGGTGCACCCGTGCGGCGATCGAGCAGGAACAACTCGCCGCGCTTCGTTCCCTGCACCAGTGCAGGCACTTTCGTGCCGTCTGCTTGCGGCAGCTCAAACAGCACGGGCTGCGACGGCACGTCGTAGTCCCAGATGTCGTGATGCACGGTCTGGAACGACCAACGCACATCGCCCGTCGCGACGTCGAGCGCCACGACTGAGGACGCATACTTCTCCGACGCTTCGGAGCGATGCGCACCGTAGTAGTCGGGCGTCGCATTGCCTGTCGGTACATAGACGAGACCGAGCGCGTCGTCGTAGCTCGTCAGGCTCCACACGTTTGGCGTGCCGCGCGTGTACGACTCGCCTTCTCCCGGCTCCGTGTGCACGCCCGGACGCCCCATGTCCCACGCCCACGCGAAGCTGCCCGTGAGCACGTCGAACGCACGCACGACGCCGGAGGGCTCGTTGACCTCCTGGTTGTCCATGACCCACCCGCCGATGATGGCCTTGCCGCGCGCG
>DATEML010000077.1:0-2462 GCA_035275585.1 Steroidobacteraceae bacterium | reverse complement strand
GAGTACCAGTCGAGATTCGGGAACATGTTCTTCGCCTGCTTCATGACCGCCTCGAGGCGCTCGGCGATCGCGTACATCTTGGTATCGCCGCTGCCCTCCGCGAGCCCGCGGGCCACCTTCTTGATGACCTCGTTGCGCGGGTCGGAGATCGTGTAGACCGGGTGGCCGAAGCCGATGATCACTTCCTTGTTCGCGACGCGCGCGCGGATGTCCTGCTCCGCTTCATCGGGCGTCTGGTAGCGCTGCTGGATCTCAAACGAGACTTCGTTGGCACCGCCGTGCTTGGGCCCACGCAGCGCACCGATCGCGCCGCAGATCGCCGAGTACATGTCGGCGCCGGTGCCCGCGATCACGCGCGCGGCGAACGTCGAGGCGTTGAACTCGTGCTCGGCGTACAGGATCAGCGAGGTGTGCATCGCGTGCACCCATTCGCGCGACGGCCTTTCGCCGTGCAGCAGATGCAGGAAGTGGCCGCCGATCGAGTCGTCCTCGCTCTGCACGTCGATGCGCCGGCCGGCGTGGCTGTAGTGATACCAGTACACGAGCATCGAGCCGAGGCTTGCGATCAAGCGGTCGGCGATATCGCGCGCGCCGGCCGCGCTGTGGCCGTCTTTCTCTGGAAGCACGCAGCCGAGCGCGGAAACGCCCGAGCGCATCACATCCATCGGATGGCTCGCGGCGGGCAGCTGCTCGAGAACCTCGCGCACCGCGGCCGGCAAGCTGCGCAGCCGCACCAGCTTCTCTTTGTACGCCGCCAGCTCTGCGTGGTTCGGCAGCTTGCCGTGGATCAGCAGATACGCGATCTCCTCGAACTGCGAGCTCATCGCAAAATCGAGGATGTCGTACCCGCGATAATGCAGGTCGTTGCCGGTGCGGCCGACAGTGCACAGTGCCGTGTTGCCCGCGACCACGCCGGACAGCGCCACCGACTTCTTCGGCTTGAAGCCGGGAGTTGCTTCGCTCATGACTGGGATTGCCTTCCGAACAGGTCGTCGAGCTTTTGCTCGTACTCGTGATAGCCGAGCACTTCGTACAGCTCGGCGCGGGTCTGCATCGAATCGACGACGCCCTGCTGCGTACCCTGCGTGCGGATGGCGGCGTACACCTGTTGCGCCGCGCGGCTCATCGCGCGGAACGCCGACAACGGATACAGCACGAGACCGACGCCGACCGAGGCAAGCTCGGCGACGCTGAACAGCGGCGTCTTGCCGAACTCGGTGATGTTGGCGAGCACCGGCGCCCGCACGGCGCTGGTGAACTGACGGTACTCGTCCAGCGTCGCCAGTGCTTCGGCGAAGATCATGTCGGCGCCGGCTTCGAGGTAGCGCTGGGCGCGCTCGATCGCGGCGGCCTGCCCTTCCACGGCGTGCGCATCGGTGCGCGCCATGATGACGAACGCATCGTCGCCGCGCCCATCGGCTGCGGCCTTGATGCGATCGGCCATCTCGGCTGCGCCGACCAGCGCCTTGCCCGGACGATGGCCGCAGCGCTTCGCCTGGACCTGGTCTTCCAGGTGCATGCCGCCGGCTCCGGCGCGGCTCAGCTCGCGCGTCGTGCGGGCGATGTTGAAGGCAGCGCCCCAGCCTGTGTCGGCATCGACCAGCAGCGGCAGCTCGCTCGCCCCTGCAATGCGTCGCACGTCTTCGCAGACGTCGTTGAGACTGGTGATACCTAGATCGGGAAGACCGAAGGAAGCGTTGGCCACGCCGGCGCCCGACAGGTACAGGGCGCGAAACCCGGCGCGCTGCGCCAGCAGAGCGCTGTATGCGTTGATGGCACCGACGACCTGCAGCGGTCGCTCTTCTGTCACGGCGGCCCGCAGCCGGGCGCCAGCCGAAATCGTCATTCGCTCTCCGTAAGCCTCACGTGAACGGCGGCGCGAATCGTAAACGAAAACGGGCCGGACGGCACGGCCGTCCAGCCCGTCAGTGCGCTCGGTGCGCGCTCGTCGTCAGGCCGTCGCGACCTGGATGCGGCGCGGCTGCGCCTTCGGCTGCTTCGGAATGGTCACTTCGACGATGCCGTTGCGGCCGGTCGCATGCACGCCCGCTGCATCGACGGTGTCGGGCAGCGTGAAGCGGCGGTGGAAGCGACCATGAGAACGCTCGATGCGGCTGCGCTGCACGTCCTTGCCGGCAGCGTCCTTGACGCGCTCGCCGCTGAGCGACAGCACACCCTTGTCGAGAGTGATTTCGATCGCCGCAACGTCGACGCCGGGGACGTCCAGCTTCAGGACGAAGCGGTCCGCGTACTCCTCGATGTCGGCCTGCGGAATCCAGTCGGCGGTCGCCGCCGAGGTTGCCGCGTCGCGGTCGAGCTCGCCGTCGAACAGACGGTTGAACTGCCCGTGCAGCTGGTTGAGCACGCTCCACGGCTCATAGCGAATGAGTGTCATAGGTCCGATCTCCATGCAATGAAACTTGTAGCCGATACATAGGGTGGGCCGTTTTTATTTCAAGGTA
>DATEML010000076.1:0-19837 GCA_035275585.1 Steroidobacteraceae bacterium | reverse complement strand
TCACCAACCGCGTCCGCAAGCCGGCCGAAGTGATGCTGGTGCCGATGATCGACATCTTCGTGGTGCTGGTCACGTTCCTGCTCATGACGGCGGTGTTCTCGCGCATCACCATCCTGCAGCTCGATCTGCCGAGCGCGAACGCCGGCGGGGCGGCGGCGCCGCCGGAATTCCGCCTGGAAGTGATCGTGCGCGAGAGCGGCTTCGAGCTGACCAACGGCGAAGCGCTGATCGCGGCGTTGCCGAAGGTCGACGGCCAGTACGACTGGGCGACGCTCACGCGGCTCGCGCAGCAGTTGAAGAGCGAGAACCCGGGCGTGAATGACGCGTCCGTGCTGATGGAGCGGACGGTCAAGTACGACTACCTGATCCAGGTGATGGACGCGATCCGCAGCGTCGAGCTTCCGGCCAACGGCGAGTCTGCAGCCGACTCCGCCGTCGGGACGAAGCGCACGGAGCTGTTCACGAACATCGCCGTGGGAGAAGCGCCATGAGTCTGTTCAATCGCCCGGCCCGGCCCCGCGAGGACGCGGAGCTGAATCTGATCCCGCTCATCGACGTGATGTCGGTGCTGGTGGCGTTCCTGCTCATCTACACGGCCGACGTCGCGACCGTGCAGAACAGCAAGGATGTCGAGATTCCGCAGTCCACTGCGGACACGCAGGCGCAGCAGTCGGTCGTGGTGATGATCACCAAGGAGCACGTGTTCGTGCAGGGCGAGCTGGTCGCGGACGTCGCCGACGTGAACGCGTCGATGGAGCCGCTGGTCGAGCCGCTGCGGCGCGTACTGGACCGTCCGATGTTGCTGGGCAGCGGCGGCGAGGCCGGCAAGGCGACGCGCGAGGTCACGGTGATCGCCGACAAGTCGCTGCCGTTCGAGCTGGTCCGCAAGGTCATGGCGACCTGCACGGCCACCACTTACGGAAAGATCTCGCTCGCAGTGCTGCAGAAATAGGTGTAGCCATCGATGAACGCAGCAGCCCTCATTCTCGAAGACCTGAACCTCGCGGATCCGGCAACGGAGCCGGAGCAGGAACAGCAGCGGCAGCTCGCCAACGAGCTGGCGCGCGCGCGCACGAAGCGGGCCTCCATCGAGCACGAGTTGCGCGAAGTGGAAGGCGAGCTTCAGGATCTCGCTCCGCAGCGCGAGCGGCATCAGCTCGTCGTCGAGGCTTGCGCCTCGCTCGAAAAGCTCGCGGCCGTGGGCGGCGACCAACTGTTCTGGGGTGCCGAGACGTCCTCGGAGCGCGCAACTGCGCATGTGCAGGCCGCACGCGCTCGCGTCGCGCAACTGGGCGAGTGGTTCGGCCACATGGAGGGCCGCCAGGCGGCGCTGCGCGATCAGATCAGGCAGCTCAGCGACTCGATCGACGCGATCGAGCGTGCCCTGTTCGAAGTGCAGTACGAAGAGGAACAGCTCAGCTACGAATGGGAGATCGAGCGCGAGATCGACGAGAAGCCGCGCAAGGCGATCCTCTCCTGGGCGTACAACGGCGAGGAAGACAAGCGCTTCCGCAAGTCCGCCTGGCTCGCGTTGCTGGTCACGCTGTTGCTGAGCGCGATCGTTGCGCAGATCACGCTGCCGCCTTTGGTGGTCAACGGCCAGGAAGTGCCGCAGCGTGTCGTGCGTCTGTTGATGGAAGAGAAGCCGATACCGCCGCCTGCGCCGATCGAGATGCCGAAGCCGAAAGTTCAGAAAAAGCCGGTGGAGCAGCCGGTGAAGGTCGCGAAGGCCGAGCCGAAGGTCGAGGAGCTCGCGCCGAAGGAGCCGGAAGCGAAGGATCAGGGCATTCTCGCGTTCCGCGCCAAGCTCGCGTCCGCCAACGACGATCAGGTCGTCGGTCGCCTCGGCGCGAAGGCGAGCATCGACAACTCGGACTACGCCGGGCGCGCGCAGCGCTCGATGCTGACGACGAGCGCACCGGGCTCGAGCGGCGGTATCAATCTCGCTGCGATCAGTCGCGGCGTGGGGAACGGCAACGGCAATGGCGGCGGCATGGCTGGCGTGGCGGTGACGCGCGCGAGCAGCGCGATCGCCGCCGTCGGCAAACCGGGTGGCGACCGGCCGGTGGCCGGCGACGTCGGGATCCCCGGTCGCACCGACGAAGAGATCCAGATCGTCTTCGACCGCTACAAGGCAGCGCTCTACCGGCTCTACAACAAGGAGCTGCGGCGCGATCCGACCTTGAAGGGTCAGGTGATTCTCAAGCTCACGATCGAGCCCGATGGCTCTGTCTCGTTGTGCGAGCTGAAGGCCTCCGACATGAACGCGCCCGACCTGACCGCGCAGGTCGTCGAGCGCGTCAAGGGCTTCGACTTCGGCGCCAAGGCGGTGCCGGCGATCACGATCCTGTATCCGATCGACTTCCTGCCGGCGGCATGACGCAGCCGGCAATGGCAACAGCAGCGAGGGGCGTTTAGCGATTTTGATCAGGGCAAAACCACCGAAAGGTGGCGACGCAAAGTTTCCGGTCTACGGGGCGCAGGCCCTACGACAGCGGGACCGCCAAAGTCATGCAAGCACCGCAAGCACATCGCAAGAGTCTGGGTAGCGCGCTCGCGTCGTTCGCGAGAGCGATCGCTATCGTGCTCGTGCTGGCATTGCCGGCGCAGGCTGCGTTCGCGGCGACGATCACTTACACCTCCCTGACCGGATCCTGGCATGACCCCGTGGACAATCTCCCCGGAGCTCAGCCGGGCGACCCCGTCATCACGAACGGCATACCGACCTCGATCATCAGGTGGGGCGACGGCACGCCGCAAAGCGGCTACGACTTCAACGCGGCGAACCCGCTTCCGCCGCCTTTCCAGTTGCCCGGGCCCCTGCCGTTCTTTTCTCTCGGGTCGTTCATCCATCGCAACTTCGCGGTCGACGATCCTTCGCTGACTTCGGTGCAGCTGGATGTCGTCCTGGTGATCAGTGTCGATGGCGTTCCACGCCCGCCATTGACTTTCACGTACACCTTCAACCACGTCGAGACCCCGAACAACCTGAACCCTTGTCCGTTCGATCCGACCCCGCCCCCGGACGGGTGCTCGGACCGTGTGTCGATCGTTGCATCACCCACGCCCACGACGTTCAACGTCGACGGAGTGGACTACACGCTGGCGATGAACTTTCTCGACCCGAACGGCAATCCGGTATCCCAGTTCATCACGAGCGAAGGCGGCGTCACCAACACCACCGGCCTGGTCGGAGAATTCACGCCACCGCCCGGCACGCCGGTGATCATCGTCGACAAGTCGGGCCCAGCACAGCTGAAGCCTGCGGAGTTCGGCACCTTCGGCATCGACCTGCACAACACGGGAAATATCGACGCGCACAACGTTACGCTCGTCGATCGTCTGCCCGATACGCCGACGGGCGGCATGTGCACCACGCCGCCGCAAGTCTTGAGCGCGCGCGTTTTCGCGGCAGACGGCGTGACGCCGGTGCCGGGTAAAGGTCCGCTGGTCCAGGGAACGGACTACTCGGTCGTCTACAACGGTGCCGCGTGCGAGCTGACGTTCAACACGCTGAGCGCTGCGTCGGTGATCGGCGTCGACGAACGTCTGCTGATCTCCTACCGCGCGCAAGTCGACGCAGATGCTCAGAACGGCACCGTGCTGACGAATGTGGCCGGCGCGACCCGGTGGCTCAATCCGGGCAACGTCATCTTCACGCGCGTACTGACCGACGGCACGCCAACTACCGTGGACCACGAAGACGCGCACACCGTCACCGTCGATCTGCCGGTGCTGCGATTCGACAAGACGGTGACCGATGTCACCAGCGGTCAGAACCCGGCGACCCACGCGACGCCAGGGGACACGCTGCGCTATCGGATCCGCATCGAGAATCTGGCCAGCAATCCGCTGCCGAATTTCTCCCTGCGCGATGAGCTCGGCCGCCTCAACAACTCGGCGGTGTATGTGCCGGGCACCCTGAATGTCGTGACCGTGCCGGCCGGCGCCGATGCGGCCAACACCAATCCGTCCGGCGGCGTGAACAACAGCGGCCTGGTCGACATCCGCAACCTGAGTCTCGGCGGCCTGGGTACGTTCGTCGTCATCGAGTACGACGTGCGGCTGGCGGCGGCGCTGCCGAACCAGAGCTACGTGCAGAACCAGGCGCAGGCCTATGTGGACGGCGTCGAAGTCGGGCGCAGCGACGATCCTAATGTCGGCGCGACCGCGCCGGATCCGCTGGTGCTCGGCGACGAAGACCCGACGCGCGTGCAGATCACGTCGGCGCCGAAGTTCCGCGTGCTCAAGACCTCCACCTATCTCGGTGCGAGCACCACCGTGCTGCGCGCGGGCGATCGGCTGCGCTACACGATCACGGTCAAGAACATCGGGACCGAAAACGCCACCGGCGTGTCGATTCGCGACCAGATCCCGGCGAACACGACGTACGTCGCGGGCACCACGACGCTGAACGGCACGCTGCAGAACGACAATGCCCAGGGCATCACGCCGCTGGCCGATGGCATCCCGGTCTACGCGCCGGAGGACACGACCCCGGGTGCGATGCGCGCCGATGCGACCAACACGCCGAGCAACGTCGCGACGCTCACGTTCGACGTGACGGTTTATCCGGATCTGGCCGATGGGACGATCATCTCGAACCAGGCGTTCGTGAGCGCCGCCGACTTCGGCATCGTCGACTATCCGTCTGATGATCCGCGCACGCCGATCGTGAACGACCCGACGCGCGACGTGGTCGGCAACGTGCCGCTCCTGTTCGCCACCAAGCAGGCGGAGCTGGTAGTCGACCAGGGCTCGCCGGGCATCGTCGATCCGGGCGACACGCTGCGCTACACGATCACGATGTACAACAACGGCGCGATTCCGGCGACCAACGTGGTGCTGGCCGACAACGTTCCGCCGAACGTCACGTACGTTGCGGACACGACGACGCTGAACGGCCTGCCGTACGGGCAGCCGGACAACGGCTCGTCGCCGCTCGCGGCCGGCATCTATGTGAGCTCGACCGATCGCACGCCGCCGCTGCCGACAGCGGGCGAGGGCACGCTCTCGCCGCAGTCGAGCGCGGTCGTTCAGTTCAATCTGCGTGTGAACGCTGGTGTCCCGGCCGGCACGATCATTCGCAACCAGGCAGTCGTGCGCACGACGGAGGTGCCGACCGTGCTGACGGACGGTGACGGCAATCCGTCGACCGGGCCGGAGCCGACCGTCGTGGTCGTCGGTAACGGTCAGCAGCTGTCGATCGTCAAGGAAGTGTCCGTGGTCGGCGGCGGGCCCGCGTCGCAGGGCGCGACGCTCGAGTATGTCGTGCGCGTCACCAACATCTCGCTGGTGCCGGCGCTCTATGTGGTGATCACGGACGACCTGGACATGCCGGTGCCGGGCTATCTCACGCTGGTCCCCAACTCGGCGACGCTCAATGCTCAGACGACGGGCATCAGTGTCGTCAATCAGGTCATCACTGCCGACTACTCGACGACCTACGGGCCGCTGCAGCCGCAACAGACTGCTCTGCTGCGCTTCCGCGCGGTCATCAATCCGAATCTGCTCGACGGTACGAGGATCACGAACACCGGCACGGTGAAGTGGAACGACCCGCCGCAGACGGCGAGCGCCAGCGTTTCCGTCGACGTCGGCGCCATCCCGGGCCAGGGCATCCTGAACGGCAAGGCGTGGCACGACGCGAACTTCAACAAGACGCTGGACGCGAACGAGCACGTGCTCGAAGGCTGGACTGTCCAGCTGTATCGCAACGACCGGCTGTTCCGCAGCGTGACCACCGATGCGAACGGCGTGTATCGCATCAGCGGCATCCCGCCGAACTACATCACCGGCGAGCAATACGAGCTGCGCTTCAGCGCACCGGACGCGACGTCGAGCACCGCGAAGCTGGGCATGGCGTACTCGGCGACGTTCACGAACGGGCTGCAGGAGATCAGCGACATCATCGTGCAGTTCGCCAGCAACCTGCAGGACCTGAACCTGCCGATCTCGCCGAATGGCGTCGCGTACAACTCGGTGACACGCGGGGCGGTTGCGGGCGTCACGTTGCGCATGCTGAACGCAGGCACGGGCTCGCTGCTGCCGGCGGAGTGCTTCGACGATCCGGCCCAACAGAACCAGGTAACGCTCGCGAGCGGCTACTACCGCTTCGACCTGAATTTCACCGATCCGGTTTGCCCGAGCGGCGGAAATTATCTGATCGACGTGAGTCCGCCGCCGACCGGCTACATCGGCACGTACTCGCAGATCATTCCGCCGACCTCGGGCGCCTCTACCGCTGCGTTCTCCGTGCCCACGTGCCCGGGCGGCGTGGACGACGCGCTGGCGGCGACGCCCGACTACTGCGAAGTCCAGACGTCGGAGTTCGCACCGACGCTCGCTGTGCGCGCACGCAGCGCCGGCACGCGCTATCACGCGCATCTGAAGCTCGACAACAACCTCATCCCGGGCTCGAGCCAGATCTACAACAACCACATTCCGGTGGACCCGGATCTGCAGGGTGCGATCCAGATCTCCAAGACGACGCCGCTGTTGAACGTCGTGCGCGGCCAGCTGGTGCCGTACGTCATCACGTACAAGAACGTGACCGACGTGCCGCTGTTCGACGTCAGCATCGTCGACCGCATCCCGGCGGGCTTCCGCTACGTCGCGGGCTCGGCGCGCATCGACGGCAAGCCGGTGGAGCCGGCGGTGGCCGGCCGCGAGATGATCTGGAGCAACCTGGCCGTCGATCGGCAGGAACAGCATGAACTGCTCGTGATCCTCGCCGTCGGCGCCGGTGTCAGCGAAGGCGAGTTCGTGAATCGTGTTCAGGCCGTGCACATGCTGACCGGCAGCGCGCTGTCGAACGAGGCCTCGGCGACGGTGCGCGTCGTGCCGGATCCGACATTCGACTGTACGGATGTCACCGGCAAGGTGTTCGACGACGTCAATCGCAACGGCTTGCAGGACCAGGGCGAAATGGGCCTCGCGGGCGTGCGCGTGGTGAGCGCGCGCGGTCTCAACGCGATCACGGATGCCTATGGCCGCTTCCACATCACCTGCGCCGTCGTGCCGCGCGAGGGACGCGGCAGCAACTTCGTCCTGAAGCTGGACGACCGCACGCTGCCGAGCGGCTTCCGCTCGTCGACGAACCAGGTGCGCGTCGAGCGCGCCACGCGCGGTAAGGCGCTCAAGTTCAACTTCGGGGCTTCGCTCCACCGCGTGATCGGCCTCGATCTGGCGGATGCCGTGTTCGAGCCGGGCACGACCGAGATGCGCGCGCAGTGGCGGCCGCGCATGGACCTGCTGATGAAGGAGCTGCAGAAGGCGCCGGCCATCCTGCGACTGTCGTACCTCGCCGATGTCGAGAACGAGCAGCTCGTCCAGCGCCGCATGGCGGCCGTCAAGGCGGAGATCGCGACGCGCTGGCAGGCACTGAATGCGGCCTATGAGCTGGCGATCGAGCCGGAAGTGTTCTGGCGCCTCGGCGCGCCGCCGCAGCAGGCGGAAGTGACGAAGCCCGAGCAGCGGGACGAGAGCAGGTGAGCGCCATGTGCAAACATCGCTATCTCGGTCTCTTGATCGCTGCGCTGCTGCCCATGCTGGTCCAGGCGCAGGACGTCGTGGAAACGTCACGCGGTGAGACGACGGAGAAACAGCTGCCGAGCGACGAGCCGCTGCGGCCGTGGACGCACGATCCGAACCTGCTGCAGAAGGAATCGGGCGACCGCGTGGAAATGCGTCCTGTGCACGCCGAGCGCCTGGCGACGGTGAAGCTCACGGACGTCGTGCCGCCGATCCGCTTCGACTCGGGTGTCGCGGATATTCCGCAGAGCTACGTCGAGTCGCTGCGCAAGGCGCTCGACGATCTGCGCGACCGGCGCAACGTGCGACTGCATCTCGTCGGCCATGCCGACGATCAGCCGTTGTCCGAACAGCTCGCACGCGTCTACGGCGACAACGCGGGTCTGTCGCGCGAGCGCGCCGGCGAAGTCGCGGAGTTCCTGCAGACGCGCCTCGCGCTGCCGGCCGATGCGATCTCGTACGAGTGGGCCGGCGCGACGCGGCCGGTTGCGACCAACACGACGCCGGAAGGGCGCGCCATGAACCGGCGTGTCGAAGTGCAGGTGTGGTACGACGAAATCCAGGCGGCGATGACCGAGGAAGAAGTGCTGGTCAAGGAGGACTTCAAGCGCGTCAAGGTCTGCCGCATGGAGACCGTGTGCAAAATGCGCTTCAAGGAAGGTCACGAGCGGCGCACGCGGATTCGCAACCTGGTGCAGCCGCTACACTACGAAGACGCGCCGGAGGTTTCGGAAGCGTTCGTCGCGAACGTGCGGCGGGCGCTGGAGAATCTGCAGGACAAGCAGCATGTTGTCGTCAAGCTGATCGGCTACACGGACAACGTGCCGCTGACCGATCGCAACGCACGCATCTACGGCAATCACCTCGCTATCTCGCGGGCGCGCGCCCATCGCACGGCGCTGGCGCTGCAGGAAAAGCTCGGCCTGCCGAACGAAGCGATCGTCACCGACGGCCGCGGCTCGAGCATGCCGGTCGCAACCAACGACACCGCGCAGGGGCGCGCGCTGAATCGCCGCATCGAAGTCGAGTTCTGGCACGACGATCCGCTCACGGAGCTGCCGGAAGAGCCGCGGTTGTGCCCGGGCGCGCCGGGCACCGAAGTCGTCACGCGTGTCTACGATCCGCCGTGGGGACCGATCGCGCCGCTGCAGCTCGAGCAGGGCGGCCGCGCGGTGATCCCGGCGGACTACACGCAGCAGCTGCGCCGCGCGATGACGGACATTGCAGACAGGTCAAACGTGCGCCTGCGCTTCGTCGGTTACACGAAGAACGAGCGCCTCGATCGCCGCACGGCGATCGTCTATGGCGACGACATCGGCCTCGCCGCCGCGCGAGCGCGTCGTGCGATGGACACGATCGTCGAGGACATGAAACTCACGCCGGAGCAGGCCGAGCATGAAGGCCGCGGCTACGTCCAGTCCGCAGACGTCGTCAACGAGGGCTTCACGCAGGAAGGTACTTCACACATCGTCGTGCAGGTCGTGTACGACGAGCCGGCCATCCTCGACGACTATGAAGGCGTCGACATCGAGCGCGTGACGCGCGAGCTGAGTCCGAAGAACCCGTTCGGTCTGAACCTGATGCGCATCACCGTCGACGGCGAGCCGCTCGACGATCCGGGCCGCAGCTCCGCCGACATCCAGCGTTGCACCGACGTCGCGCTGGATCGCGCCGACATCGCGTTCCAGTTCGACAACCTGCAATCGAGCCCGAGGCTCAGCGTGTCGGCGTGGCCGACGACGGTGCCGATGGCGGAGTTAGGGAAGGGTGACGCGGGTGACGCGGGTGACGAGAGTGACAAGAGTGACGAGAGTGACGAGAGTGCGGAGCAGGCAGTCGAGGAGCCGCTGCTGCCGATAGCCAGCAGCGCGGAGACGCAGGCGACGGACGAGTCGGAAGAGCCGCAGGAGCTGATGGAAGTGATTCCGGTGAGCCAGGCGCTCACGCTCGTCGAGACGCCGCCGGCCGAGGCGGTCCAGGCGGCGCAGGGCGATGTGCCGGAGCTGCGCGCGCCGCGGTTGTTCGGCGAGCCGGTACGCTTCCGTACGTACGCGAACTACTCGGCGTTCATCGATCGCTCCGAGGTGCGCATCTTCCAGGCCGATCAGTCGACGCAGGCGCCGCCGCTGAAAGTGCTGCCGGTCGACGCGGCCGGCTTCGCGGAATGGGAGCCGACGGCCGAGCACACCACTGCGCCGATGCGCGAGCTGAAGTACGTGCTGCGCGCCTATGACAAGACCGGCAACTTCGACGAAACGTCGCCGCAGCCGCTGTGGTTCGTGCTGGACGACGGCACGCGCACCGACGTGCCGCCGCAGGACCAGCAACCGAAAGAGCTGCTCGCGAGCTATGGCACGAGCGGGCTGACGTCTCACAACATCCCGCTGGGCAGCGGCACGATCAAGGTCCGCGGCGGCAGCATTCCGCCGCATCACAGCGTCTGGGTCGCCGGCAAGCCGGTCCCGGTCGATCCGTCCGGTAACTTCCTTGCAGAGGAAATCCTGCCCGCCGGCGTGCACACCGTGGAAGTCGCGGTGCTCGACGAGGCCGGCAACGGCGCGATGTTCCTGCGCGACCTCGAGCTCGAGAAGAACGACTGGTTCTATGTCGGCATCGCCGACGTGACGGCATCCGACACGCACACGCGCGGTCCGGCCGAGCTGTTGCAGGGCGAGAACGCGCCGGTCGACTACGACTCGGCGCTGGACGCCCGCCTCGCGTTCTACGTGAACGGCAAGTTCAACGAGGACTGGCACCTGAGCGCGAGCGCCGACACGCGCGAGGGCCCGGTCGACGAGCTGTTCAGCAACTTCATGAACAAGGCGCCCGACTCGCTGTTCCGGCGCATCGATCCGGACTATCACTATCCGACGTTCGGCGATGACTCGGTCGTCGAGGAAACCGCGCCGACACTCGGCAAGATGTACGTGAAGCTGGAGCACGACGACAGCTCGGTGCTGTGGGGCAACTTCAAGATCAACTACGCCGAGAACGAGCTGGCGCACGTCGATCGCGGCCTGTACGGCGGTAACCTGCACTACCAGACCGAGGGCACCACGAGCTTCGGCGACCAGCGCTTCACGCTCGACGGCTTCGCCGCCGAGCCCGGCACGCTCGCGAGCCGCGAAGAATTCCGCGGCACCGGCGGCTCGCTGTACTTCCTGCACAACCAGGACATCCTGGTCGGCTCCGAGCGCGTGCGCGTCGAGCTGCGCGACAAGGATTCGGGTCTCGTCAGCGGCGTCGTCAACCTGCGCCCGGTGCTCGACTACGACATCGACTATCTGCAGGGCCGCGTCGTGCTCGCCGAGCCGCTGAACTCGACTGTCGACGATCAGCTGCTCGTGCGCAGCGGCGGGCTCAGTGGCGACTCTGCGTACCTGGTGGTCCGCTACGAGTACACACCGGGGTTCACGGAGCTCGACTCGATCGCGACCGGCGGTCAGGCGCACATGTGGGTCAACGATTACATCAAGGTCGGGCTCACCACGAACGGCAACGAAGAGGGCGAGACCGAGAGCAGTCTCGACGGCGCCGACGTCACGCTGCGCATGAGCGCGGATTCCTGGCTCAAAGTCCAGGGCGGCCGCAGCGAAGGCCTGGTTTCGAGCGCGCTCTATTCGGACGACGGCGGCTTCGGCTTCGTCACCCCCGATACGACCGGCTTCGACTCCGCGAGCGCGGACGCGTACCGCGCCGACCTGAGCATCGGCTTCGGCGATCTGCACGCAGGACTGCCCGGCCGCCTCACGATGTACTCGCAGTCGCTCGGCGCGGGCTACTCGGCGCCGGGCTTCGGCACGCTGACCGACGCCGAACACTCGGGCGGAACGTTCAACATGCGCATGTTCGAGCGCTTCGACGTGCGCGCGAAGGCCGACAAGCGCGCGCAGGACCTGGGCCTGAACTCCGACACGCAGGAATTGAATCTCGGTTACCAGATCACCGATCGCTGGAGCGTCAGCGCCGGCGCGCGCAAGGACGAGCGCGAGTACACCGGCCCGCTCGTCCCGCTCAATCGCGAGCAGGGCGAGCGCACTGACGGGGTGCTGCAGGTCGGGTACGACTCCGGTGCTTCGTGGCGCACGTACGTCTTCGGGCAGAACACACTCTCGAAGAGCGAGGAGCGGCCCAACAACGACCGCTACGGCGTCGGCGGCTCCTATCGCATGACAGAGCGCTTCCGCGTCGATGCCGAAGCGTCCGATGGCGATCTCGGGCCCGGTGGCAAGCTCGGCACGAATTACCTGTTCTCCGAACGCACGACGCTGTACCTGAACTACGCGCTGGAGAACGAGCGCACCGACAACGGGCTGCGCGGCGGCCGCCGCGGCAACCTGATCTCGGGAATGAAGCGGCGCCTGTCGGACTCGAGCAGCATGTTCGTCGAGGAGCGTTACCAGGAGACCGACGACATGTCCGGCCTGACGCACGCGACCGGCATGACGCTCGCGCCGAACGAGCGTTGGAACTTCGGCGCGAACACCGACATCGGCACGCTCACCGACGAGCTGACCGGCGCGAAGATCGACCGCGAGGCCGGCGGCATCCGCATGGGCTACGGCTTCCAGGCCGTACAGCTGTCGAGCGCGGTCGAATATCGGCTCGACAAGACCGAGCAGTTCGACGCAGCGACCTCCGAGCGCACGACGTGGTTGTTCCGGAACAGCTTCAAGTTCCAGCTCAACCCGGACTGGCGCATCGTCGGCAAGTACAACCACGCCAAGAGCGCAAGCTCGCTCGGGCAGTTCTACGATGGCGGCTACACCGAGGCAGTGCTCGGCTACGGCTATCGCCCGGTGGCGAACGACCGGCTCAACGCGCTCGCCAAGTACACCTACTTCTATAACGTGCCGACGACCGAGCAGGTGACGCCGACGAACTCGGTCGCGCAGTTCGTGCAGAAGAGTCACGTCGCGGCGCTCGACCTGACGTATGACCTCACCGACGTGTGGTCGATCGGCGGCAAGTACGCCTATCGCCTCGGCCAGTTGAGCCTGGACCGCGAGAACCCGCAGTTCTTCGACAACAGCGCGCAGCTGTACATCGTGCGCACGGACCTGAAGTTCGGCGGCTGGGAAGGGCTGGTCGAAGGACGCATGCTCGACATGACCGATCTGAACGAGCAGCGCGCCGGCGCGCTGGTCGCCGTGTATCGCTACTTCGGCAAGCACTTCAAGGTCGGCGCCGGCTACAACTTCACCGACTTCTCGGAAGACCTGACGGATCTGAGCTTCCGCAGCGAGGGTGTGTTCATCAACATGATCGGCTCGATGTAATGCGCAACCGGTCCCTGTTTCGCATCGTCGCAGCGCTGGCTGTACTGTCGTCGGCGCCCGCGCACGCGTGCGTGGTGGCACCGAGCGAAAACATTCTGTCGGACACCGAGACCAGCCAGGCGTGGGCCGATGTCGTTGCACTCGTCACCGTCGCGTCCTCGACGCAGACGGAGCAGGGGGCGGCGATCGTCGAGCTCATCGTCGAGCACATCTGGAAGGGCAAGGTCGGCGCGCGCTGGACCTTCACGCAGTCGCTCGGCTCGACCTGCGACTCTCCGCTGCAGCGTAACGTTCGTTATGTGATCTTCGCGAAGCGCCAGGACGATGGAAGAATCACGATCGCGAGCGTCGCCGATGGCGCAGTAGGCATCGTGAGAGACCGGCTCAGTGCGAAGGTGAAGCCGCCGCCGTCCCTGGTCACCGCGTCCACTACTTCCGCTGCAACAGCGAAAAAGAAGAAGCGTTAGGTCTTCAGCCAGTACTCCGACATACCGCGGAAGCTTGGAATGGTGCGGTACTTCAGACCCCGCGCCGAGGGCTGCAGGTTCGGAAACCGCTGCAGCAGCGCGGTGATCCCTTCCTGAGCTTCGACGCGCGCGAGTGGCGCACCAAGGCACGTGTGCTTGCCGCCGCCGAAAGACTGGTGCTGGATGTCGGCTCGCTCGATGTCGAAACGCTCCGGGTTCGGGTTCGCATCCGGATCGTGATTGGCCCCGGCAAGGGAGACCGTGATGCTGTCGCCCAGGTGCATCGGACAGCCGCGCAGCGTCAGCTCACGCTGCACGTTGCGGCCCGAGTTCGTGACCGGCGAGTCGTAGCGCAGCATCTCTTCGATCGCGTTGTTGATGAGCTCGGGTCGCGCACGCAGCTTGGCCAGCTCCTGCGGGTGATCGAGCAGCGCCTTCACGCCGTTGCCGATCAGGTCCGTCGTGGTCACGTTGCCCGCGATCAGCAGCAGGTTGCATTGAGTGACGATCTCCTCGTCGGTCATGTGATCGCCCGATTCCTCGGCATGCACCATGTCGCTGATCAGATCGTCGCGCGGCGTGGCGCGCCGCAGCTCGATCATTTTCTGGAAATAAGCGTTGAGCTCCTGCTGCGCCTGCAGGGCCGCTTCGCTCTGCTGCGGCGTCCGGAACGGATTGAAGAATGCCGCGACGCTGACCTCCGACCAGTGCCGGAACGAGCCGCGGTCGGCCGGATCGATGCCGAGCATTTCCGCGATGACGATGACCGGCAGCACGCCGGCGAACGCCGTCATCAGGTCGAACTCGTCGGCGTCGATTTTCGCCAGCAGTCCGGTCGCGATCTCGCGCACGCGCGGCCGCAGTGCCTCGACAGCTTTGAGGGTGAACGCCTTGTTGACCAGGCCACGCACGCGGCGGTGGTCCGGATCGTCCATGAACAGCATCGACGGGGCGGAGCTGCCTACATTGGTTCCGGTCAGCGCTGCGATCCTGGCCACATATGACGCAGGGTTCGCCTTGCGCGGGTCGGCGCTCATGTCCTTGTCGCGCAGGATCAGCCGCACGTCGTCGAACCGGGTCAGGTACCAGCGGTTGAACTGGTCGTCGTGCAGGACCGGCGCCCGCTGGCGCAGCGAGTCCAACACCTCGTAAGGGTGGTCCCGAAACTGCGGGTCGAAGGGCGTCAGCTGGATGCCCTTGGGTAGCGAATCGCCGGCTTGGTCGCTCATGGCCGGGGAGTGTCGCCCCGGGGCCGCCTCAGGTTCAAGAACCCGAACAAACCGCTTGCAACTCGTGTATAGTGCGCCGCGGCTCGCGACCTTCCTTTTATCGTTTCTTGGCCCATTCGCCGACCGGCGTTCACAAGGCCATTCAACTAAAACCGAATCGTTTCGAACCTGGCGACAGCTCGTGTGAGGCTGTCATTTCGTAGGCGCTTCCAGGCTGGCGTTCAGCCCGGTCGCGCAATCATCAAGTGAGTGTGTACTAATCGTATGAGTAAGATCTATGTGGGCAATCTGCCCTTTTCCGCTGACGAAGAGGCGGTTCGCACGCTGTTCGCGCAGCACGGCACGGTCAATTCGGTCGCCCTGATCAAGGATCGCGACACGGGACAGCCGCGCGGCTTCGGCTTCGTGGAAATGCCGAACGCGGATGCGGCGCGCGCCATCCAGAGTCTCAATGGCCAGGACATGGGCGGTCGGCCCCTGAAGGTCAACGAGGCGCAGGACAAGCCCCGCGGCGGTGGCGGCGGTGGCGGCTCGCGCAATGGCGGCGGGTTTGGCGGCGGCGGCGGTCAGCGTCGCTGGTGAGCAATCGCTCTCCGCACGGGTCGTTACCGACCCGTGCGGATTTCGCAGGAGCAGGCATGGTCGAACAAAGGTCCTATCACGGCGCAGTCGCGGATCCTGGCTCGCTCGCCGATCGGCGCGCCCAGGCCGAGCACGAGCAGCAGCAGCGCCTGATCGAGCGCCAGCAGCAGATCGCCCTGCAGTCTTCGCCGCTCAGCAGCGCCGAAGAGCGCGTTCGTCTGTGGGAGAAACTGCACGCGCTCGCGTTGCCCCGGTCGCCGACGCACAAGCTGTTGCGCATCATTGCCGACCAGACCGAGCTCTCTCTGGAGCAGGTACTGGAAATCCAGCGTCTGCGTCATGCACCTCGGGCTCCGTCGAGCTCGACGCCCTGACATGACCAAAGCAGCCAACCGCACGGAGATCACAGTGGAGCTGCCATTCAAGCTTGAATCGATTACGAAGGCCGCGGCGCCGGGTGGCGCAGCGGGCGTGTGGCACAGCTATGTCATCTCGCAAGGCACGAACACGATCGAAGGTGTGCGCGCCGGCACGCACGCGGAAGTCACGACCCTGGTTCACGACATGGTCGAACGGCTGAACGAGCGCCGCGAAGGCAAATACCGCCCGAAGTCGAAGCGCTGAGCGCACCCCGCCAGGCGCAACCGCTCCTGGCTTGCATTACAAGACCGACTTGTGAAATCGTAGCTCGTCTCCCCCTGGAGGCGGGTGATCGCGATGACCTTCGACCCGAAGCTTCCGCCGCGCGATGCATGCGTGGTCGGGCCGTTGCTCGAGCGCTGGGCGCGCGAGCGGCCGCAGCGGAATTTCCTCGAATTCAGCGACGGGAGTGCCTGGACGTTCGCCGACATGCGAGCGCGGGCGCAGCGGGCGGCCGCCGGGTTGCGCCGCCTCGGCGTCGAGCGCGGCTCGCACGTGCTTTCATGGATGCCGAACGAGCGTGAAGCGATTCTCGGCTGGTTCGGCGCGAACCTGCTCGGCGCGGTGTACGTGCCGCTCAACACGGCATACCGCGGCGCGATCCTGCGGCACGCGGTCGCGTTGTCCGATGCGAAGGTCCTGATCGCGCACGCGAGCCTGCTGCCGCGCCTCGAACCCGAATCATCTTCGTTGCTCGAGCACGTCGTCTGCACGGGCGGTCCGCCGCCACCGATGGACGGAGTGCGCGTGCACGCATTCGATGTCCTGGAGCAACCCGGCACCGCGGAAGCGGAGCAGCCGGTGCAGCCGTGGGATGCGAACTACATCATCCTCACCTCGGGCACGACCGGCCCGTCGAAAGCTGTCGTCTGCACCTACATCCAGGCCTGGGCCGGCGGCGCGATGGCGATGGACTACTTCGGCACCGAAGATCGGCTGCTCGCGAATCTGCCGCTGTTCCATGTCAGCGGCGTCGGCGCCGTGATGGACCGTCTGATCAAAGGCGGCACGTGCGTGCTCTACGACGGTTTCAAGCCGGAGTCGTTCTGGGACACGGTGCGTCGCTTCAACATCACCGGCTGTTGCCTGGTCGGCGCGATGACGCGCTTCCTGCTCAACCAGCCGCCGAGCACCCGCGATCGCGATCATCCGCTGCGCGCAGTCATCACTGTGCCGTGGAACCAGGATTCGCTCGCAGTGGCGCAGCGCTTCGGCATCCAGATGCACACGGCGTTCAACATGACCGAGTTGGCGACGCCGATCCGCTCCCAGGCCAACCCGCCGCTGCTCGGCACCTGTGGTCGAGTGCGCCCCGGTGTCGAATGCCGGGTGGTCGATGAGAACGATATCGAAGTCGCGCCGGGAACAGTCGGCGAGCTCGTCGTGCGTACGTCGCGGCCGTGGGAGATCACGCAGGGTTACTACAAGAATCCGCAAGCGACCGTGCGCGCCTGGCGCAACGGCTGGTTTCACACCGGCGACGCATTTCGTCGCGACGAGCAGGGCAACTTTTTCTTCGTCGACCGCATGAAGGACGCGATCCGCCGGCGCGGCGAGAACATCTCGTCCTTCGAGGTGGAGTCGGAGGCGTGCGCGCACCCGGACGTTCGCGAGGCGGCAGCGATTCCGGTACCGAGCGAGCTCGGCGAGGATGAAGTCATGCTCGTCGTGGTGCCGGTGGCGGATCGGCTGGACCCGGTCGCGCTGCTGCGCTTCATGGAGCCGCGCGTTGCGGCCTACATGCTGCCGCGCTACATCCGCACGATCGCAGAGCTGCCGAAGACGCCGACGGCGAAAGTCGAGAAACACCGCTTGCGCAGCGAAGGTGTGACAGCAGACACGTGGGATCGGGAGGCGCACGGCGTGACCGTGCGTCGGGGCAAATTGCAAACGGGGTAGGGGCCCATTCGGAGGAGTTGTCGATGTCGAATTCGAGCACCATTGAGCTGGCGCGGCGCTTCGTGCGCGCGCTGAACGAAAAAGACGAGACCACGATCCGCGAGATCTACGCGCCCGGCGCGCGCATCTGGCACAACTTCGACGACAAGTATCAGACGATCGACGAGAACATGCGTGGCATGTACTGGATCCACAAGCGGCTGAGCGGGATCAACTACGACGTCGTCAGCCTCGTCGAGCTGCCCGACGGCTATCTGCAGGAGCACGTGCTGCGCGGCAAGCTTCCCTCGGGCGCAGACTTTGCGATGCCCGCGTGCGTCATCTGCAAAGTGAAGGACGGCCGCGTGACTTCGCTCAGGGAGTACCTCGATCTGACCCCCACGAAGGTGCTCACCGCCCTTTGAAGACGGGCTTGCGCTTCTCCATGAATGCACGCGGCCCTTCGACAGCGTCTTCGGTTGCGACAACTGCCTGCGCGTGGACTTTCTCGATCGCCAGCGCTTCTGTTTCCGGACGCCCATCGCATTCGATGACGGAGCGGCGAATGCGGCTCACCGCAATGGGACCATTCACGACGATCTTGCGCGCGATCTCCAGGCAGCGATCCATGAGTTGCTCGGGCGGCACAACGTAGTTGAGGAAGCCGAGACGCAGCGCTTCCTCTGCCTCGATCAGATCGCCGGTCAATAGCAGCTCGATCGCCTTGGCGCGAGGCATCTGCCGCGGCAGCCGCACCGTCGAAGCGCCGGCAGGAAACAGCGCCCACTTGACCTCCTGCAGCCCGAACTTCGCGCCCGGCACCGCAACGCGAATGTCGGTGCCCATGACCAGCTCCATCCCGCCGGCGATCGCATGACCGTTGATCGCCGCGATCACGGGCTTGACGGTGTCTCGGGAAATCAGGAAAAGGCCTTCACTGCCGCGGATCAGTTGCAGAAAGCGCATGTCCCACTCGTTCTCGGGTTGTCGCGCGCCTGTGACCAGCGGTGCCGACAATGCGAGGTCCGCACCGGCGCAGAACGCCTGCGATCCCGTGCCGGTGAGGATTGCAGCGCGAATGCCCGGCGAGTCGCGCACTTCGCGCCAGGCGTCATCCAGACGCACCATCACTTCCGGGCTCATCGCGTTGCGCGCCTCGGGACGATTGATCGTGATCGTGGCGATGAAATCGCGGACGACGAAGTCGACGACGGTCATGGCGGGCTCCGGAGTTGCGCCGCTGCGGGACTGCGACTAGCATCTCCGAGTGAGTCTTAATACGCAAGCAGCTATCGATTACGCCCGGCTCGACCTTGCGGCGCTCGATCGCTGGCTGCGCGGCCGCCTCGCAGGCTACGAAGGCGAGCCGCAGCTCACGTTGATCTCAGGGGGACAGTCGACGCCCACGTACCTGCTCGAGTCGGGCGCGCAACGCTGGGTGCTGCGGCGACGGCCGCCGGGCGACTGGCCCGCGTACTTGTTTCCGATCGATCGCGAGTTCCAGGTGCTGCACGCGCTGCAATCGACCGCAGTGCCCGCGCCTCACGTGCACCTGCTGTGCGCAGACGCCAGCGTGATCGGCGGCATCTTCTACGTCATGGACTACGTCGAAGGCCGCGTCTATGAGAATGCTGAATGCGCCGGGATGACACCAGCGGAACGTCGCGAGGCTTTCGTGGATCTCGCGCGCACTTGCGGAGCGCTGCATAGCGTCGATTGGCGTGCAGTCGGACTGAGCACTTACGGCCGCGCGGGCTCGTTCGTCCAGCGGCAACTCGCGACGATGGCGAAGGTGTATGCGGCGCAGACCGGCTGGTGCCGGGTCGCGTCGCTGGAGCGGCTCGCGAACTGGTTGCCGACGCATCTCGACGTGCCAGAGGACACTTGTCTCGTGCACGGCGATTTCCGCATCGGCAACTGCATTCTGCATCCGCGCGAGTCGCGCATCATGGCGGTGCTGGACTGGGAGCTGTCGACGCTCGGCAATCCAGTGGCGGACGCTGTTTACCTGGTGCAGCCGTGGTATCTGCCGGCGATGCCGCAGAATCCACAAGGCGACTTCCCGAGTCGCGACCTGGCCGCGCTCGGCATTCCATCGATGGAAGAGATGCTCGCGCTGTACTCGGAGGCATCAGGACGTCCCGCACCGTCCGGAGCGCTGCTGACCTCGCTGATAATCTTCAATTGCTATCGCACGGCGGTCATCAATCATGGTGTCGGTGCGCGGGCCGCGGCGGGGACTGCCGTCAACCGCGACGCCGAGATATTCGGTGCGATGGCCGAGCCGACCGCCGATTACGCCTGGCGCCTCGCCGTCGAGCACTTCGGCGCGCGCGAGTAGCGCGGTCAGGGACGATAGGCGAACGCGACCGGTCCAGGCTCGCGCAGCGGTGCGGCAATCGACGCGAACTCGCACAGCAGGCGACGCGTATCGCGCGGATCGATGATC
>DATEML010000075.1:0-3012 GCA_035275585.1 Steroidobacteraceae bacterium | reverse complement strand
TGAACGCCAACGGCGACCTCGGCGGTTACGGCGGCGGGCTCTGGCGCAAGCGCATCTTGCTGGATCTGGAGCGCGGCCAGGGCCGGTTGCCGTTCTGAGCGCGGCAGGCCACACTGATCCCTCACTCGAGGATCATTCCATGTACCGAACGAAACGCGCGGCGGGGTTGCTCGCGCTGGCTTTCCTGATCGCCGGCTGCGCGACCAACAGTGCGCCGGATACCCGCATCGACTACGACAAGACCGCCGACTTTTCGGTCTATCGCACCTACGGCTTTCCGAAAGAGACGGGCACGGATCGCGGCGGCTACGCGACGCTCGTCACCAGCTATTTCAAGAGTTCCATCAGCACGGCAATGGAGGCGCGCGGTTACAAGTACAGCGCAGAGAACCCGGACCTGCTGGTGAACTTCTACATGAACACGCGCGAGCGTACCGAGATCCGGCCAGGCGTGGATTCGGGGTTCGGCTACTACGGTTATCGCAGCGGCCTGTATCGCGGCTGGGACGACGATCGCACGGTCAACTACCAGGTCGGCACGATCAACGTCGACATCGTCGACGCGGCGAAGAAGCAGTTGATCTGGGAAGGCGTCTCGGAAGGACGCGTTTCGGAGGAAGCGCTGGCGAATCCGAAGGTGACGGTCAACGCCGTGGTCACCGAGTTGATGCGTCAGTACCCCGGCAAGCCGAACATGTGAGTCAGAGTCCGCTCAGCATTGCGTCCATCTGTTCGGCAGTGAGCTCGATTTCCACGGTGTCGTCCAGCGCCGGCTCGCGCGGGGCTTTTGCAGCGATCGGCAGCGGATCGATGGCGCAGATGTCGTCCACTTCGATCGTGGCGGGTGAGAGCAATTTCTGGGATGCGCGCATGGGCCGGCTTCCGCTCTTGAACACCGCAGCATGCTGCCAGAGCCCTGAGTCTCGGTGTGCAACGCAGTTCACAGCAGCGGCGTGAGGCGGAAGATGAATCGCGATGACGCAACGCGCCCGCCGTGTAACGGACTTAACTTTAATCGCGAACCGGCGCCGGACCGACGACATTGAGTAAAACGCTTTCGCTCGCAGAAGCCCGCCGCATCGCGCTGGCGGCGCAATCGTTCGTGCCGGAGGCCGCGGCACCCAAAGGTGTCGCAGCGCTTGCGAAGCTCGTGCGGCGCCTCGGCGCGGTGCAGATCGATTCCGTGAACGTGCTCGTGCGCTCGCATTATCTGCCGGTGTATTCGCGCTGCGGCTCGTATGCGACCGGACTGCTCGAACGCGCGGCTTACGATGGTAGCCGTGCGCTGTTCGAGTACTGGGGGCACGAGGCGTCGTTGCTGCCCGTCGAGCTCTATCCGCTGTTCCGCTGGCGCATGGATCGCGCGCGCAACGGCGAAGGCACCTGGAAGCGGCTACGCCGATACGCGACTTCGCACAAGAATCTGGTCGTCGCGGCGCTGGACCAGATCCGCGAGCGCGGGCCGCTCGGCGCGAGCGAGCTCGCCGACTGCGGCAAGTCCAAAGGCAGCTGGTGGGGCTGGAGCCAGGGCAAGGAAATCCTCGAATGGCTGTTCTGGATCGGCGATGTCACGACCGCGCGGCGCCGGAATTTCGAGCGTCTGTACGATCTGACCGAACGTGTGCTGCCGGAGCGCGTGCGCGCTGCGAGCGTGCCATCGCCGGAGCAGGCTCGGCGTGAGCTCATGGCCGTCGCCGCGCGTGCGCTCGGAGTCGCAACAGCGCGAGACTTGCGCGACTATTTTCGGCTGCCAGCCGAGGACGCGCAGGTTCGTGTCGCGGAGCTGGTCGAGCAGGGCACGCTGCAACCGGTCGCAGTCGAGGGGTGGAAGCAGCAGGCGTATCTGCATGTCGGCGCCGCATGCCCGCGCCGCGCCGAGGTGAGCGCGCTGCTATCGCCCTTCGATTCGCTCATCTGGGAACGGCAGCGCACCGAGCGCCTGTTCGATTTTCACTTCCGGCTGGAGATCTATACGCCGGTCCACAAGCGCCAGCACGGCTACTACGTCCTGCCGTTTCTGTTCGGGGATCGGTTGGTCGGCCGCGTGGATCTCAAGGCGAATCGACAGAGCGCACAGCTCGAAGTGCGCGGCGGCAGCGTGGAGCAAGGGGTGCGGGTCGATCGGATCGTGGAGCCGCTGGCACGCGAGCTGGAGCAGCTCGCTCAGTGGCTGGGATTAGCAGGCTGGACCGCGACCTCGCGTCGCGGTGAGCTCATGCGTGCGTTGCGCCTCACCCGGCGCGGGGCCCGGAACGGGACGCCCAGCCGAAGAAGCAGATGACGACGAACAGTACCAAATAGAAGAAAACGCCCATCGCGAACCTACGAATCGATCTCTCCTGATACTTGAGACGTGTCCTGGACGTGATGAGTTCCCGCGGAATGCGTGGTGAAAACGACACATGAAAAAAAGGCCGGCAGCTCGCGCTACCGGCCTTCTCGTTCCCTGTAGGTCGGACTTCAGTCCGACGAGTCGGGCTAGAGCCCGACCTACATCAATCTTCCATCAGGAAGCTGCGCAGCTGCTCGCTGCGGCTCGGATGACGCAGCTTGCGCAGCGCCTTCGCTTCGATCTGACGGATGCGCTCGCGCGTCACGTCGAACTGCTTGCCGACCTCTTCCAGCGTGTGGTCGGTGTTCATGTCGATGCCGAAGCGCATCCGCAGCACCTTGGCCTCGCGCGGGGTCAGGCCGGCGAGCACTGCGTGCGTGGTCTCGCGCAGCGATTCCATCGTCGCGGAGTCGATCGGCGAATCCACCGAGGTGTCCTCGATGAAATCCCCCAGGTGCGAATCCTCGTCGTCGCCGATCGGCGTCTCCATCGAGATCGGCTCCTTGGCGATCTTCAGCACGCGGCGCACCTTGTCCTCGGGCATTTCCATGCGCACCGCCAGCTCTTCCGGCGTCGGCTCGCGGCCCATCTCCTGCAGCATCTGCCGGGAAATGCGGTTGAGCTTGTTGATCGTCTCGATCATGTGCACCGGGATGCGGATGGTGCGCGCCTGGTCGGCG
>DATEML010000074.1:0-19439 GCA_035275585.1 Steroidobacteraceae bacterium | reverse complement strand
TCGTGGCTGATCCAGCCGACGGAGAATCTCTCGATCACGCCGCGCATCGTGTACCAGAAGCTCGAGACCGACGGCTATCCGCGCATAGACGTGTGGAACATTCTCGGCAACCCGTACACGACCACGGAGCCGCCCGTGACTCCCGGCAAGCGCGGCCAGGTCACGCAGTTGGACGAAGGCCTGACCGACGAATTCCGCCTCTACGACGTGAAGGTCGAAGCGAACGTCGGCCCGGTCACGCTCAGCTCGATCACCTCGCGCACCAATCGCGACGTGCTCGTGCTGCGCGACGCGAGCCAGCTCACCGGCAGCGTCACCGTCGACCTGGGCTTTCCCGACGAGGCGCGCATCGACTCGCCGCTGTTCGACCGCACCCAGCTGGAAGCGTTCTCACAGGAGTTCCGCGTCTCTTCGAATGACAGCGGCTCCTTCCAGTGGCTCATCGGCACGTTCTTCGAGGACGTGGACCGCAAGTACGGGCAGACGTTGCCGACGGCGGGTTACGACGCTTTGACTGGCGTAGATTCGACGACACTCAATGCGCCGCCGGACACACCGTTCTATTCGCGCCTGACCTACAACCTGCAGCAGTTCGCCATATTCGGCGAGGCCACCTGGCACTTCGCCGATCAGTGGGCCGCGACGCTCGGCGCCCGCTACTACGACTACGACGAAAATCGCGTGCTCACGTTCGGCGGCTTGTTCTCCGCCGCTACGGGTGACGCGCAGGCGGTGAAAGACGCACCTGCGTCGGTCAGCTCCGACGGTTTCTCGCCGCGCTTCATCCTGTCGTACGACGTGACCGACGACGTGACCATCAACGCGCAGATCGCGCGCGGCTTCCGCCTCGGCGGCATCAACGATCCGCTCAACGAGCCCTTGTGCGGAGACGACCTGGCGCTGTTCAGCAGCATCTTCAGCCCCACCTGGGACGACGAGCTGGCCTGGAACTACGAGGTCGGCGCCAAGACGCAGTGGATGGACGGGCGCGTGACGTTCAACTCCGCGGTGTTCTATTCGGACATCGACGACCTGCAGGCGAACGTGGATGCCGGCAACTGCTCCTCGCGCATCGTCGTGAACGTGCCGAAAGCGCATACGTTCGGTGTAGAGGCCGAGCTGTTCGCACGGCCGACTACGAACTGGGACTTCGGTATCGGCGCCACCTGGGTCGAGGCCGAGATCGACAGCACCGTGACCGGCATCGGTACGACACCGCTCGCCGGCATTCGCGAGGGCAACCGGTTGCCGACGGCGCCGGAACTGCAGGCCTCTGCGAGCATCGGCTATAACCAGCCCGTGTTCAGCTCGCTCGAGGGCTTCGGCGTGCTCACGCTGCAGTACGTGGGCTCGTCGTTCAGCCAGCTGGCCGACCAAGAGCCAGGGTTCGGCTGCGTCGGTTGTGCGGGCTCGCCGAGAATCATCACGATTGGCGATCCCACGATCACCAGTATCACCTACGACAACGAGATGCCGTCCTACTCGATCGGCAACCTGCGGGTCGGCGTGCGCAACGATGTGTGGGAAGCTGCCCTGTTCATCAACAACCTCTGGGACGAACGGGCCTTTCTGGCACTCGACCGCGAGCGCGGCACCAGTGCGCGCGTCGGCTACATCACCAACCAGCCGCGAACCTTCGGTGTGTCGGTGCGCATGAGCTTCTGAGCACAACGCTCGGTTCATCACCGCGTCGAATTTGCAGGTCATCGGATATCGCCCTCCCCCGCGTGGGGGAGGGCGAGTATCATTCGCGCCTTTCGTGCATCTTGCCTATGAGGTTCCGCACATGGCGCAATCACGCCCCGCTCTCCGCTCTCTTCTGGCAATTCTTGCCGCGACGCTGACGGCGCTCGCCGGCTGCAGCAAGTCGCCTGCGCCGGAACACAAGAGCGAAGCGCCCGCACCGGCCGTCAACGTCGAGTGGACGAAGTTCGTCGACGAGTTCATCGAGGCGTACTTCGTCGCCAATCCGTCGTTTGCTGTCACCAGCGGCCGCCACGAGTTCGACGGCCAGATCGGCGACTGGACACCGGAAGGCATTCAGAAGGAGATCGCGCGGCTCGAGCAGGCGCGACAGCGCGCCGTCGGCTTCCAGGATGCGACGCTGGCGCCCGAAGAGCGCTTCCAGCGCGACTACGTGATCAGCCGCATCGACGGCGATCTGTTCTGGCTGCGCGACGCGCGCCAGCCGTTCACCAATCCGAGCTGGTACTTCAACAGCGGGCTCGACCCGAGCACGTACGTCACGGTGCCGTACGCGCCAGCTGATCAGCGGGTGCGTGCCTTCATCAAGTACGCGCAGCAGATTCCCGGCGCGGTCGCGCAGATCAAGAAGAACCTGCAGACGCCGCTGCCGAAAACGTTCCTCGAGTTCGGCAGCAAGAGCTTCGGCGGCTTCGCCGACTTCTATCGCAAGGACGTGCCGCAGGCGTTCGCGGAAGTGCAGGACGCGGAGCTGAAGAAACAGCTGCAAGAAGTCACGGAGCCGGCAGCGAAGGCCATGCAGGACTTCGGCAAGTGGCTGGCCACCCAGAAACCCGGCAAGAGCGACGCATACGTGCTCGGCCCCGAGCGCTTCGCGGCGATGGTGCGCATGACGGAGAACGTCACGACGCCGATCGACAAGCTCGAAGAGATCGGCCGCGCCGACATGGAGCGCAACCTCGCGGCGCTTGCCGACGCGTGCAAGCGCTTCGCGGCCGGCGCGACGATCGACGCATGCATCGACAAGATGAACGCCGACAAGCCCACCGGCGGTGCCGTCGAAGGCGCGCGCGAGCAGCTCGCGCAGCTGCGACAGTTCATCGTCGACCACGAGGTCGTGACCATTCCCGGCACCGAAGAGGCGCGCGTGATGGAGGCGCCGGCGTATCGCCGCCAGAACTTCGCGTACATCAACATTCCGGGTCCGTACGAGAAGAACCTGCCGTCGGTCTACTACATCGCGCCGCCGGATTCGTCCTGGCCGAAGGCCGAGCAGGAAGCGTACGTGCCCGGCAAGGCCGATCTGCTGTTCACGTCCGTGCACGAGGTCTGGCCCGGCCACTTCCTGCAGTTCCTGCATTCCAACCGTTCCTCGTGGCGCTTCGGGCAGTTGTTCGTCGGCTACGCGTACGCCGAAGGCTGGGCGCATTACGCCGAGGAGCTGATGGTCGAGAAGGGTCTCGCCCAGGATGCGCCGGAGCGCCACATCGGCCAGCTGCTCAATGCACTGCTGCGTAACGTGCGTTACATGTGCGCGATCGGCCTGCACACGCAGGGCATGACGGTGGAGCAGTGCGAGCAGATGTTCAAGGAAAAGGCGCACCAGGATGCCGGCAACGCGCGGCAGCAGGCTGCGCGCGGCACGTACGACCCCGCGTATCTGAACTACACCATGGGCAAGCTGATGATCCGCAAATTGCGCTCCGACTGGTCGGCAACGCGCGGCGGCGAGCAGGCGTGGAAGCAGTTCAACGATGAGTTCCTGTCGTACGGCGGTCCGCCGATTCCGCTGGTGCGCGCACAGATGCTGAAGGGACCGGCGGGCGAGCTGTTCTGAAGCAAGTCATCGTCGTCAACGAAGCGTTGAAGTTGCCGCGCGGCAAGCTGGCGGCGCAGGTCGCGCACGCTTCCGTCGCGGCGCTGCTCGAGGCGCCAGTGGACGCGCGACGCGCCTGGCTGGAGGAGGGCATGCCAAAGGTCGTGCTTCGCTGCGAATCGGAGCAGGAGCTGCTGGCACTCGAAGCCGCGGCGCAGCGCGCGGGTCTGCCGAATGCGCTCATCACGGATGCCGGACACACGGTCGTCGCCGCGGGCACGGTGACGTGTCTCGGCCTCGGTCCGGCGTCGATCGAAGCGATCGACGCATTGACCGGCGAGCTGAGGCTCGTGTAGCCGACTAGCTCAGTTGTGCTTCACGAGCCCGGCGGTCTTCGTGCCGGTCAGCTCGTTGTACAGCGTCTCGATGAACAGATCGGTCGAGACGAACGGCCCGGAGTACTTCTGCCACGGCGCGAGCACCTTTGCCTGCTGCATCTGCTGCAGCGTCTTGCCGGCTTTGACTTCCTTTTCCACCGCGGCCCGCGTGTCCTTCAGCATCTTCACGAAGTCGCGCACGTCAGTGAGTGTCGACAGCGCGCCGTGACCGGGGATGACCTTCACGTCCGCCGGCAGCTGCGACATCGCGCCTTCCAGCGCCGCGATCATGCCTTTGCTGCTGCCGCCGCCGCCGATATCGATGAACGGAAAGCCGTAGCGCACGAAGTCATCGCCGGTGTGCAGGACGTTCGACTTCGGGAAGAACACGATGCTGTCGCCGTCGGTATGGCCGCTCGGCGCGTGCAGCGCACGGATGTCTTCGCCGTTCACGTGCAGCGTGACGTCGTGCTGGAACGTGATCACCGGCAGCGCTTCGGGAGGATTCGCGGGCTGCTCCATCTTCATCGATCCGCCGTTGCCGAGCACGTTGCTCTGGGCGAGCCGCTGGCGCACGTTGTCGTGCGCGATGATCGTCGCGTCGTGGAACGGCAGGTTGCCGCCGGTGTGATCGAAGTGATAGTGCGTGTTGATGATGAAGCGCAGCGGCTTGTCGGTGATGCCTTTGAGCGCGGCGCGGATCTTGTCGGCGAGTGGCGCGAACTGGTCGTCGACGATCACGATGCCGTCGTCGCCGACCGACGCGGCGATGTTGCCGCCCGCGCCTTCCAGCATGTAGACGTTCCCCGAGACCTTCGTGACCTTGATCTCGACCTTGCTGAAGTCCTGCTGCTGAGCGAATGCGGCGCCCGCGAGCGTGGCCAGCGCGCCGACCAGCGCAACGCGCATCCCGTGATGCATCGGGTTCTTCATCGGGGCTCCCTTGTTCTTGGACGTTCTGGAGGCAGCGGATTCTAGCTCACGCCCAGCTGCTGCGCTTGGGCCGGGACTTGATCCAGGCGCCGAGGATCAGGCCGAGCAGGACCAGCCCGCCACCCGCCAGCAGCCACTTGAGCACGATGTTGCGGTCGAGCTCGCGCACACGCGCAGTGAGCTGCGTGACCTCGGTCTGCAGCGCCTGGTTGGAGGCCTTGAGCTGCTTGTTCTCTTCGTAGTTCGCGATCGACGTCGCGGAGATGCGCCGGACCTCGGCCAGCTCGGCCTGCAGTTTCTCCGTCTGCTTGCCCAGATCGCTGGCGCGCCCTTCGCTCTGGGCGCGCGCGCCGCGTGTTTCCTGGTACGTATCGCGCAGGGTCTTCAGTTGCTGTTCGAGCGACTCGACGCGGCGGTTCGCGGCCGCGAGCTGCTGACGCGCGACCGGCTGGTCGGAGAGATATTGCGTCGGGATCCAGCCCTCGGTGCCGCTGGACGTGCGAACCTGCGTGAAGCCCGCTGCGGTGTCCTGGCCGAGTACCTCCAGCGCCGTGCCGCTCGGCAGGCCCGCATTGATGATCTTGTGCGTGTTGGAAGGGCCCCGGCGCAGCGGCACGGTGAACTGGTCGGAAATGTATGCGGTGGCGGCGGGTGCGGGGGCGCAGACGAGGGACGAAGCAACCAGCAGCAGACCCACCACGAGTTTTCGCATAGGGCCGGGACTATAGCGAAACTCCCGATACGATGAAGCCCCGTCCTTACGGACGGGGCCTCAAGCGGAAGTCCTCGATTTTCGGCTCAAACGGCGCGAAGTCGAAATTGCTTTCTCATCGCGCCGCATCACCCAAAACGTTGAGTCCTTCCGCTGAGGAAACGCGTCGGTTGCGCTGCGGGTTCCTGCGGCGGCCCTTTGGCTGACAGCCCGATGCCTACATCAGTTGGTGGTGCTGGCCGTCTTCGTGACCTGCGCCGGCGCGGGCTTGCCCACTTCCTCGTCGAGGTAGCGGAAGCGCACGAAGCCGATGCCCATCTCCTCGAACGTCTGGTCACCCCACTTCACGGCCTTGGTCGGATCCGGGTTGCCGGGGTTCTGCGTCGAGTTGTCCCAGTTGAAGTTCCACACCAGCTTCGAGCCGGCCGGAATCTTCTTCGGCTCCTGGTACTCGTACACCGTCTGCCAGTTGAAGTCGTACTTCGGCACGTTCAGCAGGATCTCCTGCTTGCCGTCCGGATACGTGACGCTCATGGTCGCGGACTTGCCGCGCAGGTGCGAGTGCGGCATGAAGTTGTAGATCAGGATGTCGCGCGTGATGTCACGCGTCACCGTCGTGCCGTACTCCTTCGCGCCCGGCGGGATCTCGAAGCGGAAGTCGGTGAGCGCGGTCAGGCGCAGCGGATACTTCGGCGGGTTGTCGAGCTCGCGGAAGTAGAAGCCGACCTTGCTGTGATCGGTGACGGCCTGCCCATTCGGCGTGTAGTGCATCTGGAACACGAAATCGCCGTTCTTCGGGAACAGCACGCCGGTGCCTTCCGGATACACGATCGGCGACATGCCCGGCGCGAAGCCGCCGAGATTGCCACCTGCGTTGCTGCGCTGCTCGCCGTTCACGAACACCGGCTCCTGCGCGATGATGTGATGAATCGCCTGCCGCGCGCCCGGGTGGATTTCCACCGCGGTGATCCACACGTCGCGGCCCAGCGGATTCTTCACGCGCGGATACTGGTACTCGATCACGCCGGTCGCCGGGATGTCGTAGGCCGGGATCTCGACGACGAGGTCGGGCTTGCCGTGCTTCCACTCGTTCGTGTCGGGCTTCACGTCGCGCAGCGGATCCGGGCCGCTGCCGCGCGGGGCGCCGGCCTCGATCCAGTGCACCAGCGTCTTGCGCTGGTCATCGCTCAGCGCGCGCGTGTTTTCCCACACGCCGTAATGAGGATCGGCGTGCCACGGCGGCATGCGCTGCGTGCGCACGACCTCGCGGATCATCGGCGCGAAGCCTTTGACCATGTCGTAGCTCGTCATCGCCCACGGGCCGACGCCGCCGGTCTGGTGGCAGGCCGTGCACTTGTCGACCAGCATCGGCGCGATCTCCTTGGAGTAGGAGATCTTGGCGTGCGACACCTTGCGGTCGCGCTCCGGGAAGTTGACCAGGCAGCCGACGCCGTCGGCCTTCGTGACCGCGACCGGCTTGCCCGCGATCACCGCGTCGAGCGCGTCGGTGAGGTAGTGCTTGGAAGCGGGACGCTGTTTCTCATACGACAGCCGGTCGTCCATCGGCCCGCGGTACACGAGCTTCCAGCCCTTCGGATCGATCACGAAGATCTCGGACGTGCGCACGACGCCGAGCGACTCGCCGATGAGCTGCGCCTCGTCCAGCAGGATCGGGAAGTCGACGTTGAATTCCTTCGCTTCCGCCGCGACCGCGTCGCGCTTGTCCTGCAGGTTCGAGTTCAGCAGCAGGAATTCCACGCCCTGCGCCTGGTACTGCTCGCGGATCTCGCGCAGCGCCGGCAGCGCCTGGCGCACGATCGGACAGCCGTTGCCGTGGACCATCAGCACGACGGCTTTCATGTCGGACGAGTAGTAGAGCTCGTGCGACTTGCCGTTCTGATCCAGCAGCCGGAAGTTGTCGACGACATCGCCGGGCGCGATCGCCCAGGCCTGACTGGCGAGCCCCAGAGTCAGCAGGAATGCAACCGTCTTCATCTCGAGACCCTCGCGCAAGAACAGCGGGAGAATAGCCGCTCCGATGCCTTATCTACAGTGTTGTCAGCGGCTGGTTCCGTGGCGGAAGTCCCTCTGCGGGCAAAGATTTGTCATCCCCCATTCCGCAGGCTGGAACGGTGCCGAAACGTCAGTAGCGCAGGGCCGCCCGGACCGGCGGCCGCTCCCAATGGAAGGGCGGATCCAGCTCCAGATCCAGCAGCACGATGGACTGGAAAACCGTGTAGCCGGCTCGCTCCGCCAGGGCGGCGGTCGCCTGCAGCGTTCCGCCGGTTGCCAGCACGTCGTCGACCAGCAGCAGCCGGCCGCTGCCAGGCTGCATTTCCAGCACAGCCTCGCCGTATTCGAGGCCATAGGCGATCTCGACGACCGGCGGCGGCAGCTTGCCTTTCTTGCGCACGAGCACGAACCCCTTGCCGTGCAGCAGCGCCAGCGCGGACGCGAGAATGAAACCGCGCGACTCGACGCCGGCGACCGCATCGACCTGCGACCACTCGTCCGCGTCGAGCAGTGCGTCCAGCGCTGCGATCGTCTCGCCGAATGCCTGCCGCAGGAGCGGCGCGATGTCGCGAAACAGGATGCCGCGCCGGGGAAAGTCCGGGACGTTGCGGATGTAGGACTTGAGGTCGGCCATGAGGATAGTATTTCATCATGCCTACGCTTTTTCCCTCCGCGTTCCGCGCCCATCCGTGGCATGGCGTCGAGCTCGGCCCTCAGGCGCCGCAAATCGTCACTGCGTACATCGAGATCGTGCCGACCGACACGGTCAAGTACGAGATCGACAAGGCCACCGGCCTGTTGAAGGTCGATCGTCCGCAGCGGTTCTCGAATGTCTCCCCGTCGCTGTACGGGTTCCTGCCGCGCACGCTGTGCGCGGACCGCGTCGGCGCGTTTTGCAGCGAGCGCACTGGCCGCGCCGGCATCATCGGCGACGGCGATCCGATGGACGTGTGCGTGCTCACCGAGAAGACGATCGGTCACGGCGACCTGCTGATGCAGGCGATCCCGATCGGCGGGCTGCGCATGATCGACAACAACGAGGCCGACGACAAGATCATCGCGGTGATGCGCGACGACGCGCTGTACGGTCAGTTGACCGACATCGCGCAGTGCCCGGCCTCGGTCATCGAGCGCCTGCGCCACTACTTTCTCACCTACAAGCACGCCCCTGGCTCGCCCGAGCACAAGGTCGAGATCACGCACGTCTACGGCCGCGACGAAGCCTACGAGGCCATTCGTCGCAGCCAGGCGGACTACGTGGCGGCCTTCATGGGAGCAGGGATGCTGAGATAGCGTGCGCGCGCAGCGGCTCATTTCCGTCTTGATGGCTCTGCAACGCGGCCACCCGCTCACGGCGGGCGAGCTGGCGCAGCGCCTCGACGTGTCGATTCGCACGATCTTCCGCGACATCGACGCGCTCTCCTCCATGGGCGTGCCGGTCTACACCGAGGCCGGTCGCGGCGGCGGCATCCGCCTGGTCGAGGGCTACAGCTCGGATCTCACCGGCCTGTCGCAGGGCGAGGCGGAGGCGCTGGCACTCATCGCCAGTCCTGCGTCGATAGGCGTGCGCGAGCTGTCGATGCCCGCGCACTCCGCGCTCGACAAGCTCGCTGCAGCGGTGCCTTCCATTCACCAGCTGCGCGCGCAACACGCGCGCGGCCGGTTGCTGTTCGATACCAAACCGTGGTTCCGCTCGCTCGATGCTTCGCCGTTTCTGGACGAGCTGCGCACGCTGATCTGGAAGGACGCCTGCCTCGACATCCGCTACGAGCGCAGCAACCACGAGCATCGCGACTATCGCGTCGAGCCCTATGCGCTGGTCGTGAAGGTCGACACGTGGTACCTGATCGGGCGCGTGCAACGCGAGATGCGCGTGTTTCGTGTCTCGCGCATCCAGACGCTGACGGCGACCGGCACGACGTTCGCGCGCGACGCGGACTTCGACCTGCAGAAGTTCTGGAAGAAGTGGTGCGAGCGCTTCGAGAGCAATCCGCCCGCACGGAGGTTCGCCGTCGAGCTGAACATCAGCGCGCGCGGGCGCAGGCACTTGCTGGATGCCTTCGGGTCGTGGCTGCAAGCGCGGCTCGAGCCGCTCGGCGACCGCTTCCGGGGTCGCAAGCCAGTGACGCTGGAGTTCGACCGCGAGGACACTGCGCTGCGCGTGCTGTTCGAGCTCGGGCCGGAAGGGGATATCGTCAAGCCGCGCGCGCTGCGGCAGAAGCTGCAGCGCCAGGCCGCGAAGATCGTCGCCGCAGCGTCGCGAAGCTGATCAGCAGATTCTAATTCGTTATGGCGCGGCGACCGTGTACGCGCCGCGCCCAGCGAATCTGTATCTATCCCAGCTGGCGCAGGTGTGGCGACACTAGACAATGGACGACACGACCGCCCAAACCTCCCGGCGACAGGTGTACACCCTCGTGCTCACCGCGGGCGCCATCCTGCTGATCACGATGGGCGTGCGGCAGACCTCCGGCCTGTTTCTCGTGCCGATCACGCAGTCGACCGGCGTCACGATCGTCGCGATGAGCTTTGCACTCGCGGTCGGCCAGCTGATGTGGGGCGCGGCGCAGCCGATCTTCGGCGCGATTGCCGACAAGTACGGCGCGGTGAAGGTCGTCATTGCCGGTGCGATCCTGCTCGCGCTCGGCTCCGCCCTGACGCCGTTCGCAACGTCGAGCGTCGGTCTGCTGTTCACCATGGGAGTCCTCTCCGCTGCAGGCGCCGCGGCCGGCAGCTTTTCGATCCTGATCGGCATCGCCGCGCAGCGGCTGCCCGCGGAGAAGCGCTCGTTCGCGGCGGGCATCATTAATGCGGGCGGCTCGATCGGTCAGTCCGTGTTCGCACCGCTCATGCAGTTCATCATCGGCGCGGCCGGCTGGGCGAGCGCGATGTTCGCGAGCGCGTTCGCGGCGCTGCTGACGATCCCGCTGGTGCTGCCGCTGCGACGCTCGAACTCCGCAAGTGCCGCTGCGACTCTGGCGCCCGTGCCGCATCTGTCGCTCGGCGAGCAGCTGCGCATCGCGTTGCGCGACCCGAGTTATCTGTACCTGCACGCCGGCTTCTTCACCTGCGGTTTCCACATCGCGTTCCTGGTCACGCATTTGCCGAACGATCTGCGTCTGTGCGGCCTGCCGGCAAGTGTCGCGCCGGCCTCGCTCATGCTGATCGGCCTGTTCAATGTCGCCGGCAGCCTCGTGGCCGGCTGGCTCGGGCAGCGCTATCGCATGAAGTATCTGCTGGCGCTGATTTATGCGAGCCGGGCGGCGATCGTCGGTATCTACGTAGTGATGCCGAAGACGGCGCTCAACGTGTACTTGTTCGCCGGCGCGCTCGGCTTCACCTGGCTCGCGACCGTGCCGCCGACCTCCGGACTGGTCGGCAAGCTGTTCGGCACGCGCTATCTCGCGACGCTGTTCGGCCTCACGCTGTTGTCGCACCAGATCGGCGGCTTCCTCGGCGCGTGGCTCGGCGGCATCGCGCTGGCGCAGACCGGCAACTACGAATGGATCTGGTACGCAGACATTACCCTCGCACTGCTCGCTGCCGCGGTGAACCTGCCGATCCGCGAGGCGCGCATGTCCGCTCAGCCCGCCACCGCTTGATCGCACCGCCGGCCGTTGGCCGGCGCCTATCGGCCGTTCGCCGACCCCGTCTCACGACGCAAGCTGCCGCGTCGTACACTCGCCGCCGCTGAAAGCCAGCCGAAGGTGAGCTCATGACTGCAGTCGTCTCGTTGCGTAACGTCGCCAAGAGTTATCTGCGCGGCAAACAGCAGGTCGAAGTCCTGCACGGCGTCGACCTGGACATCTCTGCCGGCGAATTCCTGGCGCTGATGGGCCCTTCGGGATCGGGCAAGACGACGATGCTGAATCTGATCGCCGGTCTCGATCAGCCGACCAGCGGTGAAGTGCGGGTGGCGGGCGAGCGCATCGACCGCCTGTCGCGGGCCGCGCTGTCCGCCTGGCGCGCGCAACACATCGGCTTCGTGTTTCAGTTCTACAATCTGCTTCCCGTGCTGACCGCGGAAGCGAACGTCGAAGTCCCGTTGCTGCTCACCAATCTGTCGCGCAATGAGCGCAGCAAGCGCGTGCAGACTGCTCTGCAGCTGGTCGGTCTCGCCGATCGCGGCAAGCACAAGCCCAACGAGCTGTCGGGCGGCCAGCAGCAGCGCGTCGCGATCGCGCGGGCGCTGGTCGCGGATCCGACGCTGCTCGTGTGCGACGAGCCGACCGGCGATCTCGATCGGCGCAGCGCCGAGGAGATCATGAACCTGCTGCAGGCTTTGAATCGCACACAGGGCAAGACGATCGTCATGGTGACGCACGATCCGAAAGCGGCCGAGCACGCGTCGCGTGAGCTGCACCTCGACAAGGGCCAGCTGGTCGACGAGGCGCAGAGACGCGCGGCATGAAGTACTTCGGCCTGATCTGGGCGGGGCTGTGGCGCAAGCGCGCCCGCACGTTCTTCACGATGGCGTCGATCGTCGTGGCGTTCCTGCTGTTCGGCCTGTTGCAGGGACTGAACCAGGGCTTCAACACCGTCGTCACGAATCTCAACGTCGATCGCCTGTACGTGTCCGCCAAGACCAACATGACCGACGGCCTGCCGATCTCCTACAGCGCACGCATCAAGGCCGTTCCCGGCGTGCGCGCCGTTTCTCACTGGACCTACTTCGGCGGTTATTTCCGCGACGCGCGCAACGCGATTCCGGCATTCGCCACCGATCCTGAGCCGCTGTTCAAGGTCTACCGCGAGATGAAGATCAAGCCCGAGTACCTCGAGGCGATGAAGCGCACGCGCACCGGCGCGCTGGTCGGCGATGCGCTCGCCAAGAAGTACGGCTGGAAGGTCGGCGATCGCGTGCCGATCGGCACGTCGATCTGGACGACGAAGCAGGGCAGCAGCACCTGGATGTTCGACATCGTCGGCACGTTCGACACATCGTCGTACGGCGGCGGCTTCCCGTCGTTCTACCTGAACCAGGAATACTTCAAGGAGAACAGCGCGTTCGGCGGCGACGTCGTTCACTACTATCTCGTCGGCATCAAGGATCCGCACCAGGCAACGCAGATCTCCAAGCAGATCGACGCGCTGTTCGCGAATTCCACCTACGAGACGCGCACGCAGACCGAGTCGGCGCTGGCGCAGATGCAGCTCAAGCAGCTCGGCGACATCAACTTCATCGTCAACGCGATCGTCGGCGCCGTGCTGTTCACGCTGCTGTTCCTCACCGCCAACACGATGATGCAGTCCGTCAGCGAGCGCACACCCGAGTTGGCGGTCCTCAAAACGCTCGGCTTCTCCGACGGCAAGGTGTTGACGCTGGTGCTGATCGAAGCGCTGGCGCTGTGCGTGTTCGCTGCCGCCGCCGGCTTGCTGCTTGCGACTCTCGCTTTCAATTCCGGGCTGCTGCGCATGATCTTCGGCAACTTCAAGATGCCGTTCATCGTCATGGCGATGGGCGGCGGCGCGGCGTTGGTGCTCGCAGTAGTCAGCGGGCTGCCGCCCGCATGGCGCGCGCGGCAGCTGAACATCGTCGATGCGCTTGCGGGGAGATAGACGGATGAATCTGTTCAGGCAAATCGCCGCGGTCACGACAATGAACTTCAAGAGCCTGCCGCACCGGGTCGGCACCTCGGTCGTCATCGTGATCGGCATCGCCGGCGTCGTCGCCGTGCTGGTCTCGGTGCTGGCCATGTCCACGGGCATGATCGAGACCATGGAACACTCGGGCCGGGATGATCGCGCGCTCGTGCTGCGCAACGGCTCCGCGGCCGAGAATGGCAGTGCGCTCAGCCGCGACGCTGCACGGCTGGTCGCGGACGCGGCCGGCATCAAGCGCGACAGCGCCGGCAAACCCATCGCGGTAGCCGAGTCACTGCGCCTCGTGAATCTCTTCCGCAAGGAGGACGGACTGGAAGTGAGCGTTGGGCTGCGCGGCACCGGGCCGCAGCTGCTCGAGCTTCGGCCGGAGATCAAGATCATCGAGGGCCGCATGTTCCGCCCCGCCGTTACCGAGGTCATCGTCGGCAAGGCTGCGCACGCGGAGTTCAAAGGTCTGAACATCGGCGACCACATCAAGACGCGCGGCGCGACCTGGACCGTGGTCGGCGTGTTCAGCAGCGGCGGCGATTCGCACGAATCCGGGCTGATGGGTGATGCGGAAACGCTGATCGCCGCCGACCAGCGCGGCGGATTCCAGAGCGTTACCGTGCTGCTCGACTCGACCGCGGCTTTTCAGAAGTTCAAGGACTCGCTGACCTCGAACCCGGCGCTGGCCGTCGACGTGACCCGTGAGCGCGAGTATTACCGTCGTCAGTCCGAGACGATCAGCAAGGTGATCTACGTGATCGCCTACGTCGTCGGCGGCATCATGGCCGTCGGCGCGATTTTCAGCGCGCTGAACACGATGTATTCCGCGGTGAGCGCTCGCCTACGCGAGATAGCAACGCTGCGCGCAATCGGCTTCGGCGCGACCGCGATGGTGATGTCAGTGCTGGCCGAGGCGCTGCTGCTCGCGCTCATTGGCGGTGCGATCGGCGCAGCACTCGCCTGGCTGTTCTTCAATGGGCACCAGGTCAGTACCTCCGCCGGCGGCGCAGCTTCCAGCCACCTGATTTTCGAGCTCAGCGTCAGCCCGGCGCTCATCACCACCGGCATCATCTGGGCCTGCACGATCGGCCTGATCGGCGGCCTGTTCCCGGCGGTGCGGGCCGCGCGGCTGCCGGTCGCTACGGCCCTTAGAGCCATCTGACGACGGCCCCCGGCGTAGTATTCTTGGCGGCGGCGGTTCGCAGGTCCGCCGCCGCTTCGCCGTGTCCTCCATGCAGCAAACGATCCGGTTCATCAAGTCCGCCGACGGCGTGCGCCTGGCGGTCGCGACTTCGGGGAGCGGCGCGCCGCTCGTCAAGTCGGCGAACTGGTTGTCGCACCTGGAGTTCGACTGGCAGAGCCCGGTCTGGCGGCACTGGTTCCGCTTCCTCTCGTCCGGCCGCCAGCTGATTCGTTTCGATCCGCGCGGCTGCGGGCTGTCCGACTGGAACGCGCAGGATCTTTCGCACGAGGCGCAGGTGGCCGACCTCGAGGCGATCGTCGCGGCTTCGGACCTCGACCGGTTTCCATTGCTCGGTCTCTCGCAGGGCGGCGCCGCGTGCATCGAATACGCCGTGCGGCATCCAGAGCGCGTCACGCAGCTCGTGCTTTACGGCTGTTACGCCGAAGGTTGGGCACAGCGCGGGGCGGAAGCGCGCCGCCATGGCCAGGCGCTCATCGAGTTGATCCGGCAAGGCTGGGGACAGGAGAACCCCGCGTTTCGCCAACTGTTCGCTTCGTTGTTCATTCCGGATGCGAATGCCGAACAAGTGCGCTGGTTCAGCGACTTGATGCGGACCACGACGCAGCCGGAGATCGCAGCGCGGATTCTCGAATCGTTCGGCGAGATCAACGTGCGCGCGCTGCTGCCGCGCGTGCAGGTGCCGACGATGGTCGTACATGCGCAGGGCGACGCACGTATCCCGTACGAGCAGGGCCGGCTGCTCGCGGCCGAGATCCCCGGCGCGCGCTTCGTGACTCTGGAGAGCCGTAACCACATCCTGATCGAGTGCGAACCGGCGTGGGAGCGCTTCTGCGAAGCGTTCGTGGATTTTCTCGGCCCGGGCGAGGCGGTGACGGAGCCGGCGCAGCGGGGCGACCTGCCGGAGCTCACGGCGCGGGAGAACGCGATCCTCCGGCTCGTGTCCCACGGCGAGGCCAATGGCGAGATCGCGCGCAAACTGTTCATCAGCGAGAAGACGGTGCGCAACCACCTCACGAACATCTTCGAGAAGCTCAACGTCGATTCGCGCTCCCGCGCGATCGTGCTCGCCCGCGACCGCGGCCTGTTCTGACCCGACTGCCCGAAAGTACGTGGGACATTTGTCCCGGCAACGAATGAGGCACCTGCCTCATGTGCGACTTGTGCGATGGGGGCACGATGCGCCTCGTCCCTCGCTCCCCCCTGGACCCCGCACATGAACGCCGCCGTCGACCTGGTCGTCTCGCCCGCCGCAGAGCGCCTGTTCCACGAGAACAGCGACCGCGCGCGCTACGCGCGCTGCATCAAGGCCTCCAAGCGCGTCCGCTGGGACATCGACGCCGACGTGTTCCGCGGCCGCAGCTTCGACTTCCGCCGCAAGTTCCTGCCCGACGGGCTCACCAAGGTCAACGACCTCGCGTTTCTCACGCGCGACGAAAAGCGCACGATGAGCCACGTGCAGGGCCGCAGCTATGCCTGCATCTTCGGGCTGCTCGAGCGCTTCATCAGCGCCAAGACACTGGAAATGGCCATTCGCTACGGCCTCGGCGACCAGATCGCGCTCGAAGGCCTGGTGCGATTCAGCGACGAGGAGATCAAGCACCAGGAGCTGTTCCGTCGCATCGAGACTGCGCTCGCGGCGAAGATGCCCGGCGGCTACGCGCTGGTCGCCGACGCCAACGAAGTCGCGCGCACCATCCTCGGCAAGTCGAGCTGGGCGGTGCTGGCGATGACCTGCCACGTGGAACTCTTCACTCAGGTGCACTACCGCGAAAGCATCGAGCGCGACGAGGAGCTCTCCGACCTGTACCGCGACGTGTTCCGCTTCCACTGGCTCGAAGAGTGCCAGCACGCCGTGATGGACGAGATCGAGTGGTGCCGCGAGGACCGCACGCTGAGCGCCGAAGCGCGCGACGCTGCGGTCGACGACCTGATCGCGCTCATCGGCGGTCTCGATCATCTGCTGCAGGGACAGTCGGCGGCAGACGCCGGCTACTTCATGCGCCTGTGCGATCGCAGCTTCACGCCAGCCGAACAGCACGCAATCCGCGAGACTGTGTTGCGCGCGTATCGCTGGCAATACATTGCTTCCGGTTGTCAGCATCCGCACCTCACGAAGCTGCTCGGCGGCATGGTCACGCAACCGCAGATGCAGAGAATTCGCGCGGCGGTCGCGCCCATCATCGATTGCTGAGCGGCTGTTGACGTTTCGCTGCCCGCGGCGGAGGCTAATCCCTCTCTGGGGTATCTCTGCCGATCATGCAGCTCAGGCGGTTCCTGCTCGTTGCGGCGTCGATCGCGCTACTGCCTGTGGCGGCGCGCGCCGACGACCCACTGCAGTGGCGCGCCGTTGCTCTTTCGCGCGCGCTCGCCGCCGCGGAAACCATCGAAGATCCGTATCGACGCGCTGAAGCGCTCGCCAGCATCGCGCGGGTGCAGACGCTGATTGCCGAATCCTCCGTCGATCGTACGATTCACCAGGCGCTCGCCGCGGTCGAACAGATCCGCGAGCCGGCCTTTCGCGATTGGGTGCTGAACGACGTCGTGCTCGCGCAGATCGCGGCTGACGATCTGATCGGCGCGCGTGAGACCGCGAATCGGATCGAGGCGAAGCGGCAACAGGGCGCAGCGCTCGTTCAGGTCGCGACGTTCCAGCTGCGCGCCGGTAACGTTGCGGGCGCGCAGCAGATAGCGGCGACGATTCGCGAGCGAGAAGCGAAGAGCGAGATCCTGCGCCAGATCGTTGCTATCTCTGCAGGGCGCGGCGAGCTGGCCGCGGCGCGTGACATGCTGCGCGACATCGACGATCCGTTCTACCAGGCGCTCGCTGCGGGCGACATCGCCGTTGCCGAAGTCCGCGCCGGCCGCATCGATCGGGCCAACGCCTTGGTCTCGCGCGTTCGCCGCGCCGACCGCGCGCAGGTCTATGGACGCGTCGCGCTCGCGCGCGCCGACAAGGGCGACATGAACGGCGCCCTCGAGACGCTGCAGAAGGTCGATGACGACCTGCACCGCGCCGTGATGCAGGGACGGCTTGCCGCAACTCGCGCAGTCGAAGGCGATGCGGATACCTCCAGGAAACTGTTTGCAGCGGCGATTGCCGAGGTCGAAGCGCATTCCGGCGAACCCGCTCGTCGGGCACTGACCTTCGCGCAGATCGGGCGCTTGCAGGCGGTCAGCGGCGATAACCAGTCAGCGGTGCCGACGCTCATGCGCGCATTGCGTGAGGCTGAGGGCCTCGAGCGCGGCGACCGCCGCGAGGACACGCTCGATCACATCGCTCGCGGCCTCGCCCGCGCCGGCGATTCGGCCGGTGCGTTGCAGGCAGCGCTGCGTATGAACGATCGCGTCGCGCGGGCGTTGCTCGTGCGAGATGTCGTCACGATGCAGACCAATGCAGACAGCGCATCAGCATCGGCCAGCGCGGCCGCGTTCGACGATCCGCTGATCGAAGCCGCGGCTCAGTTCGGCGTGCTCGGAATGCAGCTGCTGCGCGCGACTGCGCCGCTGTCGCAGGAGACGATCGAGGCGGCGCGGCGCGCAGTGCGCAACATCGAGGAGAAGCAGCCGAAGCCGGCTGCCTTCGCGGCGCTCGCGGCGGCGCGCGTCAAGACCGGCGACGTGGACCAGGGCTCATCGATTTTCAAAGAGGCCCTCGAGGCCGCAGATTCCATTGCGCGCAGCGATCAGCGCGCAGCCGCGTACGTCGATATGGTTGCCGCCTTGAACGATCGTTTGATGTTTCTGGGCAAGGCGGCGACCGAGGAGAAGTGACAAGGGTGACGGAGTGACGAGAGTGACGCTGCTTCGTCACCCCGTCACTCTCGTCACTTCCGTCACTTTATTTTCAGCTGACCCGTCCCAGATAATCCGCCTTGCCGATCTCCACGCCGTTCTGACGCAGCAGGTTGTACGCCGTCGTGACGTGGAAGAAGAAATTCGGCAGCGCCCAGTGGCGCAGGAAGATCAGCCCCGGGAACGTGAACGTCTGGCGCGGCGTCGGGATCGTGATCGTGCGATCGTCCGAACCCTCGAACTGCTCGGGCTTGAAGCCCTGCAGGTAGTCGATGGTCTTGCTGACGCGCGCAATCAGATCGGCGAGCGTCGCCTCGTTGTCTTCGAACTTCGGCGGATCGACGCCGGTCAGGCGCGCCGCGGCGCCCTTGGCCGCGTCGCTCGCGATCTGAATCTGCCGCGTCAGCGGCAGCATGTCGGCCGTGAGGCGCGTCGCAGCGAGCAGGTTCGGGTCGTACTTCCTCGCCTCGGCATGTGCAACGCCCTTTTCGAGCAGCGCCTTCAGATTGCGCAGCGTGTGCAGGAACGTGGGAATCGAGGCTTCGTACATGGAGATCTTCATGGTGGTGCTCTCTCTCGTGCCGCCAGGATCAGTGGGACGCGGATTATAGGAGCGCGCCACCGTTACCGATTAGTTACTTTCGTGTCACGACTGAAGTGACCTGCGACGCTACTGCGGGTCCTCAACGAACGAGCACGCCGGTCTGGGCTTCGCGGCCGAGCTCGATCAGTCGCAAACGCCCCTCGCTCGCATCGAGCACCGTCACCGATGCGTGGTCCGGCCGGAAGCACACGACCTCGTCGCGCTGTTGCGCGGCGCCGGCTGCCACGTTGATCGAGATGTAGTGCGCGTAAACGACGCAGTCGTGCGACAGGGCGAGCAGGCAGTCGACGACACCGCGACGCCATTGCAGGTAGTCGATCGAGCCGGGCGGTGCCCGATCGTGCAATTCACGCCACGTGCCGCGCATCCCCGCAGTGAGCCATTCGCGACGCGCAGTGGAATCAAGCCGCGGCGACGGTATTTCAGCCAGTGCAGGGAGCACGGTCGGTTCGCACTCCCAAAGCTCGCACAGCGGTCGCGCGGTTTCGCGGCAGCGGCGCAACGGGCTCGTGTACACGGGACCCCGGGTAATCGCTTTCGCCAAGTGCTGTGCTACCGCTGTCGCTTGCGTTGCGCCGAGCGGGTCGAGGCCCGGGTCCGGATCGTCGCCCCAGGCGGCCGCAGGCTTGGCATGTCGCACCAGATAGATTCGTGGCATGCGCGCGCCGGGCGGCTACTTCGGGGGCTTCAGC
>DATEML010000073.1:0-2660 GCA_035275585.1 Steroidobacteraceae bacterium | reverse complement strand
CTTCGCTGCGGTCGTCTGTGCGATTGGCACATCCTTGCTGGACAGCTCCTGACGATCGCGGAACAACAGCGCCGCCCCCATTGCGACGCCGCCGATCAGCAACACGCCCGCCATCATTCGCAAGATCGAGAACCGCCGGCTTCGCACCGACTGACGATCCAGCCGGCGCTTCAGCTCGCTCGCAAATCGCGGCGGCGGGTCGCGGCGCAGAGCATGGAGGAATTCGTCGTTCATCGGTGCATCTCCGCCGCTACCACTGCGACCGCACCGCCTGGACCGTGCGGTGCAGGATCGTGCCGACGTTCGATTCGCTCAAGTTCACGAGCGGCGCGATCGCGCGGTTGCTGAGGCCTGCGCCATATCTCAGCGCGATGAGCTCGCGTTCCCGATCCGGCAGCGACGCCGTGAGAGCAGCGAGCCGGGTCAAGTCGGAACGGTGCTCCGCTTCGGTCTCGGGCGTGCCCTCTATCGTCACGTCGGAAGCGGCATCGAGCGACGCGTGCGGCGCGAGCGCAAGTGATCGACGCAGACGTTCTGCGCGATCCGATACAGCCACGTCGAAAAGCCCGCGAGATCCCGGCGGTAGCGCGACCGCGCCGACCACGCCTTCTCGAACGTGCGCGCTGTCAGGTCCTCGACATCCGCTTCGCCGGCGAGGCGAAAGCGGAAATAGTTGTAGATCCGCGGCAGGTGGTCCGCGTAAAGCGCTTCCCAGTCGGCATCTCCGGTCGACGGCCAGTGCATTGGGCGGTCCGCCACTGCCTCTTTTGCAGCCATGCAGTTATATACGTGCGATGTGCGCGAGTATCACACGGCGTAAGATGCGGACATGGCCAACCTGGTTGCCGCGGCCGTGTTCTTCCTCGCCATTCACTTCGGCGTCTCCGGCACGAGGCTGCGTGACGGCCTGGTGAGCGTCGTGGGCGAGCGAGCCTTCCGCGGCTTGTTCGCGCTGGCATCGCTGATCGGCCTGATCTGGATGGCCAGGGCGTACTCGCACGCGCCGCACGTTCCGCTGTGGGGCCAGCTGCTCGCGCTGCAGCCGATCGCTCTGCCGCTCCTGCTGATCGCGTTCGCGTTCATCGTCGTCGGCATCGCCACACCGAGCCCGACGAAAGTCGGCATGGAATCGCAGCTCACTCGCGAAGTGCAGGTGCGCGGCATGACGCGCATCACGCGGCACCCGTTCCTGTGGGGCACGGCGCTGTGGGCGCTCGTGCACTTCGTGATCAACGGCGACGCGGCTTCGTCGATTCTGTTCGGGTCGCTGCTGCTGCTAGCGGTCGGCGGCACCGCGTCGATCGATGCGAAACGTCGTCGCAACTTCGGCGAGCGCTGGGAACACTTCGCGCGCGAAACTTCCAACGTGCCGTTCGCCGCGATCGTTGCGGGACGCAATCGACTCGGCCCGGCGTTGCGCGAGATCGGCGTCGTGCGTCCGCTGGTCGCGATCGTGATCTTCGTCGCCGTGTTCGCACTCCACGGACGCCTGTTCGGTGCTCCGCTGACATAGCCAGAATATTTCCCTGTCGGCGATCTTTATCGTCGCCACATTCGCACGTTGCAGGAGCTACCGAATCGGAGCACGCTCCCGCGCGTTTCTGACATGGATCTGAGCGCTGCGCACCGACAGCGCGCCAGGGGAGAAATCAACGAAGGAAGAAACTCGCGCAGCGCGCGAGCGGGATCCTTTTGCCCAACGATCAACCGGGAGAATCGTGATGCAAGCACTAAGAAGGTTTGCACTGGCGGCGATGACGGCATCGCCGCTGCTGATACTGGGCCTCGACTCGACGGCCGATGACCGCGCCACGACCCGCTTCCAGCATTCTGGAGTCATGCCCGCGGAGCAATCGACGACGGCGATCACGCAGGCGGACTTCTTCAGCGAAGCACCGACCGGGTTCGACAACCGAACCAACGGCTTCCTGCGACAGGGACCGGGGTATGACACGCTCAACGAGGACAACGTCGTGCCGGACCGCTCGTTCAACGACAACCGCTTCATCTTCGAGGAAGTCGAAGTGATCGCGGACGGCCTCGGCCCGACATACAACGCACAGAGCTGCGCCGAGTGCCACCAGAACGTGGTGACCGGCGGCGCCAGCCAGATCGCCGAGCACCGCACCGGACATCTGGACGCATCCGGCGGCTTCTTCGAATCGCTCGGCGGCTCGCTGATCCACTCGCGCGCCACGAACCCGGCGATCGTCGAGCGCGTCGCGTTCGAGGACGACGTCCGCACGTTCCGCATCTCGACCAACACGCTCGGCAACGGCTTCGTCGAATGCGTCGCCAACGAAACGCTGCTGGCGCTCCGCGATGCGCAGCCGGCAGAGATCCGCGGCACGGCGATCATGGTGCCGGCGCTGGAGGGTAACAATGCGATGGGCGTCGGCCGCTTCGGCTGGAAGAACCAGCATCGCAGCCTCGAGTCGTTCTCCGCCGATGCGTATCTCAACGAGATGGGCATCACCAGCCCGCTGTTCCCGGACGAGAACACCTCGAGCGGCCGCTATGTCGGCCCCGGCACGCGGTACGATCCGGTCGCGGACCCGGAGGACGACGGCGCGGACGTCAAGGCGTTCGCAAACTTCATGCGCTCGACGAAGGCGCCGTCACGCGGACGGATCACGGCGGACGTGCAGGCGGGCGAGGCG
>DATEML010000072.1:0-5069 GCA_035275585.1 Steroidobacteraceae bacterium | reverse complement strand
GCGCTCGGGTCCCGCGGACCTGCGCGTGCGCATTGCGATGAATCTGCGAGGCGAACGCTCGCGACCGCTGGTCGGTGCAAGTCTGGCCATCACGGCGCCGACCGGTCAGTACGACTCGTCGAGGCTCATCAACATCGGCAGCAACCGCTGGTCGTTCAAGCCGGAGCTCGGCATGGCGCTGCCGCACGGGCGCTGGCTGTTCGAGGCGTCGCTGGCCGCCTGGTTCTATACGGACAACGATGCGTTCTTCGGCGGCAGGCGGCGCGAGCAGGAATACATCGCATCGATCCAGGCGCACGTGAGCTACAGCTTTCGCCCGGGGTGGTGGATCGCCGCAAGCTCGACCTACTACCGCGGCGGACGCACGACCGTGGGCGGAATCGAGAACAACGATGTGCAGGGCAACTCGCGCGCCGGTGTCGCGTTGTCCGCTCCGCTGACCGCGCATCAGTCCCTCAAGCTCGCCTGGACGAGCGGCGTCTCGACGCGCTTCGGCGGTGACTTCGATACGTGGGGCGTGTTCTGGCAGTACGCGTGGGTGAGCAAACGCTGACCTACTTCGCTGGTTCGACGCTCAGCGCGACGGCTTCCGTGTAGGTGAGCTCGACCTCATCGCCTGCCTTGAGCTTGCTGATGAACTCCTTACCTTGCGGCGAGCTCACCGGCACCGAGCGCGCCAGGCCGTCGGATCCATAGAAGTTCACGACATTGTTCTTCGTGTCGACGCTCGTAACGCGGACGGTCTGGCGGCTCTGCGCGCCGACCATGGCGGCGGGCCTTTCGCCCTCGGCGGCACGGCTGGCGGTTGCCTCATAGACGGGCGCTTGCGTCGATCCTGTACCGTCGCCGCGGCTGCGAAGCTCAGCAGCCAACGCTTTGTAGTAGCGCGCGACGACACGGTCACCCACCTTGACCTGCGGGAGATTGCGGACTTGAGGCGCAACTTCCACCGTGATCTTCTCGCCATCGGGCCCGACCAGCGACAGCAGTCGCTTCTGCACATCGATAGCCTCGACGGTGGCCGAGACTTCTTCGGTACTCTCGACGGTAGCCGGCTGCGGCGGCTGCGACGTGCATGCGCCGAGCAGCACCGTGAGCAAGGCAGCGCCGGTCGTGCGGCGATGGAACGAGATGCGGGATGACATTGGATGACTCCTGGTGTGACTGCGCGAATCAGAATTCTTTCTGCGCCTCGGCGTGCGGTCGCAGCGTGTCGACCTGGTAGAACTTCGCCCAGCTGTTCGCGAGCGAGAACAGCAGCGGCTTGCCGATGACCTTGCCGAGGCCGCTCGGCAGCGCGAAGTGCCGCTGGTTCGAGAAGTAGTTGAAGTACTTCTTGTAGTCTTCCTCGGCCTCGCCGAGCACGTTGCGCGCGGCAAAGCTGCCGCAGAAGGTCGCCCACGGAATCCCCACGCAGCCGAGGATGAAGCGCACGTGCTCGGCGCCGGGCGGTCGCGCGATGACCGGCAGCAGGTCGCGGGTCATGTCGATCTGTCCGGGCCAGAACTGGATGAAGGACAGATCGTTCAGTCGCGGGAAGTGACTGCGGAAATCCTTGATGACGCGCCTGATGATGCCGGGATTGTTGTAGGCGTCCTTGAGGAACGTCGTGACGGGCGTGCCGCCGCCGAGCAGCAGGCGATGGTCGCCGGTCAGCCTGAAGTACGAGTACACGAGCTTGGAGTCCCAGCACTGCATCTGCTCGCCGGACGGAAACAGAATGCGCAGCTCGCTGTCGGTCAGCGGCTCGGTCACGCTGAGGAACGTCTGTGCGTGGAACGTTTCGTCGGCGAGCGGACTGATCGCGTCGGTCAGCTTGTCGACTGCGACGATGATGTTCTCCGCAGTCACGGTGCCGGCGTGCGTATGCGCCGTGTGGTCGTCGAGTCGATCCATCTCCGTGCTTTCGAAGACCTGCATGCCGTTCTCGATCAGCAGATCCTTCAAGCCCTGCAGGCACTGCAGCGGATTGACTCCGTACGTGCCGCCGTAGCGGATGCCCGCGGTATAGCCCTCCGCGCCGAGAATCTGCTTGAGCTGACTCTCGTCGTAGGTGCGCTGATCGGTGAAGCCGACGCTCTCGCGGCACTCACGCTCGGACTCGACGGACTCGGCGCCGCCGGCGCCGAGGCCGAGAAACAGCGAGTCCTGCTTGAGCAACCCGCATTGAATATCGTGTCTCTTCAGCGTATCGACGATGCGGTCGATGCCGCGGACAGGCGCTTCCCAGATCTCCGCCGCCGCCTGAGTGCCGTAGCGGCGAACCAGCTGATGCAACTCGAGCTCGCTGTCGGGCGTGAGAAAGCCGGCGCTGCGGCCCGATGAGCTGCCGCCGACGATGTTCTTTTCGATGAGCACCACACGCAGTCCCTTGAGCAGGAACTCCGCGGCGGCGCTCATGCCGCTGAAACCGCCGCCGACGATCAGCACGTCGCACTCGATATCCCGGGTGAGCGGCGGACAGTACTTGTGCGCGTTGATCATCAGAGTGGTGATCCACCAGTTCTGATTGACCATTCGCGTGTTTGCAGTCACGCCACACATATTAGTGAGGCGAATGGCCACAACTATCGAATATGCGCACGACGGAAATCGGCTGTTCGCGCGCGCCCGCGAACGCACGGCGTGCGCTAAATCGATAGTGCCGCACCGCCGGTCGCCCTATAACGAATGCTCCTCGCAGGAGCAATCGTATGACGCACACCAACGCTGCCGTCGGCGGTCACTTCACGTGGCTGGGGATCGCGCTCATCGTGCTCGGTGTCGTCGCTATCCTCACTCCGGCCGCGGCAGGCAGTGCCGTGGTAATCGTGATCGGCCTCATTCTCCTGGGCGCGGGCGTCGCAGCTGCAATTCGCGGTCTGCAGGCGGCGACCGGGATGGAAAAAGTATTGGGCCTGGTCGTCGGCGTCGTCACTGCGCTCGCCGGCGTCGCAGTCCTCGCTCGACCGCTCTTCGGTCTGGGTGTGCTCACGCTTTTGCTGGCGGGCTACTTCATGGTCGATGGCGTCGGCAAGATCATCGTGTCGTTCCGCTTTCGACCGGCCGAGGGCTGGCTATGGCTGCTGTTCAGTGGCGGCGTATCGCTGCTCCTGGGCGTATTGCTCTGGAGTCAGTGGCCGATGTCGGGGCTGTGGGCGGTGGGCGTGCTGGTCGGTCTGAACCTGATGAGCACCGGCTTCGCGTTGCTGAAGTCCGCCTCGATGCTGCGCGCGGCGCGCGTCCATGTTCGCGACGCGAACGCATTGAACCTCCCGGTTGCGGCGCTGTTCGCTTGCCTGCTCGCATGCCTCGTTCCGCATGAACAGGCGGTTGCCGCGCAGTCGGCGCGCAGCATCATTCCGCAACTGCAGGAGCAGTTCGGGCTGAACGAGACTCAGGTGCGCGGCGCTCTGGGCGCATTGCTGGTATTTGCCCGGGAACGGCTGCCCAAGCCGGAGTTCGACGAGTTGGCACAACGCATCCCGAACGCCGAACGAGCGATGCAGCAAGTGAAGCTGCAGGGAATCGTCACAGGCCCTCTCGACAATATCGGCGAGTACGAAGCGGCGCTCTCGAGCCTCGGAATAGGGCAGCCGCTCGCGTCGCAATTCGCGCCGGCCGTGCTCAATTACCTCGGAGCCGCCGGTTACCAGCGCGAGAGAGACATGCTCGCGCGAGTATTGAACTGAGTCGAATCCCGCTGCCGTTCCACGGAGGATCGCATGGCCGGATCCCGATCGATGCTGCCGTGGCTGGGCGGATCGGGTCTGCTGATCGCGTCGACCCAGGCCACCGCGCAGGACGCTGACGAACTGGCGAAGCAGCTCTCGAATCCGGTCTCGAGCCTGATCAGCGTGCCGATACAACTGAACTACGACGAGGTCTTCGGAGCAGACGGCAGCCGCTTCCTCGCAAACGTGCAGCCCGTCATTCCCGTCTCGATCGGCAATGACTGGAACATGATCTCGCGCACCATCGTCCCACTCATCAGCCAGGAAGACATCCTGCCGGACTCAGGTCACCAATCGGGTCTCGGCGATGTCTTGCAGAGCCTGTTCTTCTCGCCCAAGGCGCACACTCGATCCGGATGGATCTGGGGAGCGGGCCCCGCGCTCGCTTTGCCTACTGCCGGCGATGATCTCCTCGGCTCCGGCAAATGGAGCGCGGGTCCCACCGCCGTTGCGCTCAAGCAGACCGCGGATGGATGGACCTATGGCGCGCTCATGAATCATCTCTGGTCAGTCGCCGGCGAGGACGATCGCGCCGACGTCAGCTCCACGTTCCTGCAACCGTTCCTCACCAAGGGACTCGGCCAGGGTCGCACGTTCTCGGTCAACTTCGAATCGACCTACGACTGGAAGGCACAGCAATGGACCGTGCCGTTCAACATCGGTTACAGCAAGGTCACGAAGCTCGGCAGTCAATTGGTCAGTTACCAGGCGGGCGCGCGCTACTACTTCGAAGCTCCCGACAACGGTGCCGAATGGGGTCTGCGGTTCACCTTCACGATGCTTTTCCCGCAGAGGTGAGCCCAGTCGTGTGATTCGCTCAAACCTCGTGCACGACGCAGCGAAAACCGACGTGACAGGTGCTCGTGTCGATCGGCTGGGCGTGGCGCGCAGCCGGGCGATAACGGCGGCAGTAATTCGGCGCGCACAGGAACGAGCCGCCCTTCAGCACTTTGCGCGGGATGCGGATCGCGGGCTGGGCGGGGTCGTAGCTCGCCTCGGGCGTGCCGCCCCTGGGATCGGACGGGATGCAGCAAGGCTTGCCGGCGGGCGCGGGATGGCGGGACGCGTACCAGTCGCGGGTCCATTCCCAGACGTTGCCGATCATGTCGTGGAGGCCGTAGCCGTTGGGCGGGAAGGCCGTGACCGGCGATGTGCGGCGGTAGCCGTCGGCGACCAGGTTCTGGCGGGGAAATTCGCCCTGCCAGGTGTTGGCCATATGCCGGCCGCCGGGGGTGAACTCGCTGCCCCAGGCATATTCGGCGCCGTCCAGCCCGCCGCGTGCGGCATACTCCCACTCGGCTTCGGTCGGCAATTCCTTGCTGGCCCAGGCCGCATAGGCCTGTGCGTCGGCAAAGG
>DATEML010000071.1:0-2448 GCA_035275585.1 Steroidobacteraceae bacterium | reverse complement strand
GGTATCTACATTCCCGGCAGCTTCGGCGTGCGACTGGAAGATTGCATTCACATCACCGAGAGCGGCCCGAAGTGGTTCTCGGTGCCGCCGCCTTCGATCGATCAGCCCTTCGCCTGACGTTTCCGCAGAAACGTCTCAGTGCTCATCGTGCCCGAATACAGCCGACTGCCCGGGCAGCCACGGATCGTGCGTTTCGGCTCTGAACTTCGCCATCTCCGCTCGCATGCGATCGAGAACCTCGCGATGCGCGGGATCGGCAGCCAGGTTGCGCACTTCTGCAGGATCCTTTCGCAGATCGTAGAGCTCCTCGGCCGGACGATGCAGAAACGCCTGCAGCGTGCGCGCCCCCAGACCCACGCTGGGCCGCGCGGCGATTGCCTGCCATGACGGCGAAGACGCAATGTCCCCCGCAATCGGAAACTCCAGCGGTGCGGCCAGATTGACGATGTACTCGTACTCGCGCGTGCGCAACGCTCGCATCGGGTAGTACTGCTGGATCTCGTGGAAGCCATGCGACGCGAACACGCGATCCCAGCCGCGTGGATCTGCTTGTTCGAGGATCGGCAGTATCGTCCTGCCGACGAGTTGCTGCCCACTGGGCAGCGAGACCCCGGCCCAATCCAGAATCGTCGGCGTGATGTCGACCCAGCTGACCATTGCATCGTTGCGCACGCCGCGCTTCGTCTGCGCCGGCGACGAGACGATCAGCGGCAGGTGAATGCCCTCGTCGTAGAGAGTCGTCTTGGCGCCTGGGAAAGCACGCCCGTTGTCGCTCAGATAGATCACGAGCGTGTCGCCGTCGTGCTTCGTCTCGCGAAGGACATCGAGCAGCAGCCCGACGCCACCGTCGAGCCGGCTCACCGATTCATAGTATTGCGCCAGGTCGCGGCGCACTTCGGGCAAGTCCGGTAAATGCGCCGGCACGATCACCTTCGCCGGATCGTATGTCGCTCGCGCGACGCGCGGCCATGTTTGTGTGTTGCCGAAGTTCTCCGGCGCGCGATGCGGATCGCTGTAGCCGACGATCAGCAGAAACGGCTTGCCAGCAGTCCTGGAAATGAACTTGCGAGCCTCGTCTGCCATGAACGCGACGTCGCGATTGCCGGGACGCTCCGGCGCCAGCTCTTCATCGAAGGGTAGCTGCGACTCCGGAAGGATGTGCTTCTTGCCGACGAGTCCTGTCCGGTAGCCTGCGGCTTTGAGCAATTGCGGCAGCGTTCGCACCGAGGGCAGCAGATGCTGGTTGTGAACATCGTGCGCCAGGCCATACATTCCGTTGGAGTGCGAATACAGACCCGTGTAGATCACCGAGCGACTCGGGCTGCACGACGACACCGTCGCGAAGGCGCTCGTGAACAGCGTGCCGCGAGCGGCGAGCCCATCGAGATTCGGAGTCCGCAGGACCGGATTGCCGTAGACGCCGAGATCGCGCCCCTGGTCATCGGCAATGATCAGCACGACATTGCGAGTGTCGGCGAGCGCGACCGAACAACCATTCAGCAGAGTCACGAACGCGCCGATGAGCGCGGCTGGTACGACGGTACGATTGAATCTCATATTTGCGGATGGTAGGCGCATCGGCGGCCGAGACAATACGCGTTGCCCCGACACGGATCGGTACGACGTTCACGACTTTTTCACGACGAGGGTGCCGCCGCGTTCACGGGCCGCCTGCAAAGTGCACCCTCGAAAGCTTTTGCATTTATCCATCGGCCCCATTTGCACTGGAGTATTGAAGAGATGAAGAAGACATTTGCCATTGCCGCCGCCGCGTTGCTGGCTGGCTCCCTGGCCGGCATGGCCCAGGCCACGACGCCCGTCCGCGGCACCATCCACCAGCAAGTCGTCAGCTACGCCGACCTCAACCTGGAGAGCGAGGCCGACGCCGCCATCCTCCTCAGCCGCATCGAGTCCGCTGCGCGCAAGGTCTGCGGCTACTACCTGAGCCCGGTGCCGATCGAGCTGCAGTCGAACGTGCGTACGTGCGCGAAAGAGGCAACTGCGCGCGCCGTCGCTGACGTGAACGCGCCGCTGCTGACGCGCCGTGACATCGTGGTGCTCAACATCGTCGAGTAACGACCCCCGTACGCGGCGCGCGGTGGAATGGCCGCGCGCCGCTGTGCTCTGGTCGATCAGGCCGCCAGCTTCAACGTCGGCCGGAGGCCGGCGCGAGCAGCAAGGCGAACGAGCAAATCCAGGCTGAACTGGTTGATCTTGCCGCGCCGGATGTCTGAAATCCGCGCCTGCGTGACGCCGAGTACTTTCGCGGCCTCTGTCTGGGTCATGTCTGACGCTGCGAGCCAGCGCTCGAGACCGTTCAGGAGCACTGAACGGATCTCGAGCTCCTCCGCCTCCGCCTTCGGAAACAAATCCCGAAAGACACTGCGCCCGGCGCCAGTAACGTGCCGTGGCCCGTGCACGCTGCGCTTCGACTGCGCTCGTTTCTTC
>DATEML010000070.1:0-4218 GCA_035275585.1 Steroidobacteraceae bacterium | reverse complement strand
GAGCACAACTCCTGCAGCTCGTAGCGCGCGGCCAGCCGTTGCGCATCCAACCGCATTGCTCGGTCAACGACGGCCGCCAATCGCTCGGCGCTCACCGGTTTGACGAGGTAGTCGAAGGCGCCCATCTTCATCGCGGTGACGCTGGTCATGATGTCGTCGCGCGCGGTCACGAAGATGGTCGGCGATACCGACCCGCGCTGCATCAGGCCGCGCAGCAGATCCATGCCGCTGGGGCCGGGCATCGTGATATCCAGCAGGATACAGCCCGCCGCCTCGCCCCTTACTGCCAGGAGAAATTCGCCGGCACAACCGTAGCCCACTGCGACATACCCAAGTGCCTGGAGGATGCGCAGCATGCTGCGGCGAAAGCTGTCGTCGTCGTCGATGACGTGTACTGCTGACTGAACCTGCATGGCTTTTCCCCTGTCTGCCGCTGAGTTCTGCGTTTTGCGGTGACTGTGCGCTGCGGCTGTGGACGCCGCAATGCGTACGAGGGGAGAAATAACCTAGGGGCCCCTCGATACGCACAGCCGCTTCCCCTCGTGCGTATTCGGCCCACGGCGCGCGCGTCCTAAGGTAGTCGTCCGACTCCCGCGATGGAGTGCGCCCATCGACAAACTGTCATACATGATCAGCGCGTTGCTGGCGCTGCAGATGGTTTTCATCATTGCCCTGCTCATCCAGAACCGTCGCCACTCACGCGCCCGCGCCGACACTCGGCGTCAGTACGCCGAGATCACGCACGCAGCCCGGCTCGCGCTCATCGGCGAGATCACGGCGTCGGTTGCGCACGAGGTCACGCAGCCGCTGAGCGCCATCCTGAGCAACGTCGAGACGGCGGACCTGCTGCTGCGCCAGCCGCAGCCGAACCTCGCCGTGGTGCGCGAGATCCTCGCCGACGTGCGTCAGGACGACTTGCGCGCCGACAGCATCGTGCGTCGCCTGAGAACGCTCCTGCGCAAGCGCGAGCTGCAACTCGAAGATGTGGACGTGAATTCGCTGGCCTCGAGCGTGCTGGCCCTCGTGCTGCCAGACGCCGTCCGGCGCAACATCGTCATTCGCACGTCGCTGGACCCGACCCTGCCGCGCGCATTCGCGGATCCCGTGCACTTGCAGCAAGTGCTGCTCAACCTGCTGATCAACGCCATGGACTCGATGAAAGAAACGCCCGTCGACCGGCGGGTGCTCGAAGTGCGAACCGAGCTGTGTGCCGAGCACAACCTCATGGTGACCGTGCTCGATCAAGGTCACGGTTTCAAGCAGGCGCACAAGGACAAGCTGTTCGATTCGTTCTACACGACGAAGAACGAGGGGCTGGGCCTCGGCCTGTCGATCGCGCGCTCCATCGTCGCAATGCATGGCGGCGCAATCTGGGCCGAGAATCGCCGGGAGGGCGGCGCTGCCTTCGCCTTCACCCTGCCGTTCAAGACACCCTGATGCGCACCGGACATTCTCCGGCCCCACTCTACTGATTGCCCGACGACGAGTTCCTGTGTACTCATGACAGCATCGCGCGCGCATGGGATGCGCCTGGGAATCGCGCTGTCGCGTAGCGCGCCGCTCTTGCGTGGCTTAACGTGAGCACGATCACTATTGTCGAAGATGATGGCAGCGTGATCGTCGCGGTGAGCCGACTGCTCGAAGCCGCCGGGTTCGACACGCGCTGCTTCACGTCTGCTGGCGCACTGCTGTCGGACCGCGACGCGTGCCAGGCGGATTGCCTGGTGCTCGACGTCCATCTGCCCGATATGAGCGGCTTCGAACTGCAGCGCCGGCTCGCAGCCGCAGGTTCCACGACACCCGTCGTGGTCATCACCGCTCACGACGATGCCATGCATCGGCGCGCGGCGCGCGAGATCGGCGCATTCGCGTACCTGATCAAGCCGTTCTCCAGCCTGTCGCTGGTCGATGCCGTGACGCGCGCTGCCGCGGGCTCGTCACGTTGACGCGAGCAGGCCGGCACCTACAGGCGCGGCCAGCCAGCGTTCATCTTCGGCGGGCGAGAATTACAACGATACGGCTGTTGTCGCGCCTCGCGGCCGGTGGAAAAGCAGACATCCGTCCCATCCTTCCCGCGCCGGCGCCAGTAGAGTTCGCCGTATGCCGGGCGAGAGATGACACGCCGGAGCGCGAGTTGAGCACTGTGATCCTTGTGGTCGACGATGATCCGAGCGTGCGGACCAGCACGGCACGCCTGCTGATCGCGCACGGCCATACGGTGTTCGAAGCTGCGAGCGCGGCACTGGCCGTGCAGCGCGCGGCGGAAGTCCGGCCCGACGTGATCCTCATGGACCTGCACATGCCGAACTGTACCGGCATCGAAGCGGCGCGCGAGATCAAGCAGCGCGCGGAGCTGCAAAACACGCCGATCATCGCGCTATCGGCGACCCCTCCCGACTGGACCCTCCGGTCGGCGCTGTTCGCAACCGTGCTGCACAAACCCTATCTCTCATCGCAGCTCCTGGAAGCCCTCGCCACCGCAGTTCGGCGCTGACACTCACTCTTCACGGCAAGCTCTTGTATTCGTTCTTGCCGTTTAACCGCAGCCTAGCCGCGTGACCCGGCGCTACTCTTGGCTCGCCAATGTGCGCACCGGGGGCGCATGCTTGGGGGGTGAGAGGGGAGAGGCTCATGGACGCGGGAGCGAGCACGACAGCGGCGTCGGTTTACATCATCGACGACGACGACAGTTTTCGCCGAAGCATGCTGCGCATGCTCAAAACGGCCGGCTACGTCGCGACAGGCTATCGCTGCGCCGCGGAGTTCATGCTTGCCTATGCACCCGGCAGCGGGAGCGCCTGCATCCTGCTCGACATCTCCATGCCCGGGCCGAGCGGCATCGAGCTGCTGAAAGCGCTGCGGGCGCACGATTCGGCGCCGCCCGTGGTCTTCGTCACCGGTCGCGACGACGTCATCACGACCATAGACGTCATGAAATGGGGCGCCTTCAGCTATCTGCTGAAGCCACTCGGCAGCGCAACGCTGCTGCCGGTGGTGCGCGCAGCGCTGCTGGCCGACGAGCAGCGCCGAGCGATGCGACACGACCTCACGCAACTGCGTGCACACTTCGCGACGCTCACTCCTGTCGAGCGTGTAATTTTTCACGGCGTGGTGAACAACCGGCTGAACAAGCAGCTCGCCGCCGAGCTCGGAGTCTGCGAGCGCACGATCAAGGCGCAGCGGGCCAGGATGTTCGAAAAGCTGCAGCTCCAGACGGTGCCGGAACTGGTCCGCGCAGCAAAGGCGCTGCAGAACACCGCAGGCGCCGGCGCGAGCGAACCTGCGGCATGGCCGTGGTTCGACAGTCGTCCCGGCCTGCCCGGTTGAACCTGCAGTTCCCGCCGTAGCGCGGGCAGCGAGCGATACCCGTCCCACTGATGATCGGCAGCGCATGCGCTGAGCTAAGTTGCTGCGACCGCGGCCCTGCTCATGCCCGCCTCTCGCTCCCATGCTCGATTTCATCCAGGACATCGTAGTCCGCCAATGGAATGACCTGCTCGCGCGGCCGAGTGGACCTCTCTCATTCCGCTTCGTCCTGCAGCCCGTGATGGCGTCGATCGTCGCCATCCGCGCCGGCCTGCGCGACGCGCGCCTGGGACGTGAGCCCTATTTCAAATTGATCCTCGCCGATACCGCAGCGCGCGGCCAGCGCATCCGTCGGGGACTCGCGGCGACCTCGCGCATCGCAATTCTCGGCATCGTCATGGATGCGATCTATCAGGTCGTCGCGCTGAAGAAGTTCTATCCGGTCGAAGCGCTCATCGTCGTTTTCCTGCTCGCGGTCGTCCCCTACTTTCTGATCCGCGGTCCGGCCGATCGCATCGGGCGCTGGTGGCATGAGCGCGGCCTGCGCCACACCGGCCAGACAGGTCAGTGAGCTCCATGGCAGCAGTCACCGCGCAATCTCCCTCCGATGACAAGTCCGTCGAGCTGAGTGCGCGACGTACCGGGATGTCGTTCCAGCGTACGCGCATGAGCGCGGACCGCACGCTGATGTCGATCATCCGCACTTCGCTGTCGCTCATCAGCTTCGGCTTCACGATCTTCCAGTTCTTCCAGAAGCTCCGTGAGAGCGAGGTGCTGACCAGCGCCGCCGCGGCGCGCAGCTTCGGTCAGGCGCTGGTGTGGATCGGCATCGGCATGCTCGCGCTCGGCATCCTCTACCACGTGCAGTTCATGCTGGGACTGCGGCACGAGCGCGCCCGCATGAAGCTGGAA
>DATEML010000069.1:0-14210 GCA_035275585.1 Steroidobacteraceae bacterium | reverse complement strand
GCTCCAGCACAACACGATCAACGATTTCAAAACCGCGTATCGCTCGCTCGATGCGCTGATGATCGACGACATCCAGTTCTTCGCCGGCAAGGATCGCTCGCAGGAAGAGTTCTTCCACACGTTCAACGCGCTGTTCGAAGGGCAGCAGCAGATCATCCTCACCTGCGACCGTTATCCGAAAGAGGTCGAAGGCCTGGAAGAACGGCTGAAATCCCGCTTCGGCTGGGGCCTCACGGTCGCGATCGAGCCGCCGGAGCTGGAAACGTGCGTCGCGATTCTCATGAGCAAAGCGGCGCAGACACGTGTGGATTTGCCGGAAGAAGTCGCGTTTTTCATTGCGAAGCGCATCCGCTCCAACGTGCGCGAACTCGAAGGCGCTCTGCGCCGCGTCGTCGCGAACTCGCAGTTCACGGGCCGCGCGATCACGATGGATTTCGCGAAGGAAGCGCTGCGCGATCTGCTGGCGCTGCAGGATCGTCTCGTGACGATCGAGAACATCCAGAAAACCGTCGCGGAGTACTACAAGATTCGGGTCGCGGATCTGCTCTCGAAACGCCGCAGCCGCTCGATCGCACGACCGCGCCAGGTCGCGATGGCGCTCTCGAAAGAGCTGACGAGCCACAGCCTCCCGGAGATCGGCGATGCTTTCGGCGGGCGCGATCACACGACGGTGCTGCACGCGTGTCGCGTGATCAAGGAGCTTCGCGAATCGAATACCCGCACCAGCGAGGACTACTCAAACCTGTTGAGAACCCTGGCTGGATGACTGTGGATATAGTGTGCAGGACCTGAGGACCCGATCGATCCACAATTAGCTAACAGCTTTGGGACATGTCCGCCGTGCGTTGCCCCGGTGGTTAGCCGAGCGACAGCGTGTTGAACGGACTAGCGAAAAGGCCCTTATGCACAGAGATGTGGCACGCTCATAGTTACTACAATTCTTAAATTCTATTTATCTAATTAAGAATTCGGACAGGTGGAAAGATGAAGTTCAGCGCAGAGCGGGAAACGATCCTCGCCCCCTTGCAGGCAGTCATCGGTGTGGTCGAGCGAAGGCAGACGATGCCGATCCTCGCGAACGTGCTCGTCGTCGGTCGTGGCGAGCAGCTGGCGATCACAGCCACAGATCTCGAAGTCGAGCTCGTCGCTAGAACCAACGTGACCCTGCAGCAAGCCGGCGAGGTGACGCTGCCCGGACGCAAATTGCTCGACATCGTGCGGGCATTGCCTGAAAAAACGCAGGTAACGGTATCGATCGAGGGCGAACGTGCGACGATCCGCTCCGGCAAGAGCCGATTTACGCTCGCGACGCTGCCCGCTTCCGACTTTCCCACGGTTGAAGACATCCGTGCGCAGCAGACGCTGACCATCGCTCAGCCTGCGCTCAAGCGGCTGTTGGACAAGACTCATTTCTCGATGGCGCAACAGGACGTGCGGTACTACCTCAACGGCATGTTGCTGGAGTCTGACGGCAAGTCGCTGCGAACGGTCGCGACTGACGGCCATCGGTTGGCGTTCTGCGAATCTGCACTGGACAGTCAGTCAACCTCATCTCAGCAGGTGATCGTGCCGCGCAAGGGCGTCCTGGAGCTGCAGCGCCTGTTGGGCAACGAAGGCACCGTGGAGCTGGCGATTGGAAGCAATCACATTCGTGCCCAGATCGCCGATATTCGCTTCACTTCAAAGCTGATTGACGGTCGATTCCCGGAATATGGACGCGTCATCCCGGCAGCACCGCCGAAGAAGATCCTGGCAGATCGAGACATCCTGCGCGCAGCACTCCAGCGTGCCGCCATCCTGTCGAACGAGAAGTATCGCGGCATCCGGCTGGCTGTGAAGACCGGCGTGCTGACGCTGCAGTCTCATAACCCAGAGCAGGAAGAGGCCGAGGAGGAGTTGGAAATCGCCTATACCGGGGACGAGATCGAGATCGGCTTCAACGTCAATTATCTTCTCGATGCGCTGGCCGCAATCGATGTGGGTCAGGTCGAGCTCGGTCTGACAGACGCGAACAGCAGCTGCCTGGTCAGCGCGAGCTCGACGCCTCAGGCGAAGTACGTCGTGATGCCGATGCGGCTCTGAGCGGAACCGCCGCCGATGTGCTGACCGCGATCGATATCGAGAATTTCCGCTGCATCCGGTCCGCTCGTCTCGAGCTCGATCCGCGGGCGACGGGCATAGTCGGCGAGAACGGTTCCGGCAAAACGAGCCTGCTCGAGGCAGTCTACTTCCTGGCTCACGGCCGCTCTTTTCGCACGAACCAGCGCGAGAGGCTGCTGCCCCCACAAGCCGATTTCCTGCGCATCGTCGGTCGTGTCGAAACACCGCGAGGTTTGCTGGTCGCCGGCGTGGAGTACAGCGGGCAGGGCACTCGCGCAAATCTCGCAGGCCAAGGCGTTTCCGGTATCGCTGAGATTGCAGAGATCCTCCCTGTCCAGGTGATCGATCCCGGCGTCCATCGCCTCATCGAGGAAGGATCGGCTCGTCGGCGGCGACTGCTCGACTGGGGTGTGTTCCACGTGAAACACGCCTTCCTTGGAATCTGGCGCCGATACCAGCGGGCACTCCATCAGCGCAACGCGGCGCTTCGAGCGAATGCTGACGATCAGGTGATCGCAGCCTGGGAACGTGAGCTCAGCACCGCAGGACATGTCGTCGACGAGCTTCGGGGTGCCTACGCAGCTCAGCTGCTGCCGTACTTCGTAGACGTCTCGGATCGGCTCCTCGACACTCAGGGCGCACGCTTCACTTATCGCCGCGGGTGGGCGGCCGACCACGATCTGGGCGAGGCGCTGATCGAATCCCGTCCCCGCGACCAGCGGCTCAGGACCACCACGGTCGGGGCCCACCGGGCGGATGTTTCGTTCTTTTTCGAGGGAGCACCGGCCCGGGATCGAGTGTCCCGAGGCCAACAGAAGCTCCTGGCAGCAGCCTTTATCCTGAGTCAGCTCGCACTCCAGTCAACCCTCGATGCCCCGCCAGCTTGCCTGATGCTGGACGATCCGGCGGCCGAGCTGGATGTGGATAATTTGGGGAAACTCCTCGCCGCCGTCGCTCGGATTCCGGCTCAACTGATCATCACATCCGTGCACGAGAGTGGCCTTGAAGGCGTGAAACTCGGCCGAAAGTTTCACGTGAAACAAGGCAATTTCTTATAATTCCGCACCTCATTTTCCAGGTTGGGCCATGACAGATTCCGACGTTTACGACTCAAGCAAAATCAAAGTTTTGAAGGGTCTCGACGCCGTCCGAAAACGGCCCGGCATGTACATCGGAGACACGGACGACGGTACCGGTCTTCACCACATGGTTTTCGAGGTCGTCGACAACTCCGTCGATGAGGCTCTCGCAGGCTATTGCTCCCAGGTAACCGTTACGGTCCACGCCGACGAGTCGGTCACGGTGGCCGACGACGGCCGTGGAATTCCTGTGGATATCCATCCGGAGGAGGGCCGGTCGGCCGCAGAGGTCATCATGACCGTGCTGCACTCCGGCGGTAAGTTCGACGATTCTTCCTACAAGGTTTCCGGCGGCCTGCATGGCGTCGGCGTCTCGGTCGTCAACGCCCTGTCGGAGTACCTGCTGTTGACCATCCACAAGAATGGCAAGCTGCATCAGCAGGAGTACCGACTGGGTGAGCCACAGGCGCCGCTGGCTGCGACCGGCGCAACGGACAAGCGCGGCACGATCATCCGCTTCAAGCCCAGCGCGTCCATCTTCACGAACATCGAGTTCAACTACGACGTACTGGCCAAGCGGCTCCGCGAGTTGTCGTTCCTGAACTCCGGGGTGCGCATCGAGCTGATCGACGAGCGCGACGACAAGCGCGAAGTCTTCCAGTACGAGGGCGGTATCCGCGAGTTCGTGCGCTACCTCAATCGCAACCAGACGGCGATCCACGAGACCATTATCTGGTTCCGGACGCAGCAGGATGCGGTGACGATCGAGCTCGGGCTGCAATGGAACGACTCGTACCAGGAGAGCATGTACGCGTACACGAACAACATCCCGCAGAAGGACGGCGGGACGCACGTCGCCGGTTTCCGCAGCGCCCTGACGCGCACGCTGAACAACTACATCGAGAAACAGTTTTCCGCGAAGGACAAGATCCCGACGTCGGGCGAAGACGCCCGCGAGGGGCTGACGGCGATCCTCTCGGTGAAGATGCCCGATCCCAAGTTCTCGTCGCAGACGAAGGACAAGCTCGTCTCGTCCGAGATCAAGGGCATCGTCGAGTCGGCAGTCGGCACGAAGCTGGACGAGTTTCTCCAGGAGCATCCCCAGCAGGCGAAGGCGGTCGCGGGCAAGATTCTCGAGGCAGCCCGTGCCCGCGAAGCTGCGCGCAAGGCACGCGAGATGACTCGCCGCAAAGGCGCGCTGGATCTCGCCGGGTTACCCGGCAAGCTCGCCGATTGCCAGGAGCGCGATCCGGCGCTCTCGGAGATGTTCCTGGTCGAGGGTGACTCTGCAGGCGGCTCCGCGAAGCAAGGCCGCGACCGGCGCACGCAGGCGATCCTGCCGCTCAAAGGCAAGATCCTGAACGTGGAGAAGGCGCGCTTCGACAAGATGCTTTCGTCGGCGGAAGTCGGCACGCTCATCACGGCGCTCGGCACTGGCATCGGCGCTGACGACTTCGACATCTCGAAACTACGCTATCACCGCGTGATCGTGATGACGGACGCTGATGTCGACGGCTCGCACATTCGCACGCTGCTGCTGACGTTCTTCTATCGCCAGATGCCGCAGCTGATCGAGCGCGGGCACATCTACATCGCCCAGCCGCCGCTCTACAAACTCAAGAAGGGCAAGAGCGAGCACTACCTCAAGGACGAAGCGGAGCTCAACGCGATGCTGCTGAAGCAGGCGCTGGAAGACGCCGAGCTCTACGGCGACCCGGCGCAGCCGCCGATGGTCGGCTCGGCTCTGGAGACGCTCGCGCGACGCTGGATGGAAGTCGCGGCGATCCTGCGGCGTTCGTCGCGTCGCTACGATCAGCGCGTGCTGGAGCAGCTGCTGTACATGCCTGAGGTGACTCAGGCGGATCACGATCGCATCGACTGGTTGACGCAATGGGGTCGCACGCTCGAGACGCAGCTCAACGCGCAGGACGATTCGGCGCGCCGCTATCGGGTCCGCACGATCGGGAGCACCGACGGCGGCACGCCGCGGTTGCTGGTCGCGCGCACGGAGCACGGCACGACCACCGAGAAGCACATTCATCGCGAGTTCTTCGAGTCCGCGGAGTATCGACGCATCGCCGAGCTCGGCAAGACCCTTGCGGGGCTGCTGCAGCCTGGCGCGTATGTCGTGAAGGGTGATCAGCGGCAGGAGGTCGGCAGCTTCAAGCAGACCATCGAGTGGCTGCTGGACCAGGCGCGGCGCGGGCAACTGATTCAGCGCTACAAGGGCCTCGGCGAGATGAATCCTGAGCAGCTCTGGGACACGACGATCAATCCGGCCACGCGCCGCCTGATCCAGGTGCGTATCGAGGACGCGCTCGCGGCGAACGATATCTTCGCGACGCTCATGGGTGACCAAGTCGAGCCGCGACGCGAGTTCATCGAGAAGAACGCGCTTGCGGTCGCCAATCTCGATATTTAGATTTATTTAATCATCAGCGCCATTGCACAACGTGCGCTGGCGCAGATCGCAAATCTTTAATTAATCAGCCGTCGGTGCGAGAGCGACGATCTGATGCTCGATCCACGCGCGCACTTCCTCATTGAGCTCGCGTGGATCGCGCCCGGCGGCTTCGATGGGCGGACCGATCACTACGCGAATGACGCCGGGCTTCTTCACCCAGCCACGGCGAGGCCAGTAGTAGCCCGCGTTGTGCGCGACCGGGACGATCTTGCATCCCGCGCGTGAGGCGAGCAGGGCGCCGCTCACTCCGTACTTGCGCGTCTCACCGACGGCGACGCGCGTTCCTTCGGGGAAGATCAGGATCCACATCCCTTCGCGCAGTCGCTGCGTTCCCTGCTCGATCACCTGCGACACGGCCGCGGCCCCGGCCTTGCGATTGATCGCGATCGGCTTCAGGCAGCCGACGGCCCAGCCGACCAGCGGTATCCACATCAGCTCGCGCTTCAGCACCCAGGATTGCGGCGGAAAAATCGCGGCCTGCGCGATCGTTTCCCACGCGGACGAATGCTTCCACATCGACACATGGGTGCCGGGCGGGATGTTCTCGTGTCCTTCGACGATGTGACGCAGACCGCACAGCGTCTTCAGCAGCCACAGATGGAAGCGCGCCCAGCTGCGCGCGACGCCGTACAACTTGTGATTCGGCAGCCAACTCAGTGCGAGGACTGCGACGGCGTACAGCAACGTGCCGAGAAACAGGCACGTCGTGAACAGCACGGATCGCAGCAGTTGCAAGCAGGCCTCCGCTCAGCCAGGCAGGCGCGACAGATCGGCGAACTGCAGGAACAGGCCGCGGAGACGAAGCAGCAGTCCCAGCCGGTTCGCACGAACGTCCGCGTCCTCCGCCATCACCATCACCGAGTCGAAGAAGCGGTCGACGTCGTCGCGCAAGCTGGCGAGCTGCGTGAGCGCCTGCGCGTAGTCGCGCCGCGCGAACAACGGGTTCACCGCGCGCTCCATCGATAGCACGTGCTCGAACAATTGGCGCTCCGGCCCCTCCTGCAGGCGGCTCGTATCGACCGCGCCGGTCAGGTCGCCGGGCGCCTTGCGCAGGATATTCGCGATGCGCTTGTTCGCAGCGGCGAGACTTTCGGCCTCCGACATTGTGAGAAAGCGCTCGAGCGCGCGCAGTCGCACATCCATGTCGAGCACCGATTGCGTTCGGCTCGCGAGCACCGCGTCGAACATCTCGGTGGTTACGGTGCGGCCCGCCTCGCCTTCGAGATACGAGCTGCGCAGACGCTCGATCACGTACGTCCACACCTCCTCGGCGACCGCGGGCGATTTCTCCACGGGCTGCGCCGCGACAGCCGTCTCGATCAACTGTCGCAGATCGAGATCGAGTTGCCGTTCGAGGATCGTGCGCAGAATGCCGAGCGCGGCGCGACGCAGGCCGAAAGGATCGCGAGTGCCGGTCGGCTTCTGTCCGATCGCGAAGATGCCCGCCAGCGTATCGAGCTTGTCGGCCAGTGCGAGCGCGATGCCCGTGCGAGTCTCCGCGACGCGGTCGCCGGCGAAGCGCGGCCAGTACTGCTCCTCCAGCGCCGCGCTGACTTCAGACGGCTCGCCGTCGTGCTGCGCGTAGTACTTGCCCATCAGTCCCTGCAGCTCCGGAAACTCGCCCACCATCAGCGTCAGGAGGTCGCACTTGCTGAGCTCGGCAGCGCGCTGTGCGAGCGACGCATCTGCGCCGAGCGATTCGGCAATGCGCACTGCGAGCCGGCCGACGCGTTCTGCCTTGTCGTGCAGCGAACCGAGCTTTGCCTGGAACGTCACGCTCTTCAACATGGCGCGCCGGCTTTCGAGCCGCTCGCGGCGGTCGCTGTCCCAGAAGAACGCTGCGTCCGCGAGCCGCGGCCGCACGACACGCTCGTTGCCGTCGCGAACTTTCTCCGGCGCACGGCTCGCGATGTTGGCGACAGCGATGAACTCGTTGCGCAGCCGGCCCTGCGAGTCGCGCACCGGGAAATAGCGCTGATGATCCTGCATCGTTGCGATCGGCACTTCCTGTGGCAGCTCGAGATAGCGTTCGTCGAAGTGGCCGAGCAGGGGCACCGGCCATTCCACCAGCGCCGTGACCTCGTCGAGCAGCGCGTCTTCCATGACTGCCTGGCCGCCGCTCGCTTGCGCGAGCGCTGTCGCGCCGCTGCGGATCAGTTCGCGTCGCTCCGCGACGTCCGCGACGACGTGCGCCTTCTTCAGCGTCCCGACGTATCTGGCCGCGGTCGCGATCGGCAGCGGTCCGGGCGCATGAAAACGATGGCCGCGCGAGAGATTGCCGGTCGTTACACCGAGGATCTCGCACTCCACGACTGTCGTGCCGAACAACATGACGGCCCAGTGCACCGGCCGCACGAACTCCGCGTCGCCCGCGCCCCAGCGCATGCGCTTCGCGATCGGCAGGGCGTCGAGCGCCGCTTTGACGATGCCAGGAAGCAGCGCGGCACTCGGCTCTCCTTTCTTCGTACCGACGAACATGAGCACGCGTCCCTTCGCAGCGTCGACTTGCTGCAACTGATCGACACTGACGCCGCACGACGCAGCGAAGCCCGCCGCCGCTTTGGTCGGCTGCCCGGCCGCGTCGAACGCATTGGCGACAGCGGGCCCTTGCCGTTTGATTTCCTGATCCGGCTGTCGGTCGGTCATCGCATGCACGCGCACTGCGAGCCGGCGCGGAGTCGCGAACCATTCGATTTCACCGTGCGCGATCGCCGCCGACGCCAATCCCTTCTCGATGCCCTCGGCCAGCGCGCGCGCCAGCGTGAACAACGATTTCGGCGGCAGCTCCTCGGTGCCGAGCTCGAACAGGAAGTCGCGCTTGTTCACGCTTCCGCTCCCGCCGCCGCGCGCTTGAGCATCGGGAAGCCGAGCGCCTCGCGGCTCGCGTAGTACGCTGCCGCGACAGCCTTGGCGAGCTCACGCACGCGCAGAATGAAGCGCTGTCGCTCGGTGACGGAGATCGCCCTGCGCGCGTCGAGCAGGTTGAACGTGTGCGACGTTCGCAGCATCTGCTCGTAGGCCGGCAATGCGAGCCCGCTCGCGAGCAAGGCCCGGCAGTTCGCTTCGTGTTCGTCGAAGTGACGGAACAGCTGCTTGGTGTCGGCGAGCTCGAAGTTGTACTTCGACTGCTCGACTTCGTTCTGGTGATAGACGTCGCCGTAAGTGACGCGGCCGAGCGGGCCGTCGGTCCACAGAATGTCGTAGATGCTCTCGACGCCCTGCAGGTACATCGCGAGGCGCTCCAGACCATAGGTGATCTCGCCCATGACGGGACGGCAGTCGAGCCCGCCGACCTGCTGGAAGTACGTGAACTGCGTGACCTCCATGCCGTTCAGCCAGATCTCCCAGCCGAGTCCCCAGGCGCCGAGCGTCGGGGATTCCCAGTTGTCCTCGACCAGTCGGATGTCGTGCGTCAGCGGATCGAAGCCGAGCGTGGCCAGCGAGCCGAGGTAGAGGTCGATGATGTCGGGGGGCGAAGGCTTCAGTACTACCTGGAACTGGTAGTAGTGCTGCAGCCGGAACGGATTGTCGCCGTAGCGGCCGTCGGCGGGCCGGCGCGAAGGCTGGACGTACGCGGCGCTCCACGGCTCCGGTCCGACAGCTCGCAGCAGCGTGGCGGTGTGGAAGGTGCCGGCGCCCATCTCCATGTCGTACGGCTGCAGGATGACGCAGCCGCGCTTCGACCAGTACGCCTGCAGGGCGAAGATCAGCTCCTGAAAAGTCCGGGGCGGCGCGACAGCTTTAGGTGAGGCCATGCGGAGTCCGAGCGAAAAGGCGCGGGAGTATAGCCTGCGAAAGCGCCGCCAACTGCTTGCCAAAGCGGCGATGCACGGTAATAGTGCGCCGGCTCGTGCCGGCGCCCCGCGACGGCGCGGTCTCTGCACCGACGGCGATACGACTGACGCTGGATCAAGCGCTTGCGCCATCGCGGTGCAGTGGCATGGATCCTGCAAACTCGCGAACACTCAAAACCACCGGCGTCGCAGCGGCGAGCGGCCGGTGATCAGCAATTTTGCCGCCAAACCGGAGGAGAACTCATGACGACGCCCGCTGAAGTCCTCAGCATGTTGAAGGAAAAGGAGGTCAAGTTCGTGGACCTGCGCTTCACGGACACGCGCGGCAAGGAACAGCACGTCACTGTGCCGTCGCACACCATCGACAGCGGCTTTTTCGACGACGGCAAGATGTTCGACGGCTCGTCGATCGCCGGCTGGAAGGGCATCAACGAGTCGGACATGGTGCTGATGCCGGACGCCACCACGGCGGTGCTCGATCCGTTCTTCGAAGAGACCACGCTGATCCTGCGTTGCGATGTGCTCGAGCCGTCGACGATGCAGGGCTATGAGCGCGATCCGCGCTCGCTGGCGAAGCGGTGCGAGGCTTACCTCAAGTCCACCGGCATCGGCGACCGCGCCCTGTTCGGTCCCGAGAACGAGTTCTTCATCTTCGACAACGTGCGCTACGGCACGACCATGTCCGGCTCGTTCTTCGAGATCGACTCGATCGAGGCCGCGTGGAGCTCGGGCAAGCAGTACGAGGAAGGCAACAAGGCGCACCGCCCCGGCGTGAAGGGCGGCTACTTCCCGGTGCCGCCGGTCGATTCATTCCAGGACCTGCGCTCGGCGATGTGCCTGGCGCTCGAAGAGCTCGGCATGAAGGCCGAAGTGCACCATCACGAGGTGGCGACCGCGGGCCAGTGCGAGATCGGCGTCAACGCCAACACGCTGGTGCGCAAGGCCGACGAGGTGCAGATGCTGAAATACGCGTTGCATAACGTCGCGCACGCGTACGGCAAGACAGTGACGTTCATGCCGAAGCCGATCGTCGGCGACAACGGCAACGGCATGCACGTGCACCAGTCGATTTCCAAAGACGGCAAGGCGCTGTTCGCCGGCGACAAGTACGCGGGCCTGTCGGACCTCGCGCTCTACTACATCGGCGGCATCATCAAGCACGCGAAGGCGATCAATGCGTTCACGAACGCCGCGACCAACAGCTACAAGCGCCTGGTGCCCGGCTTCGAAGCGCCTGTGATGCTCGCGTACTCCGCGCGCAATCGCTCCGCTTCCATTCGCATTCCGTGGGTCGCGAATCCCAAGGGCCGGCGCATCGAAGTGCGCTTCCCGGACTCGACCGCGAATCCGTACCTCGGCTTCGCGGCGATGCTGATGGCCGGTATCGACGGCATCCAGAACAAGATCCACCCGGGCGATCCGGCGGACAAGGATCTGTACGACCTGCCGCCGGAAGAAGCGAAGCACATTCCGGAAGTCTGCTATTCGCTGGAACAGGCGTTGCAGTCGCTGGACGCCGATCGCGGCTTCCTGAAGGCGGGCGGCGTATTCACCGACGATGTGATCGACGCGTACATCGCACTGAAGATGCAGGAAGTGACCAAGGTGCGCATGTCGACGCATCCGCTCGAGTTCGAGTTGTACTACAGCGTGTGACTCTGGGGCTGCCGGGTCCTCCGGCCCGGCATGCCTGACACGCGGTAGCCCGCGGTGACGGCGGTCACAGTCGCCGTCACCGTTTTTGTCACCTATGGGCGAAGCGGCTATGCTCTGGCCTCATGCGTACGGCGCTCCTCCTACTGCTCGCGCTCGCGGCTTCGGCCTCATCCGGCACCGCGTCGGCGGGCAGTACGGTGTGGAAGTGGGTGGACGAGAAGGGTGTCACGCACTACTCGGACACTCCCGTGCCGGGCGCCACCAAGATCGAAATCAGCACCGGCAACGTCTCGCAGTCGCGGCCCGCGTACAACAACTCCTCTTCGGGTACGACGGCGTCGAATGCGGCCGCGCCGGGCGATGTCTACACCAACTTCGAAATCTGGCGGCCGGACAACGAGCAGGTCCTGATCAATACCGCCGGCGAGGTCAATGTCGAGATCCGCGTCGAGCCGTCGCTGCAAGCGGGACACTCGCTGAATCTGTACCTCGACGGCCGGCTGGTCGAAGACTACTCGGGCGGGTCGAGTCATGTGCTGCACGGCGTCTCGCGTGGTACGCATTCGCTGGTCGCGACGATCAACGAGCAGAGTGGCACTCGCGTGCGCGAGGTGGGACCGGTCACGTTCACGGTGCGGCAGGAGTCGATTGCGCAGCCGCCGACCGGTCCGTCGTTGCGTCCGCCGCCCAAGCCGCAGCCGCGTACGGGCGCCGCGAACAAGCCGCTCACTACGCAACCGAGCTACGGCGCATTGAACGGCGCCCGCCCGGCTGTCGATCCGGCGACCAATCTGCCGGTCGTCACGAAGCCCGCGCCGAAGCCCAAGAAGCCCTGACGGCTGACGCGGCCGGCGCAGCCGGCACGCGGAGGTGCGGATAGCGATGGCCGCGCTGCCTTCGTCTTTCCCCGCCGCTAGCGCCATGGCCGATCCCGGACGCATTCTCGACAGTCTCAGCACCAGCGTGCTGATCGTCGATCGCACCTGCAGGATCCTCTATCTCAACGTCGCCGCGGAGTCGCTGTTCGGCACGAGCCGCAATCAGGCGCGTGGCCGGCCGCTCGACGAGTTGTTCGCAGACGCCAACGCTCTCAGCGCCATCGTCGAGCGCGCGCTGCAGACGTCGCGTCCGTTTCTGCGCCGCGAGCTGGCGCTGCGGCCCATCAATGGCGAAGGCGAGCTGATCGTCGACTGCGTGGTCGCGCCGTACGACGAATCGACCGCGCCGGCGGTCATGATCGAGATCAGCGATACCACCCAGCATCAGCGCATCTCGCGCGAAACCGCGCTGCTGACGCAGATCGACGGCAGCCGCCTGATGATCCGTCAGCTGGCGCACGAGATTAAGAATCCGCTCGGCGGTCTGCGCGGCGCGGCGCAACTGCTCGCGCGCGAGCTGCCCGACGCGCGTCTGCGCGAATACACGTCGGTGATCATCAGCGAGGCCGATCGCCTCGCCGGACTCGTCGACGCGCTCCTCGGTCCGGGCCACGCGCCCCGTCGCGAGCAGACGAACATTCACGAGTTGCTGCAGCACGTGCGCCACTTGCTCGCAGCCGATGCGCCGTCGACCGTGACGATCGAGCGCGACTACGATCCGAGCCTGCCGCCGCTGCCGCTGGATCGCAATCTGGTCATCCAGGCGATGCTCAACCTCGGCCGCAACGCGCTGCAGGCGATCGCGCAGAACGACGGCGGCAAGGGTCGCATCGTATTGCGCACGCGCGCGCTGACCAACGTGAACATCGGCGCCCGCCGTCATCGCCTGGTCGCGAGCGTGCAGTTCGAAGACAACGGGCCGGGCGTGCCCGACCACTTGCGCGAGACGCTGTTCTATCCGCTCGTCACCGGGCGTGCGGATGGCACCGGACTCGGGCTCGCGGTCGCGCAGGACCTGGTGAGCCGTCACGATGGCCTGATCGAGTTCGAGAGCCGGGCCGGCCTGACCCAATTTACGATCCTGTTGCCCTTCCATGTCGTCCACCTCAGTGAAGCCTCTTAACGTCTGGCTCGTCGACGACGATGCCTCGATCCGCTGGGTGCTCGAGCGAGCGCTGCGCCAGGGCGGAATGGCGCCGACTGCGTTCGACCACGCGGACACCGCGCTGGCGGCGTTGCGCCGCGACCGCCCCGACGTGCTGATCACCGATATCCGCATGCCGGGGCGCAGTGGACTGGAGCTGCTGACGCAGATTCGCGCGAGCCAGCCGGCGCTGCCGGTCATCGTCATGACGGCGCACTCGGATCTCGACAGCGCAGTGGCTGCCTACCAGGGCGGCGCGTTCGAATACCTGCCGAAACCGTTCGACATCGACCAGGCCGTCGATCTCGTGCGGCGGGCGGCCCAGCAACGCGTGGCGGCGCCCGAGCCCGCGGTCGAGTCGCGGCGTATTACCGAGATGCTCGGGCAGGCGCCGGCGATGCAGGAAGTATTTCGCGCAATCGGCCGGCTGTCGCGCTCGAGCATGACGGTGCTCATCACCGGCGAGTCGGGTACCGGCAAGGAGCTCGTCGCCCGCGCATTGCATCGTCACAGTCCGCGTGCCGCGAAAGCGTTCATCGCTCTCAACACGTCCGCGTTCACCGCGGATCTGCTGGAGTCGGAGCTGTTCGGTCACGAGAAGGGCTCGTTCACCGGCGCGGACCAATTGCGGCGCGGGCGCTTCGAGCAGGCCGACGGCGGTACGCTGTTCCTCGACGAGATCGGCGACATGTCGCCGCAATTGCAGACGCGGCTGCTGCGCGTGCTGGCGGAAAACGAGTTCTATCGCGTCGGCGGCCAGATCCCGGTACGCGTCGACGTGCGCGTCATCGCTGCTACTCACCAGGATCTGGAAGAGCGCGTGCGCCAGGGGCAGTTCCGCGAGGACCTGCTGCATCGGCTCAACGTGATCCGCATCGAGGTGCCGCCGCTGCGCGTGCGCCGCGAGGACATCGCCGAGTTGCTCGTTCACTATCTGAGCGCTGCTGCGCTGGAGCTTGGCGTCGAGCCGAAGACGCTGACACCCGAAGCGGCGGCGGCGCTCGCTAACTTCGAGTGGCCGGGCAATGTGCGCCAGCTGGTGAACGCGTGCCGACGGCTGACGGCAACCGCACCGGGCCGCGAGATCAAGGTCGA
>DATEML010000068.1:0-7768 GCA_035275585.1 Steroidobacteraceae bacterium | reverse complement strand
TTCACTCGCGGCTCGGGTCGGCACAACGTACTGGGCCGTCGTCGCGCCTCACGAGCCGCGCAGTGATTTGTAGTAGACCGTGGTCGCGCACAGTGCGCCGTCAGGCATGAGGGCGTAGTCCGGGATTCGGCCGCAGAGCTGCCAGCCTTGCCGGGCGTAGAGTCGCTCGGCGTCCGGCGATGCGGTGTCGAGGACGAGCAGCGTCTTGCCAGACGTGAGCGCGTGACGTTCCGCAGCCACGAGCAGCGCTTTGCCCACGCCGTGTCGGCGCGCGCGCCGATGCACGAGCATCTTCGCGACGTCGGCGCGATGGGGCTGATTTTCCGGCTGTGCGAATACGACTTGCGCCGTTCCGACGATCGTTTCCGCAGCGTCGTAGGCAGCGAGCACGATGCGTTCGCAACGCGCGACGCTCGCGGCTACGTCGCGCCAATAGGTCAGCGCCTTGCCGCGGGTCATCGGCCACATGAAGCTGACCGACGCGCCGCCTTCCACACAGTCGATCAGCACGTCGCTGAGCGCCTGAAGGTCGTGCTCGCCGATCTGCTGCAGGTTGCGAACGTCAAGCTCGTGCGGCATCGCTCATCTCCTCGGGGTGTGGGCGCGCTCCGATGCGAATCGTCCTTGACCACTCTACTGGCGCTCGCCGGCCTCTTCTAGTTGATGTCGGCGGCGGCGTGGGCTGTAATGCCCGGCGAAAGCTCCGGGGGATACGCGAATGAGCAGCGTCGAGGTCGTCGTGGCCGCAGCCCGCCAGCGGGTCGTGTTCGAGAACCTGATGCAGCTCTACACCCACGATTTCTCGGAGCACTGGTACGACCGGCCGACCGGTGAGGTCGACGAGAACGGCCGCTTTCCGGACTATCCCCTCGACCCGTACTGGCGGGAGAAGGAGCACATCCCGCTGCTGCTCCGCGCCGATTCGCGCGTCATCGGCTTCGCATTGCTCAATCGCCTGGCCCATACGAACCGTCCGGTGGATCGCAACATGGCCGAGTTTTTCGTCCTGCGGAAGCATCGCCGCTCGGGCGCCGGCACCGCTGCGGCGCAGGCGATCTTCAGTCGTTATCCGGGCATGTGGGAGGCGGCGATCGCCCGCCGCAACGTCGCCGCCCTGGCCTTCTGGCGCAGGGCGATAGGCGAGCATCCGCTCTCGCAGCAGATCGAGGAAATCGACGTCTCGTCACCGAGCTGGAACGGCCCGGTGCTGCGCTTCAGGATTCGCGCGGGCTAACGGTCGATTCTCCTGAGCTCCGCCTGGACGCCGTCGATGAGCGCGTGCATGCCGAAGGAAACGTCCTGGATGACGCCATTGATGTAGAACGTCGGCGTGCCGCGCACATGACTCTGCACGCCGCCTTGAATGTGCTCGCGCACGCGCTGCAGATAGATCTCGTCGTCGAGCTCCGCGATGAAGCGCGGCATGTCGAGATCCAGGCGCTGCGCGTACTCGCGCAGATTGGCGATCTTGAGATGACGCTGGTTGTCGAACAACAGGTCGTGCATCTGCCAGAACTTTCCCTGGCCGCCGGCTGCTTCGGCTGCCTGCGCCGCATGCATCGCATGCGGATGCGCGGCTTCGACCGGGAAGTGCCGGAACACGAAGCGGGTGCGGTTGCCGAACCGCTCGAGCATGAGCTTGACCGCGGGCGCGGCCTGCTTGCAGGTGGGGCACTCGAAGTCGCCGTACTCGACGACGGTCACCGGCGAATGCTCCGCGCCGAGCGCGTGGTCCACGGCGCTGACCGGAATTGCGAGATCGATGGCGTGGCGGCTCATAGGCTGAAGTTACTCGTTCGGCAGATCGAAGACCAGAGCTTCTGCGTCGCGACCGTGTTGCAGTCGTAGCTGCGGGGTCTCGCTCAATTTCAGTGCATCGCCCGCTTCCAGTGCAACGCCGTTGGCGTGCACTGCGCCGCGCGCAACGTGCACGTAGATCAGCCGGCCGGGCGCAACGTCGAGGGAAGCGCTTTCGCTGCCGTCGAACAGGCCGGCGTACACGCGCGCGTCCTGGTGGATCAGGACGGAGCCTTCGCTCTGGTCGGGCGAAGCGATCAGACGCAGCCGGCCGCGTTTCTCCTCGGGTGCGAACCGCTTCTCTTCGTAGCTCGGCTCGATGCCCTGCACGTTCGGCTGGATCCAGATCTGCAGGAAGTGCACCAGGCTGGCGGGCGAGGGGTTGAATTCGCTGTGGCGCACGCCGCGGCCGGCGCTCATGCGCTGCACGTCGCCGGGACGGATCGTCGAGCCGTTGCCGATCGAGTCGCGATGCGCCAGCTCGCCGGCCAGCACGTAGCTGATGATCTCCATGTCGCGATGACTGTGCGTGCCGAAGCCCTGGCCGGCGGCGACGCGATCCTCGTTGATGACGCGCAGCGGTCCGAACTCGACATGCTTCGGATCGAAGTAGTCCGCAAAAGAAAACGAATGGTACGACTTGAGCCAGCCGTGATCGGCATAGCCACGCTCTTTGCTGCGCCGGATCTCTTGCATAAATCACCTCTACTTGTTCGGCGGAAGCAGTGTCGGACTGAAGGCGAAGCCGAGCTGGAAACCGATGTCGGGCGTGTTGTTCAGGTTCTGCAGGTTCTCGGTGAACGCGAACGAGATCAACCCCGCGCCGATACGATGATAGATGCCGAGACTGGCCTGGTACTTGGTCGCGAGCAGCTCGTCGAGGTCGGTGTCCTTGTGCGAGTAGACGCTCGGGCTGGCGTAGCCCTGCAGGATCACATGTGTGTTCTGCGTCAGCTCCCGCTCGTAGCCGACGACCAGCGTCGGAATGACCTTCGAGTCGTTGGGCGCCAGGTTCGGGCTGCCGGCGTAGTAGACGGCGGAGCCGGATATGTACCAGGCATGGTGCTTGCCGAAGTTCTGCAGCGTCGCCTGCGCGCCGTAGTCGGTGCGTCCGGTGGACAGCAGGTCCTCCCGGCCGCGCACCGGGACTTTCACCGCCGCCTCGAGAATCACCTTCCAGTCCTTGCCGAGCGTGATGCCGGAGTAACGCAGCCCGAACGTCGGATCGAGCATGCCGGTGCTGACCGGTGCTTCGAAGATCGCGACCTGCGAGTTCTTCAGGTCGAGGATGTAGCTGGTGCCGTTGCGGACCACTGCCGGACGGCCGAAATCGCTGAAGCCGAACGCCTTGTGAAAATCCTCGATCGTGCCGTCGAGGAAACCGCCGCCGTAATGCACGGCGCTCGCCACGACGTACGCGCCCCATTGCGAAGAGAACTTGTACTGCAGCGTCACGTCCAGCAGCCCGAGCTCGAAGTCGGCCAGGTAGTTCTCGCCCGGCAGGGCGCGGATGGCGTCGAGCTCGGCCGGCCCGATCTCGCGCCGGCCCTCGAGTGTTCCCAGGTAGGTCTCGACCTCCGGACTCAGTGCCCAGGTGTTCTGGTAGCCGAGCTCCATCTCCAGGCCCCAGCCGCCCTCGGGCGCGACGCGCGCGTGCGTTGGACGCATGTCGAGGCGCAGGAAGCCGAAAGGTGTGAGGTCGCGGGCGCGCAGCAAACCGAAGAAGTCCGACTCGTCGGCATCGGCTGCGCCGGCAACCGGAGCAGCGAGGCTCAGCACTGTGATCAAGGAAGAGTTGAGCGCCGTCCGCATTTACGATCTCCCGGCGACAATCGCTTCTTCGACGTCGCGCAGCCGGTCCTTGCCGAAATAGATCTCGTCGTCGATGAAGAACGTCGGTGCGCCGAACGTGCCACGCTCGACCGATCGTGCTGTATTCGCCGCCAGCTCGTCCTTGACGGAAGGGTCCTGCGCGAGCGCCATCAGCTGTTCGGCGTCGAAGCCGCGTTCCTGCAGCGTGGCGCGGAGCACTTCGGGGTCGTCCATCTTCCTGGGCTGTGCCCACATGTGGCGAAACATCTCGTCCACGTAATGCACGAACACCCCAAGTCGTTGCGCCGCGATCGCCCCTCGCATCAGCGCGAGTGTGTTGACCGGGAAAAACGGATTGAAGGTGAAGTTCGCGATACCGTGCTTCTGGATGAAGCGCCGGGTCTCGAGTTGCTCGTAAGGCAGCTTGTTGCGGATCCCCGCATAACTTTCGACCGGGGAGCGGTTGTTCGTCAGCTTGAATACGCCGCCGAGCAGAATCGGCACGTACTCGAATTTCGCGCCGGTGCGCTGCTCGATTCGCGGGATGATCAGGTGGCTCAGGTACGCATTCGGGCTGCCGAAGTCGAAATGAAACTCGACGCGCATCACCACTTCTCCGCGAAGGGACGGATCTCGTGCTCGAACGTCCACGCATCGCGCGGCTGCTGGTACAGCGCCCAATACGCTTCGGCGACCGATTCCGGCCGCATCAGCTGATCCGGCTTGATGCTCTCGACCGCTTCGTCGCCGCCGGCGGCCTTGATCCGCTCGCGGACGAATGCAGTGTCGACGCCGGCGTCGATGATCAGATGCGCGACGTGAATATTCTTCGGGCCGAGCTCGCGCGCAGCGCTCTGTGCGACGGCGCGCAGGCCGAACTTCGCGCTTGCGAATGCGGCGTAACCGACGCTGCCGCGGAGACTTGCCGTCGCGCCGGTCAGAAAGATGCAGCCGCGGCCTCGCTGCAGCATGTGTCGAGCCGCTTCGCGAGTCGCCAGGAATCCAGAATAACAGCCCATCTCCCACACTTTGCGGAACACGCGCTCGGTTGTTTCCAGGAGAGGAAAGTTTACATTCGCACCGATGTTGAAGATGCAGGCTTCGAGCGGCGCGTGCTGATCGGCGTCCGCCAGGAATGTGACGATCTCTTCTTCTTTGCGCGCGTCGAGCGAGCGGGCGACGATTCGTCCGCCTGCGCCTTCGATGTCGGCTACCAGCGGCGCGAGCTTGTCGCCGTTGCGGCGGCCCGCGAAGACGGTGAAGCCTGCGGCCGCGAAGCGCCGGGCAATCGCGGCGCCGATGTAGTCGCCCGCGCCGATGACGGCGGCAGTGGCATTTCTTGCGGCCACGCTGGGCTCCTGACCTGAGATTGGGGCAGCCGACTATACGCCAGATCAGACAGGTTGCGTTCCGGATTCCAGGCGGTCTATCTTGCTGGAATCGCGCGAGCTGGCGCACGAATAACCATGAACGAACATCTGATTGCGGACCTCAGCCGGTTTGTCGATGAGCGTGCCATCACCCTGTCCGAGACGACGGGACACGTAACGCTGAGCATCGTTCGTCCCGAAGTGTCGTTGTCCGTTCTGATTCCAAAACTGGTGCTGGAGTGGTGGGTGGAAGTGAACGACGCATCCAGCGGAAGGAAGGTCGTGGACTGGTGCGACTACGCCGGCTACGACGCAGCGACGAAGCAGGAACTCTCCGAGGATATGCGAACGGATGTCATGCGCTTCGTCGAGAATGTCGTCGCTCGCCCGCTTCGCGTGGCGGACAACGGACACATTCTCCAATGGCGCGTCGGCGGGGATTGGTTCCAAGCTGTTCCGCTTGTAGCGGATGCCGAAGAGACGCTTGGAGTCGACACGCGGAAGCACTCGCGCGCTTCAAACTAGGGTTAGATCGATGCCCACGGATCTGCAGCTCGAAGACGAACCGAGGTGGCGCCGCCGCCTCGGCGAAGCGATCACGAATGCCGAGGAAAAGGCAATCTTTCTGGCGACGCTGCGCGTTGTTCCAAAGCCTGCAACATGAGGAGCGAGCGCACGATGTCTTCTGTCAGTACCCGGAAGTATTGGTTTCCTGCCAAGCGATACGGCTGGGGTTGGGGTTTCCCGTCTGCATGGCAGGGTCGCGTCGTTCTCTTCACCTATCTCGCTCTGGTCCTGGGCGGCATTCCGTTCATTCAGGCTTCCAAGGGTAGCGTCGTCTACATTGCCTACCTGTTGGGGCTCACGGTGATTCTCGTCGCGATCTGCTGGCTCACCGGTGAGCCAGCCGAACGACCGTAGGAGATTCCTGCGATGAAGCGCATCTGGACGATCATTGGGGTACGCGATGTCGCTGGCAGTCTCAAGTGGTACCAGTCGCTCTTCGGCCAGCCGCACACGCCTCCCGCTCACGACGACTTCGGGCAGATCCTCGACTCGGATGGCACGGTGTTGCTGTGCCTTCACGAGTGGGGTGCGCACGAGCATCCGCCTTTGATGAGCCCTGATAACGGCAAGCCTGGTAACGGCTTGCTGCTGTTTTTCCGAGTGGACGATTTCGACAGGGCACTGGCAAGGGCGCGCGCTCTCGGCACTCGGTTCGAAGAGGAGCCGCACGTGAACCCGAGCACACGGACGATGGAGTTCTCGCTGCGGGATCCTGACGGGTACTACGTCTCGATCAGTGCGCTCTCCGCTCCTTGAGGATTCAACGATGCGCAGACGAATATGATAAACAGCGGGCCGCGATCATTTCGCGCATCTAGCAGAGGATGACAAGGGGTGGAGCATGTCAACGAGGGCTCATCCGCGGGAACGCTTCTCTTCCGAAGTGACTCTTTCTCCGGCGACGGTCGTCGAGTTCGCGAGCGCTGCGGGTGACAACAACCCGATACATCACGACCCGGAGTTCGCCGCGACTACGCGCTTCGGCCGGCCGACAGCAAGCGGTCCGCACACGACCGCGTTGCTGCTTGCGTTGACGGCTTCTCATTTTTCGAAGACAGGAGCGATGCTGGGTCTCGAGTTCTGGGTTCGATTTCGCCGCCCGATCTACGCGGACGAAACGATTCGCCTCGAATGGATGGTGATCAAGGTCACTCCGAACGAGAAGCTGAAAGGTGATGTTGTCGAGCTACGCGGCCGCATCCAGGGCCAGGACGGCAAAACCTCGCTCGGTGCGAAAGGCCGGGTCTTGCTCACGGATCGGTTGTAGAGGTCGCGATGAAACCAGGACGAATGCTGACGTCGGCCGCGAGCCCGGATGAGTACGTCGCAGGACTTTCCGGCTGGCAACGCCCACTCGTGGAGAGTCTGCGCACGACGGTTAGGGCGGCCGGCAGCATCGAAGAAGCCGTGAAGTGGGGCCACCTCGTCTACGAGTCGAACGGACCGCTGCTGCTCATTCGCGCGGAGGAGCAGCGCGTGCTGTTCGGCTTCTGGCGGGGCCAGCGGCTGCAGGACATCGAGCCGCGTCTGAAGTCCGGTGGGAAGTACGAGATGGCGAATGTCGAGCTGCGCGAGGGAATGACTGTGAGCCCATCCGTCGTGCGCCGGCTCACCAAGGAAGCGATCAAGCTCAACAAGTCGCTTGGCGATCCGCGGGACGCGGCCAAGCCCAGACCTAAGAAGGGGACACGACGATGACCGCGTATCGAGCCTTCATTGCTTATTCCCGCGGCAGATAAGCAGTGAGACTCTCGATCCGCCCGCTGACACCCGATCTCTGGCCACATCTCGAAGATCTGTTCGGCAAGAAGGGCGCATGCAACGGTTGCTGGTGCATGTACTGCCGGATTGGTGCAGCGTATCGCAAACAGCCGGCGTCGAAGAACAAGGCTGCGTTCCGACAAGTCGGGTACGCTTCGACTTTTGCGCGCGCAAGCTTCAAAGTAGTGGCCCGCCGCGATCCACCGCGGCCGATCATGCGCCACGACCTGAAGAGAGTTCGCGATGCCGGCAAATAGCGATGTCCTGATCATAGGCGGCGGCCACAACGGGTTGGTGTGTGCAGCCTATCTCGCCGCCACCGGTCTGAAAGTCACGGTGCTCGAGCGGCGCAACGTCGTCGGCGGCGCCGCGGTCACCGAGGAATTCCATCCCGGCTTTCGCAATTCCGTCGCGGCGTACACCGTCTCGCTGCTGAATCCGAAAGTGATCCGCGATCTCGA
>DATEML010000067.1:0-5579 GCA_035275585.1 Steroidobacteraceae bacterium | reverse complement strand
GCACGGCCAACACTTGTGCGAACTGCGGTTCGCTCACCATCTTGTAGCCAGCAAATACGCCGCCGGCAGTCGCCACTGCCGCGCCCGCGACGAGACCCGTCAACAAGGACTTCTTCATTCAGTTTCCCTCTTAGGGCTCGAAGAGCCACCGGCGCGAATTTTCAATGCAGAGGCCGTCGGGAGGCTACCTGCCGCAGGTTGGCGACAGGAGCATTGGACATAAGCAGGTCAGGGCCGCGGCGCTGCCCAGTCGCTCCAGCGCGCATCTGCATGCAGCGCCTTGAGGAAGGGCGACCTGCGCTTGATCCAATGCGGAGTCTGGAACGGACGCTCGATTGCGTTCTTCAGGTCGTCGCGCCGCAGCCATTCGAACGCCGCGTCGACCTCGCCGCGAAATGCGCAAACCTCGGCAATCAGAAACGCATCGCTCGATGTCTCCACGAGATCCTTCAATGCGGCGTCTGCTTCCGTCTTCCGTCCGAGTGCGTGATAGACCAACGCCAGCTCCTGGGTGCGGGCAGCACCCTCGGGCATCGTCTTGATGACCGCGAGCGCCTCGTCGAGACGCCCGGTCTGAATCAGCGCGAGGCCGAGTTCCTCGGGTAACGGCGTGGGACTGATCTCCAGCGCCTTGAGCCACTCCGTCCGTGCTTCTTCGAAGCGGCCAGCCATGTACAGGAACGAGGCCAGCGCGCTGCGACTGACCGCCGACAGCGGGTCGTCGGCAACTGCCCGCCGCTGCAGCTCGATCGCCTCGTCGAGCCGGTCGTCGGCAGCGGCCGCGCTTGCCGCAAAGGCGATCACGAACGGATTGTTCGGCTCCGCGGCTATCGCCTTGTGCATCTCTTCCCAGGAAGCAGCTTCGTTGCCGATCGACGCGAAATAGTTCGCCATTCTCAGATGCGCCTCGGCCAGGTTCGGATCGAGCTGCAGGGCACGTTGCGCCGCCGCGCGCACCTGCTCGCGTCCGACTTCGAGCGTAGTCGCTTGCGTCGCGATGCTGATCCAGTGCACACCGGCGAGCCCCGCCCAGGCCGGCGCAAAGTCCGGATCGATCGCGATGGCGCGTTCGTATGAGTCCCGGGCCCGCCCGAGGTCGCCTGGCCCTCGTCGCTGGAAGAACGAGCGCGCGCGGAACAAGTGCTCGTACACACGAGCGTCATGCAGTGTGGGTGACGTCTGGTGCGTGCTCAGCTCGACCCGCAGTGCGCTCGCGACGGACTGCGCGATCTCGTCCTGGACTTTCACAACGTCATCGAGCTTGCGGTCGTACGTCTGCGTCCACAGGTGCGAGCTCGTCGCAGCATCGATGAGCTGCGCCGTGATCCTGACCTGATCGCCGGACTTGCGCACGCTGCCCTCGAGCACGTGACTCACGTCGAGTCTGTCGGCGACGGTTGCGATATCGAGGTTCTCCGCCTTGAAAGAGAACGACGAGGTCCGGGCGATGACGCGCAACGGCAGCTGCGCAGCGAGGTGCGAGATCAGCTCCTCAGTGAGTCCGTCCGAGAAATACTGCTGGTCCTGCTCCGCGCTCAGATCCACGAATGGCAGCACGGCCAGCGCGAGTCGGCTCTGCGGCGCGACGCGCTCGTGGTTGAGTGACCAGACAATCGTGCCGATAACGGCCACGAGCCCGACAGCTGCGACCGCCAGCCACGAGCGTCGCAGTCGCGATGCGGGCGAAGCTTCTACCGCCGCGACCGCCGCGACCGCCGCAACCTCCGGCGGCAACACGTTACCGATGAAGCGATACCCGTGGCGCGGGATGGTTTCTATATAGCGCGGAGTCTCCGCTTCGTCGCCGAGAGCCGCCCGGAGCCTGCGCACTGCGGCATTGAGGGCAGTGTCGTAGTCGACGATTCGTTTCGGCCAGAGCAGCGCGATCAGGTGTTCTCGCGTTACGACCTGCCCGGGATGCGCGAGCAGCTCCTCGAGGATCTGCAGGGGTTGCTCCTGCAACCGGACGCGCATGCCGTCGTGCAGCAGTTCCCGTGGCTGCCCGCGCAGAGTCCAGTCGTCGAAGCGGATCTCCGCAGTGGTCTGCATGATGGTTTTTCTGATCGGACGCCCGAGCTTACACAGCAGTGCCACGTTCGTCATGCACGGGTCAGGCACGCGTCAGATCCGCGTCATGGTGTCGGGCGCTGTGCGACGGCACCGTCACCGCAGTGGTCATTCACCAGGAGGACCGGTCCATGAAGAAGAAACTGGCTGCGGTTGCACTGCTCTGCTGCCTCTCGGGAGCGGCTGTGGCGCACGACAAGGAGTGCTCGCTGAGCACGCTCAAGGGCGATTACGTTTTCTCGGCGTCGGGACACTCGTTGATCGCCGGGATCTGGCAACCCAAGGCAATCGTCGAGTACATCCACTTCAACGGTGACGGCACGCTGAGCGTGACAGCCGCAACGGTCGCGAACGCCGGCAACAGCGGCATCGTGACGCAGTCGCCGCCTGGCGGTACCGGCACGTATGCACTGGACGCCGATTGCAAGGGCACACTGCAATTCACCCCAGGGCCGAGCTTCGACATCTTCGTCGCGCGCAAAGGCCGGGGGTTCTGGATGATCCAGACCAACCCGGGCAACGTCTTCCAGGGATCGGTGAAAAAGGTCTCGTGAGACGCAGGGCTACAGAGAGTCGACGGCGGCAGAGACCGAAAAGGCTCCGCCGCCGTGATAGTCAACCCAACGGTCCCGGCGCCTTGACGACCATGATCGAAGCACCCGGGTCGACGTAGATGCCCGCATACGGGAAGTCATGCAGGCAGTCGAGCTTGAACGTTCTCGACCCCGCCGTCGTGATCGCGGTCTGCAGCACGATCTCGGCGACCGACGGACCCATCTCGCCGGTCGGAGCAGGCGCCGCGTTGCCGACGAGGGTCGCCGCGGCGTCGCGCTGGACACCGCCGACGAGAATGCGGCAGCGGACATAGTCGGCGGCGCCGAAGTTCACCGGGTTCGCCTTGGCGGTGACGATCCAGGTCCCCGCGGGGAGGGTCACCTGCTTGAGGGTGACGGGTGATCCATCGTTGGAAAGGTTGATGCTGGCTGTCGTCGTTCGCAGGAAAACGTCGGCGGCGCTGGATTCGGCCGAGTAGGCCGCAGAGAAGCCGGCCGCGATCAGCAGTGCGGCCGCAAGTTTGCTCTTCGTCATGATGAACTCCTGAGGTTTGAATGAGGCCTCACCACGACGGTGAAACTCTCCATGACGAACAGCGCAGTGGCGGGTGCTCAGGGATCACGCCGCCGAGAATCAGCCCTTCAGTACGAGCGCGCGTATGATGCAAACATGAAAGCGCCCTACGCCTGTCTCGTCTCGCTCGCGCTTGCACTGGCCCCGGACGCGCGCGCCGACAACCCAGCCCTGTCCGGCGTCTATGTCAACGAACAGCAGAACGGCGCTGCGATCGGCACTGCGATCGACGCGGCCATCGAGAAGATGAACTTCATCAAGAGGCCGATCGCGCGCAGCCGGCTGAAGAAGACCAACGCCGCGCATCATCGCGTCACGATCGGCTTGACGGCGCAGGAGATCAGCGTGGCATTCGACGGCAACCAGCCCGTGCGCATGCCCGCCGACGGCCGCACGGCCAAGTGGACGCGAGAGGACGGCGAAGTCTTCGATGTCGCGGCACGCTGGACCAACGACCGGCTCGTGCAAAGCTTCAAGGCGGCCGACGGCGAGCGTACCAATACGTTCACGCTCGCTCCGGACGGCCGGGCGCTCGATGTGCAGGTCGAGGTGACGAGTCCGCAGTTGCCCCAGCCGGTCAGGTACGCGCTGACGTTCGCGCGTCAGTCGGACTAGTCACCGACGATGTGACACTTCTCGACCAACTGGGCGAGCTCCTGTTCGCCGTCCAGCCGTCCCTCGTTGACCGCGAGCAGCGCAGCGATTCCGGCGTTCAACTGCGCGATGGGCACGGTGCCCTCCGGCATCTTCGGATTCGGCGGCGGAATGCAACCGACGGGCGGCGCGGTGCGCAGGAAGGTTCGGCCATCGCGCGTGCCGGCAACGTGTGCGCCGATGTCGGCCACCTCCACCAACAGCACGTTCGCGCGCTCCAGGAATTCTTCCGGCGACAACGTGTCGCGGAAGCTGAACGCCGCGATCGACCCCGCACAGGCCGCTCCGGCCGTGAAGGCCAGGACTGTCGTGACGAAGGTCTTCTTCAGATTCACATTCATGATCGCTCCAGGGTGTGCGAGACGCCGTTGCGCAGCGTCTCGTTTCGAATCATATAAGGATGCTCATCGCTCAACTGTCGCCCGAATGAGGTACGCGCAGCCTCGTGAGCAGCTCGCGCCGCCTCGCTGTCGCCGGCCTCGAGCTCCGCCTCGCCCAAAAGGTCGAGCACGAGTCCGCTCTCGATGGGCGAAGACTCCTTGTGAGTGTGCTGATCGCGCAGTTCGCGCAGCATCGGCAATGCATCCGCGTGACGGCCGGCGCGCAACAGGAACTCGGCGTGGAGCCGCTTCGCGCGCAGGACCTCGAAAGAATCCGCCGAACGCCCGGCGTCGAGCAGCATGCGGCTCGCGGCGTCTATTTCCTGCAGCGCGGCGTCGGGCTGGCCGAGCAGCGACAGGCCTCGCGCACGCGCCTGCCGCGCGTACGAAGCCTCATCGACTGAGTTTTCCGGAGGAATGGCCGCGATGGCCTGCTCGGCGCTGCGCAGCGCAGCTTCGCCATCGCCGAGTTCCGCATAGACATTCGCGAGAATGCGTAGCTGGCGCGCGCGCTCGCCGGCGCTGTCCGTCCTGCCCACGAGCGGCATCAGCCGGTCGCGCGCCGCAGCGTAGTGGCCGAGATCGAGATCGATAACCGCCATGGTGCGTTCCATGGCGATGCGATCCGCCGCGCGCAGGCGCAAGCCATCGGCGGCGACGAGTGCCTTACGCATCGCGGATTCCGCCTCGCTCAACTCACCGCCATTGCGCGCGATGATCGCCAGGCTCATGCACGCAAGCGCGGTTTCTTCGTTCTTCAGGCCGAAGGCCAGCTCGGTGTCGCGTGCGCTGCTGCGCATCTCGCGCAACGCCGCCGCATCGTCACCCTCGAATGAAGCCAGTTGGCTCAGCACACTACTGGAGTAAGCGCGCGCCTTGAGGCAGTCCACGCTGTCGCCGGTGCAGCCGTCCCGCGCCGCGGTGGCCAGCGCGCGCATGCGCGGCAGGTCATCGCTGGTCTGGAGCAGCGCGCTGGCGAGAAACACGCGGCTCTTGTTCAGCGCCGGGTCGTCGATCGGCGCCCGGCCCTCGAGCACGCGAATGGATTCCTCGAGCACAGGCACTGCGGATTCGACCGCGTCCAGTCGCATGTACATGCGGCCGAGCTCGCTCAGCAGTTCGCCCTGCAGCTGCGGCTGCGCATTGAAGTCCCGACGGGCGCGCGCCACGGCGCCGTCCAGCATCTGCTTGCCGGTCACCTCACCCTCGTGGTCCTCGCTCGCTTCGGCGTCGTTGACGAGGTCGAACATGAAGTCGCGCACGGCCGCGGTGCGTTCGGCGTGCGCTTGTGACTCGCGATGCTGCAGCCAGGCCACGGCGCTGGCGCTCATAACGAGCATCGCGCCGACA
>DATEML010000066.1:0-22603 GCA_035275585.1 Steroidobacteraceae bacterium | reverse complement strand
TTGCGCATCGAGTCCGGTCTTCGCGGCCCATAGAGCAGGATTCATGACGACCTCTTACGGTTCTCAACCTTTGAGCAGTTGCGCCGCGGACGCCGCGTTCTCTTCCGCGGTCCGCATGGCCTTGACTTGCAGATCGAAGTGGCGCGACAGCTCGATCATGTTGACCATCGCATCGGCGACGTTGACGTTGCTCGACTCGAGCACGCCGGTGGCAAGGCGCACGTTTGCATCCGGCGGCGCGTCCGAGCCGTCGATAGTGCGAAACAGTCCGTCGTCGCCGCGCGCCAGCGTTTCCGCCGGCGGATTCACCAGTTTGATGCGCCCGACCTGCGATGTCGTTTCCGGACCCTGGCCGACCGGCACGACCGAGATCGTGCCGTCGGCGCCGATGAACAACGACGTGTTCGGCGGCACGCTGATCGGGCCGCCCTCGCCCAGCACCGTCTGACCGGCACCGTTCTTCAGCAGACCGCTCGGATCGATGCGCAGATCGCCGGCGCGCGTGTAGGCCTCGCGTCCGTCCGGGCCCTGCACCGCGATCCAGCCCGGTCCCTGCACGCCGACGTCCAGGTCGCGACCCGTCGATATCAGCGAGCCTTGCGATGCGTCCCAGCCGATCGTCGCGTTCGTCGCATAGGCGCGCGACGCATAACCCGACCCCGCGACGGCGCGACTCTGGAACGCGCTCAGATCGGCGCGAAAGCCCGTCGTGCTCGCGTTCGCGAGGTTGTGGTTGTTGACGGTCTGGGCGCGAAGCGTCTCCTTCGCGCCGGACATCGAGATGTAGAGGAAACGGTCCATGCTTACCTGATGTTGATGATCGTCTGCGTGATCGAATCCTGCGTCGAGATCATCTGCGCGTTCGCCTGGAAGTTGCGCTGCGCCGTGATCATGTTGACCAGCTGCGCGGTGATGTCGACGTTGGAAGCCTCGAGCGCACCCGACTGGACCAGGCCGAAGCCCGAGTTGCCGGCCTGGCCGCGCAGCGCCTGGCCCGAGCCGAACGTCTCGGCCCAGTTCGTGTCGCCCAGCTGCTGCAGACCCTGGGGGTTCGAGAAGTTCGCGAGCGCCACCTGGCCGAGCGCGAGCGAGCGACCGTTGGTGAAGCGCGCCTGCACGACGCCAGTCGAATCGATGTCCATGCCGATCAGGCGGCCGGTCGTATAGCCGTCCTGTGTGATCGCATTGACGGTGAAGTTGCCGCCGTACTGCGTCGTGTCGGCAAAGTTGAAGTTCATGGTCATGGGCGCCGCGCCGGTCGCCGGCGTGTAAGCCGGGAACGCGATCTGTCCGCTCGCGGGATTGGTCAACGCGCCGGTGTTGTCGTAGTTGAGCGTCTGCGCCGTACCGACCGCATTGCCGTCGACGAACAGCTGCGTGGTCCACTCGTTCGGGTTCGCGGTCTTCACGAAATACATCGTCGCCGTATGGGCGGCGCCGAGCGAATCGTAGGTCGTGAGCGAAGTCGCGTTGTTGTAGCTGTTGACGTTCGCCGGATCGAACACGGCGACCGTCGGCGGCGCAGCGTTCGCGGGCAGGTTCAGCGTGACGTCGACGTTGGTCGTCGCGGCGGGAGCGCTTTCGCTCGTCACGAGCTGAATGTCCGTGAGCGCGCCGGTGTTGAACTGGCCGTCGGCGCTCGGCGGATACACCTGCAGACGCTGCTGGCGCGCGTTCACCACGAAGCCCTGATTGTCCACCTGGAACGCGCCGGCGCGCGTATAGGCGAGCGCACCGCCGTCGTTGAGGATGAAGAAGCCCTGGCCGCTCAATGCGAGGTCCAGGCTGTTGTCGGTGAAGTCGATGTTGCCTTGGGTGAACTGCTGCGCGACGTTGGAGACGCGCACGCCGTTGCCGATCGCGTTGCTGCTCACGCCCTGCGGCGACACGGAGAACAGCTCGGCGAATTCCGCACGCGAGCCCTTGAAGCCGTTGGTCGCGGTGTTGGCGATGTTGTTGGCGGTGACGGTGAGATCGGCTTGTGCCGCATTCAAACCGCTCAGGGCAAGACGAAAGGTCATTGAAGTCTCCGATTGCGTTTCGTTACATGACCCGGCGCACGTCGCTGAGCGGACGCGCACCGAGATCGTTGGTGTTCAGTACCAGGCCGGAAGAGTCGATCGTCACGCTGTTGACCCGGCTCGAGAAGAGCATCTCCAGCGATCCGGACTGACCGTCGAGTGTGCCGATCGCTTCGATGTCGTAGTCGCCGGCGGCGGCGCGCGTGCCGTCGTCGCGCAGGCCGTCCCAGGTGAATTCATGGCTGCCGCTGTCGGTCGGCAACGTCATCCGCCGCACCAGCGCGCCTGCGCTGTCGCGAATGTTGACCGTGAGCCCGCTGAGGCCCTTGGGCACGTCGATGGAGCCTTTCACCGTACCGTCCGCGTGCAGCGTGACCGTATCGCTCGGCACCAGGACATCGCGGCCGACCATGCTGGCGCCGTCGAGTACCTGCGACGAGCGCATCGCGTCCGACATCGAGGTGAACGCGGCCTGCATGTCCTGAATGCCCGTGACGGTGCCGAACTGCGCGAGCTGGCCGAGGAACTGGCTCGGATCCATCGCCTTGAACGGGTCCTGATTCTTCAGCTGCGCGAGCATGAGCTGCAGGAATTCGTTCTGGCCGAGCTGGTCCTTCTTCTTGGTGCCGCTCGACTGCGAGGCGCTGCCTGCTGCGCCGGTGCCGTTGATGACGTCTGCAATTGACATGGGTGACCTTTAGCCTTTACTGGCCGAGCCGCAGCGTGGCGAGCATCATTTCCTTCGCCGTGTTCATCACTTCCACGTTGTTCTGGTACGAGCGCGACGCCGAGATCATGTCGACCATCTCCTCGACCGTGTTCACGTTCGGCGCGTAGACGTAGCCGTTCGCATCTGCGAGCGGATTGCCCGGCTCGTAGCGCGCAGTCGGCGCGGCCTGGTTCTCGACGATGCCGCGCACGTTGACGCCCGAGCTCGCGGCGTTCGAGCCGAGGCTCGCGCGGATCGCTTCGAACAGCGGGTGCTTCGCCTTGTAGACCTGGTTCGGATCGCCGCTGACGCTATCGGCGTTGGCGAGATTGCTGGCCGTGGTGTTGAGCCGCACGGACTGCGCGCTCATGCCGCTGCCGGCGATATCGAAGATCTTGAAGGATGACATAGTGGTTACTGCCCTGTGATCGCCGTCATCAGCGCGCGGAACTTCGAGCTGATGAACGAGAGAGTCGCCTGGTATCGCACGGTGTTCTCGGCGAACGCGGCCTGCTCGAGTTGCCCATCGACGGTGTTGCCGTCGAGCGCGGGCGCCAGCGGCACGCGGTACTTCAGTTCCGGGGCCGGCGTGCCGTTAGCGGTCGCAGCGCCGATGTGACCTGCCTTGGTCGTCGCGAGATGCACGCCGCCGCCGCTCTGGCCACTCGCCGCAGCGAGCGCGCCCTTGAAATCGATATCGCGCGCGCGATAGCCCGGCGTATCCGCATTCGCGAGATTCGCGGCCAGCACCTCGGTGCGCTGCGAGCGCAGCTTCAGCGCCGCGGCGTGCACTCCGAGATAGTTGTCGATGCTCGATGGCATGTGCCTGTCCGTCAGAAAACCGTCTGCGGAGGGACATTGCACGGGACGTGCCAGAGGGACGCGGCCAGCCGCCAGCGCCGCTCCGCGCGGCGAGAGAGAAGAATTGTTGTGAGGGCGCTCACGCCGCAGGCGGCAAGAGTTTGCCGCAGCGGCAAGAAGAGTCAGGCTCTAGCCTGACGGCTACATATATATGTAGAGCCTCCGCCCCCCGCCCTGTGACTCGTCTCACAGTTCCCGCACACCTCTCTCTGCACTGGCATCCGCCTTGCTTAGTCTCCAGGTGCCGTCAAAGCGATGGCGTCATCTCGTCGGCAATCGTGAAGAGATTCGGTTCGCAGCTCCTGCTGGTCGTGTGCGCGTTGTTCGCAAGCGCGGCGTTCGCAACGACGCAGTCGATCGACGAAGTGCAGGCCGCGGCCGAAGCATTCGTGCGCTCGCGCTTGCCCGCGAGCCAAGCGAAGCAGTTCGTGACCGCGACGAAGCTCGATCCGCGGCTCCGCGTCGCGCTGTGCGAGCAGCCGCTGCAGACGTTCGAACAGAGCGCCACGGCGCGGGGCGAGCGCGTCACCGTCGGTGTGCGCTGTGCTGCCGCGAATTCCTGGACTTTGTACGTACCGGTTTCCGTCGAAGTCGAGATCCCGGTGCTCGTGCTGCGCAGGGCTTTGGCGCGGCGCGCGCGTGTCGCGATCATCGACGTCGAGCCGGAGACGCGTCGCATGCCGGGCACGGCAGCTGTTTTCATCCAGGACACTGCGAACCTGCAGGGGCACAGGCTCAAGCGCTCGTTGCCGGCGGGCACCGCTCTTACGGTCGATATGCTCGTTCCGGATGTCGTGGTTCGCCGTGGCCAGCAGGTGACGCTGATTGCCGCGAGCGGCCCGGTCGAGATCCGCGCCCAGGGGCATGCCCTCACCGAGGGCGGCGTTGCCGACCGCGTCCGGGTGCAGAACATGAGCTCGCTCAAGGTCGTCGAAGGCGTGGTCGAAAGCGACAGCGTGGTGCGGGTAGGCGGCATTTAACCTATTGTCATAGCGAACATTTTCGCCTCGGGGGTTCCCCGAACCGCCCATGCGGTCGCCGCCGAGGCGATTGCTAAAGTTCTGAGAACTGCTGCCGTTACAGGCCTCGTGAGGTGTCAGGCACAGCCCCTGACCCACAAGCAGGAGATTCGGACCGTGACGAACAAGATCGGTGGCTATGGAAATCGCCCGGTTGAGACCGGCGCCGGCAAGACCGTTGCGCGCGAGCGCGATGCGGGAACGTCGGCATCGCAGTCGGCCGATGCAGGCAAGGCCGCGGCCCCGGTTCGCATCACGGAGCAGGCCCGCCAGCTGGCTGCGCTCGAGCGCGCCGTGCAGGACGCGCCGGTCGTCAACGACGCGCGCGTCGCCGCGGTTCGCACGGCGATCGAAGAGGGCCGCTACGAAGTCGTGCCGGAGCGCATCGCGGACAAGCTGCTGCGCATGGAACAGGAACTGCTGAAGACGGAGAAGTGACGAAAGTGGATCCGGGCGTCTGCCGCGAGCATCTGCAAAAGCTGCTCACCGAAGAATTCAACGCACTGACTCAGCTCGAAGCGCTGCTCGATCGCGAGCACGAGCTATTGCTGGCCAATGACGTCGAGGGCCTCGATCGCGCGGGCGAGTCGCGCCAGGAATGCGTCGGCGCGCTGCTGCGCGTCGAAGACGAACGACGCTCGCTGTGCCGGATGATGAACGTTCCTACCGACGTGCACGGGCTGGAGAAGCTGCTGCGCTGGTGCGATCCCTCGAACACGCTGCACCGGCGCTTCGTCGACTGCTCGCAGCGCGCGACCCACTGCCGCGAGCTCAACGACCGCAACGGCGCACTGGTTACGGCGCGGCTGAAGAAGGTCGAGGGCATGCTGGACGTGCTGACCGGTCGTGCGAATCAACCGAAGGTCTACGGCCGCCAGGGAATGTTTCAGCAGCCTCGCGCGAACGCGCGGGTGTTGGCGAGCGTCTAAGAGTCCGGCTGAAGCCTGACAGCTACAGCGCTCCCATGTTCTTCAGCGCTGCTTCGATCACTTCCTGATTCTTCTTCGACGCGGCCGCGCCCTGCTCCGCGATCGCATCAGCATGCGCGAACAACGGCTGGAACAAGCCGAGCTTGTCCACCGGGCCGCGTAGCGTCACGGTGCCCCGCTCCGCGAACACTTTGCTCCAGCGATCGCGCACCTGGTCCCAGAACTCCTTGGTTCGCTCGTAGTAGCTGTCTGCCGCGGCGAAATCCGCATCGCGGATGCGCTCGTAGCGAGCGACGCCGTACTCACGCCCCACATAGGGTCGTGTCGGATCGAGCTCGCGCGCTGCCGTCAGCACGGCCTTGAGGTTGTTCTCCTCCTGCACCCAGCCATCTGCGAGGATGGTGTGGCGATTCGTGCCGGCGAGCACCTGATAGTCCTGGCGCACGCTCCACTCGCGACGCGGCAGCGGCCGCCACGTCTCCGCACTCAGCCAGCTCGAAAAGCTGCCGGTGTGCTGCCACTTGCCGAGGCTCGCATAGCGCGGCGATTCGTCCACCTGATACACAGTCTGCAACCACCGCCCTGACGCTTCGCTCGCAGCGAGTTGGCGCCGCTCCCAACGATCAGTGCCCTTGTATTCGACGATCTGCTTCGGCTGATACAGCCAGTCCTGCCGCCAGTGCTTCGTCACCATCGGCTCGCTGACTTTGCCGTCGGGTTGCACGATGCGCATCTCGAGAATGTGCACGAGACTGATGAACTCACCCGTGTGGCTGTCGACGTAGACCTTCTCGGTGCCCCACGACTGGTATGGCGCCTTTGGACCGTCCTGCGCACCGAACGGCGTGACTTCCAGGAAATCGAACGTCACGCGATAAGTGCCGGCCATCGCGAGAATCGCGCGGCGGTCGCGCTCGACATCGCTCAGGCCTTTTTCCTGGAGCCGCTGCCACGCAGCCGACTCGCTGTGATCGAGCGTCACTGCCGGGCCCTTGGTCGTGCCGCCGCGAGGCATGAGGCCGCTGCCGTCGAGCGGCCACGAGAATGTGTAGCGCGGCGGACTTGCCGGCGGCGTGTCGTTCGCCCACAGCGGAACGCTGCAGAGCATGGCACCGAGAATCAGAGCAGCGGCCAGCGCAGAACGGAAATTCACGCTCGAGACTCCCTCAACATTCCGGGACATTGACGGCGAGACCGCCGAGCGAGGTCTCCTTGTAGGAATCGTGCATGTCGTCGCCGGTGCGCCGCATCGTCTCGATGACGCGATCGAGCGAGACGTGGTGCGTACCGTCGCCCATCAGCGCGAGCCGCGAGGCATCGATCGCCTTCACCGCGCCCATCGCGTTGCGCTCGATGCAGGGAATCTGCACCAGCCCGCGGATGGGATCGCAGGTGAGCCCAAGGTTGTGCTCCATGCCGATCTCCGCGGCGTTCTCGATCTGTCCGTTGGTGCCGCCCTGCGCTGCCGAGAGACCCGCCGCTGCCATCGAGCATGCGACGCCGATCTCGCCCTGACAGCCCATTTCAGCGGCCGAGAGGCTCGCATTGCGCTTGTAGAGCGAGCCGATCGCCGCCGCAGTCAGCAGAAAAGTGTGCCTGCCCTGCTGGGTGCCATTACAAAAGCGATCGTAGTAGCGCAGCACTGCTGGAACGATGCCCGCCGCTCCGTTGGTCGGCGCGGTGACGACTTTGCCGCCGGCTGCATTCTCTTCGTTGACGGCCAACGCCCAGACGTTGATCCAGTCCATCGCGATCAGCGGGTCCGCTGTCTTGTTGCGCTCGCGCTCTTCCAGAGCTTCACGCAGCTTCACCGCGCGGCGCTTGACGTTCAGGCCTCCGGGCAGCACGCCCTCCTGGCGCAAGCCGCGATCGATGCAGGAGCTCATCGCATTCCAGATGCGATCCAGCCCGGCGCGCACTTCCGGCTCGCTACGCAGCGCGCATTCGTTGCGCAACATGATGTCGGCGATGCTCATCTTCTCGCGCTCGGCGAGCGCCAGCAGCTCTTCGCCATTGTTGAACGCGAACGGGATCGCCGGTCCTGCGGCGAGCGTCGCCGGGGATTGCGCCTCCGCTTCGGTGACGACGAAGCCACCACCGACGGAATAGAACGTACCCTCGTACAACACGCCGTCCTTGGCGTCGTACACGTGCAGAGTCAGCGCATTCGGGTGATACGGCAGACTCTTCTTGTAGTGCCAGTGGATATCGCGATCGATCCGGAACTCGATCGAGTGCGAGCCCGCGAGTGCGAGCTTGCCATGCTGCCGGACTCCCTCGATCAGTCTGGCGGCTGCGTCGGGATCGGTCTCCGCCGGCAACCAGCCCGCAAGACCCAGCGTCACGGCGGTGTCGGTGGCGTGGCCTTTACCCGTCAGCGCGAGCGAGCCGTACAGATCCACGGTCACACGCGCGACCTTCGCAAGATGACCGCGCTCCTGGACTTCGCGAATGAAGCGGCAGGCTGCCGTCATCGGCCCCATGGTGTGGGAGCTGGAGGGTCCGATTCCGATCTTGAACAGGTCGAAGACGCTGACGTTCAACTGCAGGCACTCCGTTGAGCCGGAGTGCCATGATAGTCGATTCCGACCTGCAGTAGCCCGACCCCGGCTGACGGGCTAGGTCAAAACGCCCACCCCAGATAGTCCGGGTACGCAGCTTTCTGGTCCAGGGCCTTCAGGCCCTTGATGCAGCGGATGATCCACCAGACGGCGATCACTACGAACAGCAGGAAGCCGATCAGGACGAAGACGAGCAAAGCGGCGACGCACCAGTACAGCAGGCTCATCCAGAACATGCGGATCTGGGATGTGTAGTGCGTGCGCAGCCATTCCGGCGATTCGTCTCTATAGATGTAGGCCATGATCACGCCCACCAGAATGGTGAGGCCGCCGGTGACGAGACCCACCAAATAGAGGATATAGACGATCTTCGCCATGTCCGGATTGCCGGTACGCTCTGCCGTTACTTCGTTCATCGTTGTCCCCGATGTATCCGCAGCACGTCGCTGCGTGGCGATCATTCTCCGCGCTCCCCGTCCCCTGCTCAACTCGTTTTGCCGGCGCCAGGCCGCGGTTCGCGCCGCTGTTGACGTGTCACACCGGCGCCACGTCGAACGACTGATCGACGTCGCGCGCCCACGCCAGCAATCCACCTTCCAGGTGCGCGATATCTTCGACGCCGGCGCGGCTCGCCAGCGCGGCGGCGCTCAAGCTGCGCGCGCCGCTGCGGCAGACGAATACGACCCGCCCTTTCGGCAGCGACCCCATGCGGCCGTGCAGCTCGCCGACCGGGATGTTGACGGCAGCGGGCAGGTGCGCAAGCGAGAACTCCCGCGGCTCGCGAACGTCGACGATGACAGTGTGTCCGCCCGGCTCTTCGATGAGCTCGCATAGCTCGAGTGCCGTCAGAGTGCGGACGCCCGCGAGCGCTTCCGCGTTACACAGCTGCGGCGCATCCTGCGGCGCCGTGATCGTCGGATGATCGCCGCACACGGCGCAGTCCGCGCGCCGCTTGAAACGAAACTCGTCGAACCGCATGGCGAGTGCGTCGTACGTGAGCAGGCGACCGATCAGCGGCTCGCCCGTTCCAACAATGAGCTTGATCGCTTCGGTCGCCTGGATCGTGCCCAGCACGCCGGGAAGCACGCCGAGCACGCCGGCTTCCGCGCAGTTCGGCACGAGCCCATCGGCGGGCGGCGCAGGAAACAGGCAGCGGTAACAAGGTCCGCGTCCCGGCACGTACGTCATGGCCTGCCCTTCGAAGCGATGGATCGCGGCGGACACCAGCGGCTTGCGCAGGATCACGCAGCCGTCGTTCACGAGGTAACGTGTGCCGAAGCGATCCGTGCCGTCGAGCACGATGTCGTACCGGTCGAAGAGCTCGAGCACATTGTCGGCGCGCAGCTCGACCTGGTGCGCGATGATCTCGATGTGCGGATTGAGTGCGAGCAGGCGCTGACGCGCGGCCAGGACCTTCGGGATGCCGACGCTCGCGCTGTCGTAGATGACCTGGCGCTGCAGGTTGGAGACTTCCACCTTGTCGCAATCGAGCACGCCGATCGTGCCGACGCCTGCAGCTGCAAGATAGAGCGCGGCCGGCGAGCCGAGGCCGCCCGCGCCGATGATTAGCAGCCTCGCCGCCTGCAGCTTTTCCTGGCCCGCGACGCCGATCTCCCGCAGCACGAGATGCCGGCTATAGCGTTCGCTGTCCGAGGTAGAGAGCATGAGAGTCAGGCTGAAGCCTGACCCACGGCGATGTCAACAGGAGTCGCCCAAAGGCTCTCTGATTGCAGGTCGAACCGGAGACGGAAAGCTGCGGCGTGAGGTTTCTCAAGGCCGACGAATTCATCAACCTCTCGCAGGAGAACCTTTTCGCCGCAGCTTCCGTGTGCTGCACCGTGCGAGCGGCGGCCGGTGCGCCGCCGCTCGCCGGCAATTGCTAGAACTTGACAGTCACGCCGCCGAAGATGAAACGACCGAGCGCGTCGTACACCTGCGGATACGTGTTGCCATTGCCCGTCGTGCCGACGCTGGCGTTGATCTGCGGATCGTTGTCGAGCACGTTGTTGATGCCCAGACGCACGTTCGCCATGTCGGTGACGTTCCAGCTGCCGAACACATCGAAGTAGTTCTCATGCGAGAAGTGCCGATCGATGCGGTCGGCCGCCGCTCCTTCCTGGGAGATCGGGCCGATGTAGCGATGCGTGAGCGCCAGATCGAAGTTCCACGGCGTTTGCCAGCCGATGCGGAAGCGCGTGCGGACCTCCGGATTCGCAGCCGTCGTCAGGCTGCTGACGCAAGCACCCGCGTGCAGGCCCGTGCAGTCGAACGCCGGGAAGCCCTCGGCGCCCGGATCCGTGATCAGCTCCTTCAGCCACGTGCCCGTCAGGTTGAACGCCAGGCTGCCCATGTTGCCGATCTCGAAGCCGGTGTAGTTGAGGTTCATGTCGACGCCGGAGGTCTCCAGACCGCCGATGTTGATGTTGGTGTTGTCGACATTACCCGTGCCGATCCACAGCTGGCCGTTCTGATTGCGGTGAATGCGGTTGCACGCCGCGTCATCGCCGAACTGGTAGCACGCATCCAGCGTGTTGGCTGCACCGAAGGTCGAGATCAGGTCTTCCACTTCGATGTCGAAGTAGTCGAGCGACAGGCTCAGCCCGGGTGCGAAGCGCGGCGTGAACACGATGCCGTAGGAGAACGTGTCCGAAGTCTCCGGCTTCAGGCTCTGGTTGCCGCCTCCATTGGAGTTGTACTGACCCGCAGGGCTGTCCAGGGCGCCACTGCGCAGCTGAGACTGCGAGACGCCCGAGTCCAGACAGGCCTGGTCCGGAGCAGCACCCGCCTTGCCGGCGAGAGCAGCACCGCACGGATCGCCGTCCATGTCGAACAGAACGAAGCCCCGCGCAGTGAACAGCTCGACGATGTTCGGTGCGCGCACCGCGCGCTGGTAGCTGGCGCGGAAGCGGACGTCTTCGAGCGGCGCGTAATCCACACCGAACTTGTAGGTGTCCGTCGTGATGCCGGAGCTGTAATCGGAGTAGCGATATGCAGTGTCGAACGACAGCTGCTCGACACCCGTCTTGCCCTGCACCAGCGGAACGCTCGCTTCCATGAACACATCGTTCACGTTGGTCGAGCCCTTGATGCCGATCGTCGGACCACCCGAACCGCCGAGCAGACCGCCGGTCAGGACGAAGTCCGTGATGTTGTCGAGCTTGTCGCGGCGGTTCTCGACACCGAACGCAACCTTGACCGGCTCGTCCGCCCACGGCAGCTTGGCGCCGATCGTGCCCAGGTCGCCGGTGATGACGCCGGTGACGATGTTCTGATCGATCACGCCCGACTGCACGGCGGGGACTTGCAAGTAGGCCAGCGCTTCAGCCGTCACGCCGCCGACGCCGAACGGGTTGTACGGCACGCAGTTCGGATCGCTGCCATCGATGACCGACTGACAGACGATCTCGCCCGTGTTCGGATCCCGGACAGCGTGCAGAGCATTCTGCAGATTCGGAACCACGAAGTCGTTGGTGGCGGACTGGTCGACGGTGACGCGCGAGAACTGGACGCTGACGTCGTAGTTCCAGCCATCGGCGATGTCGCCGCGCGAGCCCACGAGGGCACGGAACGACGAGTTGTGGAACTCCGCCTGACGACCACCGCCCTCGATGTTGCGGCGGCCGATGTACATCGGAACGATGTTCGGATCAGCCAGGAACGGCGCCCCGGTGTCGGGGTTGATGGTCGTCGCCGCTGCTTGAGCCGCAGCACCGCAACCGATCGTCGTCGCTTGCTGCGCCGACAGGAACGGGTTGTCGCAGTTGATCGTGCCGAGATTGAAGAAGCTGCCGCCGGGAGCGATCTGCGCAACCGAGCGGACGTCCGTGAACATCAGCTGCGTGTACACGTCAGCGAACGGCGAAAGCTCGTAGTGGCCCATCGCACCCAGGCTGTAGCGTGTGTCCGGACGCAGGTAGAAGTTCGTCGGACCGAAGTTGTACTGGTCCGTGTTGTTGTCGAACGGACGGAAGTTGCCCGAGGCCTGGTCGACCGTCGAGTTGAACGACGGCAGCGGATTGGTATCCGGGATGTCGTCGGCCGTTCCGCGCTTGCCGTCCGGACCAGCGGCTGAATTGTCGTTGCCGTTGAAGTCCGTGAACGTGCCCGGGAATGCCGTGCCGGAGCCGCCGCAGGCGAACGAGGTCGTCGGGTTCGCAGCCAGGGCGCACGCCGAGAAGTCGCGGTCGCGCTCCAACACTGACTTCGAGTCTTGATACGACACATAAGCGGTGAGGTTGCCGCGACCGTCTTCGGTGTTGACGCCGACGGTGAGGGTGCCCTGCACGCCGTTGCCGTCCGTCACGTTGTCATCCGGCAGGTTGAACTGCGACGGATTCGTCGAGTGACGCTGCTGGATGGTGTCGCGCAGCTGCACTGCGCCCGGTCCGCTGAAATCGTTGTTGTGCTGATAGAGGCTGTACTGGCCGTCGATCTGCACGCCTTCGAAATCCTTCTTCATGATGAAGTTCACGACGCCCGCGATGGCGTCCGAACCGTAAACGGCGGATGCGCCGCCCGTCAGGATTTCGACGCGTTCGACCAGCGCCGTCGGAATCTGGTTCAGGTCCGCGGAAGCGGATGCGGGCGTCACGCCGCCGTACGGCATGCGGCGGCCGTCAATCAGTACCAGCGTGCGCGTCGAGCCGAGGCCGCGCAGGTTCACCGTCGCGGTGCCGGTGGCGCCGTTGGACACCGTGCCGTTCTGGGCGGCGAACGCCTGCGGCAGCTGGTTGACGAGGTCTTCGATCTTGGTCACGCCCTGCGTGACCACGTCCTCCGCCGTCACTTGCGTGACGGGGCTGGTCGTCTCGAGATTCGGCTGCGAAATGCGCGAGCCGGTCACGACGACTTCCTGAATGGTTTGATCTGCTGCGAAAGCGGGTGTGGCGGCAGCGGCCGTCCCCGCGGCGCCGGCCAGTAGCGCGTACCTTACGGCACGTCGCAATGAACGATTCTGAGTTGCCATTGTCAGCCTCCTGAGAAAGCGCCGCTGCAAACTGCGGCGTCTGGGTGCAATCCACCCGAGCAGAGCGAAGAGCGACCGCTCGATGCCGTTGCCTCTGCAACGTTGTTGGTATTCAGCATCAGAACGCTCCCCGGTCGAGTGTTGCGAAATAGTTAATCGTCGAGCGGGATTTCTTGCGCACCCGTTAAGACCAGATCAGCCGAAACGGACGGGAAGAATCCACACAACGATGGCTGACTCCCCGCGCCGAATATGGCTTCTGCTGCACATTCAGATCACTTGGAGCACGAACGGACGGACTCTGGGGGCAACTGCTGGCGCACTCGCGGCGAATTAGTTGTATTCTCGGTACAGCAGCATCTGAATGCGTGGAGGCAACAATATGAGTTCCATCAGTGAACACGTAGCCAAAAGCACCACCACTGCATCCGACACGCACACCTCCGTAACGGTCGCGATCAATTCCTTTCAGGCGGGCCTCACGCAGATCCCGGCGTTGCCGTACGCCATCGTCTGCATGCATCTGGGACCGTCGGTGGAAGTCACGTGCTCGCGCGGCGGACGGCTGCGCCACGGTCGCGAAGTCGCCGGCGATCTCGACATCATTCCGGCGCGCACACCGTCCGCTTGGGAGACCAAGCAGGGCGGCACGACTTTGATCATGCGTGTGCCGGACACGCTGCTGAAGGCTGTCGCGGGTGAGCTCGACATCAACCCGGGAAGCATCGAGATCGCGGATCGCTTTCAGCTGCGCGATCCAGTGATCGAGCACATTGCGTGGGCGCTGAAGGCCGACATCGATGCCGGCAGCATCGGTGGACGTCTGTTCCGCGAAAGCCTCGGCAAGGCGCTGGCCGCGCGGCTACTGCAGCGGCACAACCAGCGCTCGCTGCCGATGCGCGAGATTCCCGGCGGCATGGGATCGTGGAAACTGAAGCAGGTCATCTCCTATATCGAGGACAACCTCGAGAGCGAGCTGTCGCTCGCGGAGATCGCGTCGGTGGCCGGCGTCAGCGTCTCGCACTTGAAGACGCTGTTCCGACAGTCGACCGGCATGCCCGTGCACCAGTACGTGCTGCGTCGGCGGGTCGAGCGCGCGAAGCTGTTGCTGCAGGACCGGAGCCTGTCGATCGCACAAGTGGCGTTCGCCGCGGGCTTCGCGCACCAGAGCCATCTCGCGCGCCACATGCGCAAGATCCTCGGCGTCACGCCGGCTGTCGTGCGCCAGGAGCTGCTGAGCCACCTGCAGTGAAGAGTCAGGCTTCAGCCTGACACTACGCCGTCTGCTCCTCGTTGACGGCGAGCTGCTGGCTCATTTCCTGGCGCATGATGTATTTCTGGATCTTGCCGGTGACCGTCATCGGGAACTGCTCCACGAAACGGATGTGCTGCGGCACCTTGAAGTGCGCGATCTGCTCGCGGCAGAAGGTGCGAATCGCTTCGGCGTCGCAGCGCTCGCCGGGCTTCAGCCTGATCCAGGCACACACCACTTCGCCGTAGCGGCGGTCCGGCACGCCGAAGACCTGCACGTCCTGAACCTGCGGATGCCGATACAGGAATTCCTCGATCTCGCGCGGCGAGATGTTTTCGCCGCCGCGGATGATCAGGTCCTTCACGCGACCCACGATGTTGCAATAGCCGGCTTCATCGAGCGTCGCCACGTCGCCGGTGTGCATCCAGCCCTGCGGGTCGATGGCCTGCTTCGTCTTCTCCTCGTCGTCCCAGTAGCCGTGCATCACGCTGTAGCCGCGCGTCAGCAGCTCGCCCCGCTCGCCGCACGGCGTGACACGACCGTCCGCATCGACGATCTTCACTTCGAGATGCGGGTGAATCGTACCCACCGTCGATACGCGCCGTTCCAGCGTGTCGTCGCGGCTGCTCTGGAAGCTCACCGGGCTGGTCTCCGTCATGCCGTAGCAGATCGTGACTTCCTTCATGTGCATGTCGGAGATCACGCGCTTCATGACCTCGACCGGACACGGCGCTCCCGCCATGACACCGGTCCGCAGCGTGCGCAGGTCGTAGCGCTTGAAGTCCGCGTGCTCGAGCTCGGCGATGAACATCGTCGGTACGCCGTACAACGCCGTGCACCGCTCGGCTTGCACTGCCTCCAGCAAACTCTTCGGCTCGAACGCCTCGCTGGGGAAGACCATCGCAGCGCCGTGCGTTACGCAGCCGAGCACGCCCATCACCATGCCGAAGCAGTGATACAGCGGCACCGGGATGCACAGGCGGTCGTTCTCGGAGAACGTCATGCGCTTCGCGACGAAGTAGCCGTTGTTGACGATGTTGTGATGAGTGAGCGTCGCGCCCTTCGGCAATCCGGTCGTGCCGCTCGTGAACTGGATGTTGATCGCATCCTCGGGCTGCAACTGCGGGCGCAGCTGCCGCACTCTTTCGAGGTCCTCGGCGGTACCGCTCGACGCCACGTCCTGGTAGCGAAGAAAGCCGGCGCGCGGCGTAGCGTCCGTCAGAATGGCAGCGCGCAGCAGCGGCACCCTGGAGCGGATCTGCTCGAGCATCGCCGCGTAGTCGCTGGTCTTGAAACTCGGCGCGAGCACGAGCGCCTTGCAACCCACTTTGTTCAGCGAGTATTCGAGCTCGGCCGTGCGGTACGCCGGATTGATCGTGACCAGGATCAGGCCGGCCTTCGCGCTCGCGAATTGCGTGACGACCCACTCGTGCCGATTCGGCGCCCAGATGCCAATGCGATCGCCGGGTACGAGCCCGAGATGCACGAAACCCGCGGCCAGGCGGTCGGCGGCCTCGTCGAGCTGACGATACGACCAGCGGATGTTCTGATGAGGGACGATGAGCGCCTCACGGTCCTCCCAGCGCGCCGCCGCTTCCTCCAGCACCGCGCCGACGGTCTTGTACAGCAGTGGTTCGCTACCGACGCCACAGACGTAGCTCAAGTTCGTCATTGCGTTGCCCCCACTCCCCGGTAATGATTGGCGCCCGACCGAATATGAACAACGAAAATCGCCCGTACGAGAACGACAGTATGCCGAATTCCCTGCACTTCTCCCGGCGCACGCTCCTCACGGGCATCGCTGCGGCAGCCGGCACTTCCGCTGTGAAGGCGCTGGCCGCGGAACGCAGCGACGAGCGCGGGCCTGCTGTGCAATCCGGCCGTCGCGACGTCATCGTGGTCGGGTCCGGCGTTTTCGGCGCCTGGACCGCCTGGCATCTGCTCAAGCTCGGCCGCAAAGTGCTGCTGCTGGATGCCTGGGGCCCGGCCCACGCCCGCGCCTCGTCCGGCGGCGAATCCCGCATGGCGCGCACGGTCTACGGGCGCGACGAAATCTACACGCGGTTCGCCTGGGAATCACTGGACGAATGGCGGTGGCTATCCGGCCGTTCGGGGCTGCCTGTCTTCCATCCAACGGGAGTGGTGTTTTTCTTCGGGCGCCGCGAGCCGTACGTGACGCAAAGCATCGAGGTGCATCAGCGCGTCGGCATTCCGCTGGAAGTCCTCGAGCGGGCTGCGCTCATGAAGCGCTTTCCGCAGATCGCCCTGGATGGCGTGGAGCTGGGCCTGTTCGAGCACGACCGCGGCGTGCTGATGGCGCGGCGCGCCGTGCAGACGCTGGTGCAGGAGTTCGTCGCTGCGGGCGGCGAGTATCGCCAGGCTGCGATCCTGCCGCCAAAACCCGATGCGTCGTTCGACTCGATCCAGACGAGCGCCGGCGAATCGTTGAGCGCAGCACGCTTCGTGTTTGCGTGCGGGCCGTGGCTGCCTAAGGTTTTCCCCGAAGCACTCGGCTCGCGGATTTTCCCGACGCGGCAGGAAGTGTTCTTCTTCGCCGCCGAGGGCGGCGACACACGCTTCACCGCGGCGCAGCTGCCGGGGTGGGCGGACTTCAACGAGGGCGACATCTACTACGGGATGCCGGATCTGGAAGCACGTGGTTTCAAGATCGCCCACGACCGGCACGGCCCGGCGATCGACCCCGATACGGGCGATCGCACCCCGAGCTCGCAGGCGATCGCCGACGTGCGCGAGTTCATGAAGCGCCGCTTCCCGGCGCTCGCAAACCGGCCGCTGGTCGAGTCGCGTGTCTGCCAGTACGAGAACAGCTCGAACGGCGACCTGCTGATCGACCGACATCCGCAGTGGGAGAACGTGGTGCTGGTCGGGGCTGGATCAGGCCACGGGTTCAAGCACGGACCGGCTGTCGGCAAGTACGCCGCGCAGCTGGTGAACGGCACGAACAAGAACATCGAGCCGCGGTTCAGTCTGCAGAGCAAGGCCGCGCAACAGCGGCGTGACGTGCACTAGCTGGCGTCATCGCTCCAGCACCAGAGCCTCGTGCGGATGCCACGTCGGCGGCTGCAGACTCATCGTCAGCGTCGACCCGCCGCGGAAATTCACGACGAACTGATCGGCGGCGCGGGCCACGTCGTTGACTGCGCGGCCGATCACGGACGCGAGCTCGATGCGACCGGCGGGAGAGTTCGAGAGCAGCTGACCGTCGAGCTCGACAGCATTGTTCAGCTTGAGTACCCAGCCGCCGTAGAAGCGCAACTGCACGTAGTCGTGGATCAGCTCGGCGTCGCACACGACTCGGTTGATCAGCTGGTCGAGCTGCTGCAGGTGCCGGACGGGGACTGTCGCTCGGGCGGTCATTCGTTCTTGGCGACGAACCGGCGTTGCTCCCGATCCTTCTGCACTTCGTCGCCGCGAAATACTCGACCGTTCATCGCGACGTACACTCCCGCCGGCAGCGTCTGGGCCGCCGCGAATGCCATGCCGATATTGAATGTCGCATCGCTGTCGGCGAAGCGCGCGGGCGACAGCGCGCCCGTCAGCACCATCGTCTTGTCGGGGATCGAGGCCAGCACTCGGGCGGAGTCGGTCATGGTATCGGTGCCGTGCGTGATCACCACTCGCCGCACATCGAGTGCCGCGACCGTCTCCCTGAGCCGCGCACGATCCTCGTCCGTCAGCTCGAGGCTGTCTTTGCGCAGCAGCTCGACGATCCGGTAAGGGTGGGTCACGTTTGCCCCGTCCAGCAGCTTCTTCACGACCGGCTCGCCGATCTGATAGGTGCTCAGGGCATCGAAGTAGGCTTTGTCGATCGTGCCGCCCGTGGTGACGATCACGATGGGCTCGGGTCCTTGCTGCATGGACGCGCACGATACACGAGGCGGGCAGCCCTGACGAAAGTCAGGGGCGGAAGACCCACTACCGGACCATATATCGATCGCGGCGACGGGCGTAGAGTTCGCGCGATTCACGGATTTTTCACGACTGCAGCGACCGCAGGCTCACGATGCGGCCCTATAACGGGTCGGGTCCTCACTTCCAGATCAGGGAGAATCCTCTATGCGCCATCTCTCGTTGTGCCTCGCTGCACTAGCGCTGAGTCTCGCAACGACCTCGTTGCACGCCCAAGTCCCCGTCCACAAACACTACGAACCCACGGATTCCTTCGACACCGCCTCGCCTTCCGGCGCAGTCGCACCACGCCTGCAGAAGGTCGGCAAGCACGTCTTCCCCGTCACCACCCAATCCGAACAAGCCCAGCTGTTCATGAACCAGGGTTTGAGCCTGGCCTACGGCTTCAATCATGCGGAGGCCGGCCGCGCGTTCGCAGAAGCGGCGCGCCTCGACCCGAACCTGGCGATGGCCCACTGGGGCATGGCGCTGGTGCTCGGCCCGAACATCAACGCACCGATGGCGCCGGAGGAAGAGCCGAAAGCGCTGGATCACCTGAAGCAGGCGCAGGCGCTGAAGTCGAAGGCCTCGCAGCGCGAGCGCGACTTCATCGACGCGCTCGCCGCGCGCTACACCGGCAAGGCCGAAAATCGCGCCGCGGCCGACCAGGCCTACGCTGGCGCCATGCGCGCGCTGTTCCAGAAGTACCCGGATGATCAGGACGCAGCGACTCTGTATGCAGAGGCGCTGATGGACCTGAGCCCGTGGAACTACTGGAATCGGTCCGGCGTGCCCTATGAGCGCACCGCGGACATCACCGCCGCGCTCGACAAAGCCTTGAAGATCGAGCCGGATCACACCGGTGCGCTGCACCTTTGGATCCACCTGTGGGAAGCCAGTAACACGCCGGAACGCGCTGAGGCCGCTGCCGATCGCCTGCTGCCGCTGGCGCCTGCCGCGGGACACCTGGTTCACATGCCGGGGCACCTCTTCCAGCGCGTCGGCCGCTACAACGATGCCGTGAAGGCCAATCAGCTGGCGGTCGTCGCCGACGAGGACTACATCACTCAGTGCCGCGCGCAGGGCCTGTATCCGATGGCCTACTACCCGCACAACATCCACTTCCTGTGGTTCGCGGCGACCATGGCGGGCGAGAGCAAGCTGGCGATCGACGCTGCCGACAAGACGACGAAGTCGATCCCGGTCGCGGCGCTCAAGGACGTGCCTCTCTTGCAGACGTTCCTGCTGGCGCACGACTACTCGCTGGTGCGCTTCGGCAAGTGGGATGAGATTCTCGCGTTGCCCGCCCCGCGCGCCGACACGTTGTTCACGCGCGCCACGCGGCACTATTCGCGCGGGATGGCGCTGATCCGCAAGAACGACTTCGCCGCGGCCACGAAGGAGATCGAGGCAGTCAAACAGATTGCCGCCGATCCGAAGCTCATCGCCGCCCCGACTTCGATGTCGCTGAACCTGGCTGACTCGGTGTTGCGCGTCGGGATCGAAGTGCTCCAGGGCGAACTCGATGCGGCGCAGGGCAAGTTCGACAGCGCGATCGCCCACCTGGATCGCGCCGTGCGCTACGAAGACGCGTTGATCTACACGGAGCCTGATGACTGGCATCAGCCCGTGCGCCACAACCTCGGCGCAGTGCTGTTGCAGGCAGGTCGACCAGTCGAAGCCGAGAGCGTGTACTGGGACGATCTGCGCCGGCATCCGAAAAACGGCTGGGCGCTGTACGGCCTCGCTCAGGCGCTGCGCGCCCAGGGCAAGACGGACGAGGCGAAGCTCATCGACGCCGACTTCAAGAAGGCGTGGGCGGACGCCGACGTGCAGCTGACCGCATCGCGGTTCTGATGCAACGCTCGCGTGAGTGGCTGGCCGTGATCGCGCTCCTCGGCGCGGTCACGGCGGCCTACGCCGACGGACCGGGCGGCTATCGGCCGAAGGATCGCGGCGCCGCACCCGTCTCTGAGCAAGGCGCAATCGATGCCTACACGGCTGGGTATGCATCGATCCTGCGCGCCGAACACGCGGAGAATCTGGCCGCGGCTTCCTCGAATGAGGCCGAGCGCAAGGCGGCGTTGGGCGATGCGCAGAAAGCATACGCGGCCTCGCTACCTCACTTCGCCTCAGCCGTGCGCCTCGACAGCTCGATGCACGAGGCCTACACCTACATGGGCTACGCGAATCGCAAGCTCGGACGCTACGACGAGGCGCTGCGCGCGTACGAGCAGGCGCTGAAGATCAATCCCAATACGCCGCACGCCATCGAGTATCAGGGCGAAGCGTTCCTCGGCCTGAATCGCATCGACGAAGCGCGCTTCAACTTCCTGCGCCTGTACGCGCTGGATCAGTTCGAAGCCGCGAAGCTGCTGCAGGCGATGCACGCCTGGGTGGAAGCGAACCAAGCAAAGCCGCCAGCGGGCATCGATGTGCCGGCGCTGGCGGCGTGGGTCGCGGAGAAGTCCGCGACGTTGAAGGCGGAGACGAAGGGAAGCTGGTGAAGAGTCGGGCCAAAGCCCGACCTACACCTATTTTTTCTTCCAGCCGACCCAGCCTGGGCCGTGCACGACCTGGCCGGGTTTCGCGCCCGTGTGCTCGCCGTCACGCAACACCTGCGTGCCGTTCACGAACACGTCCACCATTCCGACCGCGTACTGGTGCGGCTTGTCGAACGTCGCGAGGTCGTTGATCTTCGCCGGATCGAACACGACGATGTCGGCGAAGCAGCCCTTGTCCAGGCAGCCGCGATCTTTCAGCTTGAAGCTTTCCGCCGGCAGTCGCGTCAGGCGCCGAATGGCGTCCTGCAGCGTCGTCACCTTCTGATCGCGCACGTAGCGGCCGAGGAACCGCGCAAATGTGCCATAGGCGCGCGGATGCGGATTGCTCAGCAGGAACGGGCCTTCCGGCGCCGAAGCCTCGGCGTCCGAACCGATGTTCACCCACGGCTGCGACAAACCGAGCTTCACGTTCTCTTCCGACATCAGGAAGTAGGCCGTACCGACGCGCGTGTGGTCCTCGATTACGAGATCGATAGCCGCGTCCTCGGGCGACACACCGCGCATCTTGGCCACCTCAGCCAGCGTCTTGCCGGTGAGCGGCTTGAGCTCGTCGGTCTTGAAGCCGATCAGCAGCACGCGGTCCGGTGAGCCTGCCGCGAGCAGCAGGCTTTCCCAGTTCGCGTTCGGATCGCGCATCTCGGCGATGACTTTCTTGCGGACATCCGGCTTCTTCAGCTGCGCGACCCAGCCGTCGATACCGCCCTGCTGCACCCACGTCGGCATCGCTGCGTCGAGACCGGTCGCGCCGGCGGTGTATGCATACATGTCCGCGGTGATCGGCAGGCCTTCCTTGCGCGCAGCGTCGATCTTCGCGATCGCCTGTTGCATTTTCGGCCAGTTCTTCTGTCCGGCGGCCTTCAGGTGATAGGCCTGCGCGTGCACCTTGGCTTCGCGCGAAATCCGGATCAGCTCGTCGAGTGCTTCGAGAAAGCGATCGCCTTCGCTGCGCATGTGCGAGATGTAGCCACCGCCGAATTCGCTTGCGGCCTTGCACAGCGCGATGAGCTCATCGGTCTTGGCGTAGGAGGCGGGCGCGTAGATCAGCGAGCTGCCGACGCCGAGCGCGCCTTCGCGCATCGCCTGGCGCACCAGCTCCTGCATCTGCTCGAGCTGTGCCGGCGAGGGAGCGACATCGTCGTACCCGACCACATTCTCGCGCACGGTCGTGGCGCCCACGAACGAAGCGACATTCGGCGAAACGCCTTTCTTGACGAGGAAGTCGAGATACTCGCCGAGCGTCTTCCAGGTGACGTCGTAGTGGATGTCGCCCTGCGTCTTGATCATCTCCTCGCGGACGCGGTCGTTGACCGGGCCCATCGAGTTGCCTTCGCCGAAGATCTCGAGCGTGACGCCCTGTTTGATCTCGCTCATGCCGCGACCGTCGTAGATCAGCGATTCGACGGACCAGGACAGCGTGTTGATGAAGCCGGGCGCGACGGCGAGCCCGTTGGCGTTCACTTCCTTGTCGGCGGTGTAGTCCTGCAGCTTGCCGGTTGCGACGACCCGGCCGCCTTTGACGGCGACATCGCCGCGAACCGGGTTGCCGCCGCTACCGTCGTAGATGACGCCGTTGCGGACGATCAGATCGACGCGTTCGGCAGCGTGTACGGTGCCGGCCAGCACCGCGAACAATAGAAACCAAGTGCGCACTCGTCCCCCTTCGCCTCAGCCTGCGGGTTGGAGCGCGCACTTTACAGCAGATTTCTACGCGGCGGCCTTCTCCAGCGCCTTGTCGACGAGGGCGACGAGGTCCGCCTTGCGCGGCAGGCCCACCTTCTGGGCGAAAATTTCGCCGTTCTTGAACAAAACCAC
>DATEML010000065.1:0-14232 GCA_035275585.1 Steroidobacteraceae bacterium | reverse complement strand
GCGCAGGCGTGTTGCGAAGATCGCGTCGAAGTCGGCGAAGGCGTGCGGGTGCGCTGCCTTCGCGAGTCGGACTCGGATCTCCACAGAGTTGCCCGGCGGCACATCGAGCCGATACCACGCCGCCGCTTTCGTGCCTTGCTGCGCCGGATTCACGGCGGCGACGTTGTCGTGCACGACGCGCTCATGAAACGCGTCCTTCACGTAACCCGCATTGGGTACGTCGTAGAGGCGCTGCATGTTCGTCTCGTTTTCGGTGAAGAGCAGCTCAGCGCCCTCGTCGACGTACCAGCGGTACTCACCGAGGACGTCGTGATGCAGCTCGACGTGCCCGTCCTTCAGCGCCATCCCCGGCTTCGCAGTGCCCTTGCGCCAGCACCAGGTATTGCGGAAGAGCAGCTGCGGCAGGACGTGCAGCGAGGCGGCCTCGGGCCCGCGATTGTGAACGGTGATGCGCATGAGCACGTCGTCGATTTGCGCCTGCGCGTATTCGACGAACACATCGAAGTAGCGGTTGTCGACGAACGCACCCGTGTCGACGAGCTCGTACTCGGTCTCGGCCCGGCCGCGGCGCGCGTTTTCTTCGATGAGCGTGGCGTACGGATACTCGCGCTGCGGATACTTGTAGAGCATCTTCAGGTACGAGTGCGCCGGTGTCGCGTCCAGGTAGTAGTAGAGCTCCTTGACGTCCTCGCCGTGATTGCCTTCGCCGTTCGTCAGGCCGAACAAGCGCTCTTTGAGGATCGGATCGCGGCCGTTCCACAGCGCCAGCGACAGGCACAGGCGCTGCTCGTGATCGCTGAATCCGGCGAGTCCGTCCTCGCCCCAGCGATAAACGCGGCTGCGCGCATGATCGTGCGGAAAGTAGCCCCAGACGTCGCCGTTCGCGCTGTAATCCTCGCGCACCGTTCCCCACTGCCGCTCGCTGAGATACGGGCCCCATTTCTTCCAGGCCAGATCGTGCGGCGTGCACTGCGCGAGGCGCCCGCGCTCGGTGCAGGCGGCTCGTGCAGCGGCGCGCTGCGGCTCGGAGCGCTTCGTTACGGCGGGTCTGAGCTTCGTTCTCATTGCTTTAGCCTCGACTCACCACAGGCGCCTATAGTAAAACGTCACGCCGATGACCTCGCCGGAGATTCCCGCCCGCGTTCTGCAGTTTCTTGCCGAACGTATCGATACGGTGCCGCAGCTGGAGGCGCTGCTGTTGCTGTGGGAGAACCCACGGCGAGAGTGGTCCGAGGAGGAGCTCGCCGCGCGGATCTACGTGGGCCGGCCGGTCGCGGCGACGATCATGCAGGCGCTGCAGCGGCAACAGCTCGTGACGACGGAGCCTGCCTCCGCGCGCTATCGGTATAACCCGCAATGGGACCCGAGCGGCGAGGTCATGCCGGAAGTCGCGGCCGCTTACAGTCGTCATCTTGTCCAGCTCGCAACGTTCATTCACTCTCGCGCGTCGACCGCCGTGCGCGAGTTCGCCCGCGCGTTCGATCTGAAGAAGGACAGGTGAAGCGATGCTCGCCATTGTCAACGCACTCGGGACGCTAACAGTCGGATTGTGTGCCTTCCTGCTCCTGCGTGCCTACGCGCGCGTCAAGCAGCGTCTGCTGCTGTGGAGCGGGCTGTGCTTCACGGGCCTGGCAGTTTCGAATGCGGTGCTGTTTTTCGACCTGGCGATCGTGCCGGCTGACATCAGCCTGTACACCTGGCGGCTGGGAATCGCGGCGTTTTCGATGCTACTGCTGCTCTACGGGCTGATTTTCGAGAGCGACTGACGCATGTTCGAAGGATTCCTGCTCGGTGTGATCGTCACGGCGTCGCTGGCCGCCAGCGCGTTCTTCCTGAAATTCTGGAGGCAGACGCACGACAAGCTGTTCCTGGGATTCAGCGCTGCGTTCGCGATCGAGGGCATCAACCGCCTCGCGTTCCTGTTCCTCGATCATCCGAACGAGGGCAATCCGCTGATCTACACGATCCGCCTGTTCTCGTACCTGCTGATCCTGGCCGCGATCATCAACAAGAATCGCGCTTGATCAAAATGCTCGCGGCGGGCTCGAACGCCGCGCGAGCAGCCCGTCGACCGACAGCGCTCCGGGGCCATAGAAGATGAGCACGAGCAGCATGAAGCCCCACAGGTAGTGCTGGCCGATCGCGGCCTCGAAGCCTTCCTGATACAGCACGTGTGCGTAGGAGATGACGGCGAGCGCATTCACTGCGAACAGTCCGATCGCGCTCAAGCGCCCCCAGAGCCCGACGATCACGAGCACCGAAAACACCAACTCGCCCGCGGTACCCGCGACGGCCGCGGCGTGCGGCGGCAGCAGCGGGACGTGATATTCCGACTCGAACAACGACAGCGTCTGACCCCAGTCGCTGATCTTGAGCCAGCCGGATTTCAGGAACACCCAGCTGACGTAGATGCGGACCAGCAGTGCAAACGGCGATTGCAGCGCGTTCAGTAACGGCACGATGCGCGCATTCAGGCCGGCGAGATTATTGTTCGTCATGGTCGCCTCGCTGTGACGAGCCCCAAGCGCCAGTTTCGCCTCACATATATATGTGAGGCAAGGTGCCTTACTGCAAAGAGCGCGGCTCCAGCAGCTGCACGCTGAAGTGCTTCGCCGGATCCATCCACACGCGACTGACGGACAGACCTGCCGTCGCCGCCAGGTCGGCGAAGCTTTCGAGCGTGTACTTGTGGCAGAACTCGGTCGTCAGGTGCTCGCCCTTGCCGATGCGCACGCTCTCGTCACCGAGGTGCACCGTCTGATCGCGCTTGCTGACCAGGTGCATCTCGATGCGGCTCTGATCCTCGACCCACACCGCGAGATGCTCGAATGCATCGAGATCGAAGTCCGTGCCGAGCTCGCGGTTCAGGTGGCGCAGGGCGTTGACGTTGAACTCCGCCGTCACGCCGGCGCGATCGTTGTAGGCGCGCTCGAGGATGCGCGGGTCCTTCTTCAGATCGATGCCGATCAGCACCGCGCCATTCGCGCCGATGATCTGCCGCATGCGCTGCAGCAGTCCGCGCGCCTGCTCCGGATCGAAATTGCCGAGCGTCGAGCCCGGAAAGTAGACGACGCGGCGGGTCGCGGCATGCACCGTTGTCGGCAGATCGAACGGCTGGGTGAAATCAGCGCAGATCGGAATCACGCGCAGCGTCGAATAGTCGCGCGCAATCGCGCTTGCGGCGGTGAGCAGGTGATCGCGAGCGATGTCGACCGGCACGTAGGCCGCCGGCTTTTCCAGCTGCGTCAGCAGGTCGCGTGTTTTTGTGCTCGTGCCGCTGCCGAACTCGATGATCGCCGCGTCGGGCCCGATGTGCTGCGCCATGTCGGGCGCATGCTGCTGCATGATCTGCCGCTCGGTGCGAGTGAGATAGTACTCCGGCAGCTCACAGATGCTGTCGAACAGGAACGAGCCGAGCTCGTCGTAGAACCACACCGGCGACAGCTGGCGCGGATGCTTGCGCATGCCTTCCAGCACTCCGTTGGTGAGTGCGTCAGTGCGCGACGGTGCAGGGATCGTGCTCGGATGTTTTGCCATCGTATCTACCTCGAACTCACAGATAGCGGGCGAGTCGCACGCCCATGAATTGCCAGCGTGCGTCTGCGTAGAAGAAATTGCGGTAACTGGCGCGGATGTGATCGGCCGGCGTGACGCACGAGCCGCCGCGCAGCACCATCTGGTTGCACATGAACTTGCCGTTGTACTCGCCGAGCGCGCCGGGCGGCGGTTGATAGCCGGGATACGCGACGTACGGCGACGAGGTCCATTCCCATACGTCGCCGAACATCTGCTTCATTCCCGGCTGCACGCCGGCGCTTTGCGGATGCAGCGCGCCCGAGCTCAGCAGGTTGCCGATCACCGGCAGGGATTCGGCGGCGAGCTCCCATTCCGCTTCGCTCGGCAGGCGTGCGCCCGCCCAGCGCGCGAACGCGTCGGCTTCATAGAAGCTGATGTGAGACACGGGCGTGGCAGTGTGCAGCGGTTGCACGCCGTGCAACGTGAACTCGCTATCGAGCGACTCCATCCAGTAGATCGGGCGGATCCAGCCTTCGCGCTGGACCGTGCTCCAGCCGTCCGAGAGCCAGAACTCCGGGCGGCGGTAACCGCCGTCGCGAATGAATTCGAGATACTCGCCGTTCGTAACGAGCCGGTCCGCGAGCGCGTACGGCTCGACGAGCGTGCGATGACGCGGCAGCTCGTTGTCGAAACAGAAGTGCTTGCCGCTCGCGCCGATCTCCTGGATGCCGCCGTCGAACGAGATGAAGTGCATCGGCGCGGCCGCGTCGGGCGCAGCCTCGGAACCGCTCCGGTACGCGGGCAACAGCGGATTGCGCGAGAACAGGTGCATGATGTCCGTGAACATCAGCTCCTGGTGCTGTTGCTCGTGGTTGAGACCCAGCGTCGTGATCGCGAGCAACTTCTCGTCTTCGGATCGCGCGCGCAGCAGCTTCTGCATGTGCTCGTCGACGTGAGCGCGATAGCTGAGCACTTCTTTGACTGTGGGGCGCGTCAGTAAGCCGCGCTGCGGCCGCTCATGCATGCGGCCCACGGTCTGGTAGTAGGAGTTGAACAGGTATTCGAAATCAGGATGGAACGCGCGATAGCCGCTGAGCAGCGGCTTCAGCAGGAACTGCTCGAAGAACCAGCTGGTATGCGCGAGGTGCCACTTCGCCGGGCTCGCGTCCGGCATGCTCTGCACGACATAGTCCTCGGTCTCCAGCGGCTCGCAGATCTCCAGCGACACGCGGCGGATGCGCGAGTAGCGGGCGGCGAGGACTTCTGCTGGACGGGATTCCGGGAGGACTAGAACGGGCTGCGGGGCCGCCATCGGGACTCCTTGGTCTGCATTCGTGCGGAGAAGAGGCACCGCTTTTGCTCAAACGTTCGCAATTCGAAAAAGTTGCAGACGTGTCAGCGGGCGGCCTGCCCTGGCGCCGGTCCTGGCCGACCGGCTGTGGTCAACTGTACGAGGTGAAAGGCTCCGGTGGATGCCCCGAACGGGAGAGGGCAGTCAACCACCAATATGTGACGGCTCGTGGCAGGTTTTGGTCCCGGCCGGATGACCGGGGAGGGCGAATAAGGCCTTTTTCTTGACGGGCCGGGGGCTCGCCGATTTAATACGCGTCCCCTGGGATACAGTCAGTTCTGACTGATCCGGACCCGCCTGGCCAGGTAGCTCAGTTGGTAGAGCAGCGGACTGAAAATCCGCGTGTCGTTGGTTCGATTCCGACCCTGGCCACCATTCTTCGCAGCAAAGCAAGCCCTGGCAGGCCTCTACGCGCTTATCGGGGAGGCAGACCTGGTTCGGCAGGCGTACGCTCCCCAGCATGCGCACGAGAGGCCCGTTCGCTGCAGCATGCTTGGCCGTCCTGGCCGGTTGCGGCGGTGCCCGTCTCTCATCGGAGCCAGGCATGTACGCGGTGTCCGTGCAGCCTGTCCATACGCTGGGTCGAGAGATTCACGCCACCTACGTTCGCCCGGTGCATGACCGGCATCCCGGCTACCTCGTCGTCTTTGCCACCGGCGACGACGGCTGGTTCGGCACGAGTCACGCTGTATTCAGGCATCTCGCCGAAGCGGGCTACACGATGGCGGGTTTCAGCTCGCCCGAGGCTCTGCAGGAGATCGCACGCTCCGGGGAGCGCATCAGCACCGCGCGCGCTGCGCAGGAACTGAAAGACTTGTACGCGCGGGCGAAGCGTGACGTCGGTCTGCCGGATACGACGCCGATCGTTATCGTCGGCTTCTCGCGCGGCGCTTCCCTTGTTGCGTTCACGGCAGTGCACCCGGAACTGCGCGACGGCGTCGGAGGCGCGGTTGCAATTGCACTGACACGCGAAGCCGACTACCTACATGCTCCCAAAGGCGAATCTCAAGTCCAGCTCGACGATCAGGGGCGGATCCAGCTTTACCCTGCGCTGAAGTTCCTGGGCTCGACCCGCCTCGCCGTGATCCAGTCGACCAACGATTCCTACGTTCCCGCAGCCGAGTCGCGCCAGCTGCTCGGCGCGGATACGCCGACACTGCGTCTCTACACGGTCGAAGCAAAAGACCACGGATTCAGCGACGCGCGCGACAGGCTGATGCAGGACCTCGACGACGCACTGCGCTGGATCGAGCAGGAGGCACCTGCGTCGTAACTCAGCGTCGCGGCCGCATCCGCGCGCTGACGCAATCATCTGCTGTCCCATTCCAGAAAAATGTCTCAGCAAAGACCGGCAATGGGGATTGATCGCCACGTTCAACTCGCTAAAGAAGAGATCGGCAGGCGCGCTCATCGCAGTAAACCGATGATGGAATACAGATGTCCGCATTGGTCAGCCGTGGCGCCACGTTTATTGTTTCAGCTTGTGGGTGGCGTCACCTTCGAGAATGGGTCCGGGGAGACGAAGCGGTCCGTGCCTACATCATTTCGCTATCTCAGTTGATCTTACCAAGCTCAGCCTTGAGCGCACTGGTATCGATGCTCGACAGATCCCAGCCACGCTCCTCCGCGAGATCCTTCAAAGCCGCCTTCGCGTCTTCCGGATGTGCCTTGAAGTAGTCCTTTGCTTTCTTGGCCACCTCCGGATGTGACTTCAGATAGTCCACCACCTGCTGAACAGTCTGCTGTGTTGCCATGAGTCGTTTCCTTTGCAACGGCTCGTCCGGCCTCGTCTCTCCTGACTGCGTACCCGAAAAAGATTCCCGATGAGCTCCGGCAACGGTTCTCTCAGAGGACTTCGCGAGTGGACGTATTGAAGAACGCAAGTGCACTACTCTGCAGTGCGCGCACACCAATGCCGGTCGCGATGTAGGACGGCCTCGTTCAAGAACCGGTTCCTGGCCGCCGATGATATGCGTGGCCAGATACCGCCGGTATCGGACGAGGCTATACGACGCGCGCTGCTTCAGATTCGGAGTGCGCGCCTCAATGCGTACGCGTGAGTTCTTGGCGTCGCAGCTTGTGACGTGCGCGTGCTCGATCACATGGTCTTCGCGGGAAAAGGGGGTCCCGCCGCCGCGGCGGCGGGGCCTGTGAGCGGCTGCTACTGCGCAAGTCCGCTAGAACTTGGGAAGGTAGAACGACTGGGTCGAGTTGCCGATGCTGGTGCACTCGCCGGCGGCGTTCCAGCCGAACGTAATAAAGGAGAAGTCGTCCTGGTCGCCGATCGAGGCGAGCAGCGCCGGGTTCTCGCTGTCGCAGAAGCCGACGACTTCGGTAGCGGTGCTGGCCTGGCAGAAGCCGAAGACGAACACGCCGCCGGCGCCGTCGTCGAAGCGCCGGATGCCGCAGCCGATGTACTGGACCAGGTCTTTGGAAAAGCGCGCCGTGGTGATGCTGCCGGCCGCGCTGCCCGAACCGTCCGGGTTCAGGTTCACCGTCACGGGAAACTCGTTCACCAGTCCCGCCATCGCAGCCGACGATCCCAGCACGAGCACGCCGATCGCCATCAATCGTTTCATTCGCATGGCTGTCTCCCCGTTGATTAACTTGCTAACCCCATTCAGGACACACCTCACAACCGGCCCTTGATGTCTCCTGAATTCAAGGCCCGGACCAACTTGCTCACCATCTGTCTGCGGCTTGCGTCGTCGAGCTTCGCGATCTCCGCCTGCAGCTCCGTCATCTGCGCATCGGTGATCGACCCCGTGGCACTGTAGGCGTCGATCCGTTGCTCGATGACTTCGCGCCGTTGTCGATCTGCGGACGCATTGCGCGGCTGCGGCGCTCCTGCTGCGGTCGGCGCATCGCCTGTAGTGTCCAATCGTGCAAGCTCTTCGCGGATGATTGCGCGCAGATGCTCCTCGCCAGCGCCCGGCGCGGCGGGTGAAACCGTGGTCGCGATCGGATTCGCAGGATGCGGGTCGGGCACGCTATGAGGTTGTTCGCGGAATGCATGCACGACGAGCGCGGCGATGCCAATCGTCTGCAGCACACTGAGGGTTATAAGCGTTTTCATGTGAGCCGCGAGACTGCGCGTCGATCGGTAGGCGCAGTCCTTTTATGCTCGCATCCTCTGCCCGGTTTCAGCAGCTGACAAGTGGTCGAAGGGAGTAGCGCGCCCGCCGCAAACTGTCGCCTCACCGGATGAGACCGGCGGGTCTCATGCCCTCACTGACTTGTGCGACGCGCTCGTTCAAAGGTCGGGATCGCCCGCTCTTGTCCGTCGAGTGGCTTCGTTCCCGATCTAGCCGGTCGCGACAGCGAGGCGATCACGCAGTTCGAGCTCGCGAACCAGGCGATGGGCGACGTCCCGTTCTCCATGGCGGCGCTCGGCTTCGCACGCGCTCGCGTAGGACATCGCGCTGCGGCGGAGCAGATGCTGCGTGATTTCCAACGGGCCCGGGATGCGAGCTGCGGACGAGCGGCTCGTCGGCTACTACCTGCCGAGTGTCGAGCCCATGTGGAACGACCTGCGCGGCGACGCTCGCTGTCGTCGCCTGCTGAGTCGGCTCCAATTACCTGAGGGAATGTGATTCTCAGGAGGCGGACCCTCTCGGATCCGCCTCCCGCCTGCCTCGTCTATTTCAGGATCACGGTGATCGAACGCGCGACCATCACATTCGTGTCGCCGTCGTAGGAGCCGGTGGCGTTGAAGGTGAGCATCACGGTCGAACCGTTGAGCCGCGTGCCGAGCTCAGCCACGAAGTCCGAGAAATCGCGGAACGCGTGCGACTCGTCGCGCATCACGATCAGGTATGCGCTCGGACCATCGCGCGGCGGCACGATGCTCGGCGACGCCGGCAACGTCTGCAGGTTCAGCACGCGCGGCCCGATCGTCAGCACGTGCAGCCGGCCGATCGCCGGGTTGGCGAGATCGAGTACGAGGCCGGTCGGATTCTGGCTCACGAATGGCGCGGTGGTGCCACCCGGGAACCAGGTGAGCGACAGCATCGCCGGCAGCCGCGGGAAGTCGACCACGGTGCGCGCGGTGAAATCCGGCGGCGCCATGCCGAACGGCGTCGGGAAGCCGATGACCTTGGTCGGCTCGCCGGTCGACAGGCCCGAGAGATCGAGGCCCGACGCGGCGACCTCGTAGTTGGCCGGATCGGCGTTCATCGCCGTGCTCGTGCCGGTGCCCGCGAAGTCGAACGCCGACACCTTGCGACCCGCGATGGAGTCGAGCTGCAGCGTGAGTGCGTCGGTCGACGCGGACTTCACGAAGCCGTAGATCGGCGTCGGGTGCATGCGCACGCGGCCCGCGGTCGCATCCAGGGTCCAGTCGCCCGACATCGACGAGGCGACCGCCGGCGTAGCCGCGCCGAACGCTTCGATCGACTGACCCACCGAGATGTCCCCGGGTGCGGCCATAGTCGCCGGCGACGTGCCACCCTTCACCACCTTGGTATTGGGTCCGATCGTCACCTTGACGTTGCCGCGCGCGAAGTGCGCGCCGTCACTGTCGCGGATCACGTTGCCGCCGCGCACTGTCAGGACGTCGCCCGCGCGCGAGATCACCTCGCCCATCACGGTGTCGACGCCGGCGCCGGGCACGCTGGTGCCGGCGAACACGGAGGCCGCGTCGAATTCGCGCGTCGCCGTCGTAAGGGTGCCGAAGGCGGCCGTGAGCGTGTCCGCGCCAGCCGCAGCCAGCGCCTCGAGACCGGCACTGCCGGTGTAGTTCGTGCCGTTGACCTCGAACGTGGTGCTCGCATCCGTGTGCACGACGACTTCACCGAAGCGCTGGGCGCGCATGTCGAAGGGACGCAGGTCGACGACGTACGTGCCGGCAGTCTTGTCCACGCTCACCAGCGGACCCCGTACGCGCATGTCCTTCTGGTCGACGAGGTCGAGCGACGCGACCAGTGCTGGCGTCACGGTGACCGTGGCGGGCGTTGTGGTCAGGTCGACCGCGTTCGTCGCAGCCAGATTGAAGTCCAGCGTGAACAACGAGGGTCTGCCCGGCGCCACGAAGAGGTGATGCCGGTTGTCGAGCGTCACGGTGACGTCGACGGCGCCGAGCGCGTTGCCACTCGCATCCACCGCGCGCGCGGCCATCGGCGCGCCGTTCTGCTCGACGCTGATGTCGGCGTTCGAGTAGTCGAGACGCAGCGTCGCCGCGACGTACTCGCCGTTGGGGATGGTGGCGGCGGTGAAGAACTCGGTGAGATCGACGAGCTGGGCGAAGTCGATACGCGTCGTCGCCGGCAGCGTCTCGACCAGCGTGCCGTTGGCCTTCTTCAGCTTGAGCGAGGTGACGTCGACGGAGTAGCTGAAGAAGTCGCCGTCGGCATCGGTGATGGCGACGAACGCCGTGCCGCAATCGACGCAGTTGGATGTGGGCGGCCCGTTGCTCGAAGACGGCGAGCTGTCGCCACCCCCGCCGCAGGCGGCCAGGAACAGGGCGAGTGTGAAGGCGCAGCTCTTCAACGCTGCGCGACATCCTGAGGTGAACATAACAACTCCCCATTGAGCGGTCGGTACTGCAGCGGGTAACGTGGGAACTTCGAAGCGGTTGACGTGGGCCACCATTTGTCCCTGAAAACAACGAGAGGACTGATGCCCCGTAGCGCCGTCTTCGCTACGCTGGTCGCCTTGACTGCATGCGCCTTGCCTAGTGCGACGCTGCACTCGCCGTCGCCCGCGACTGGCCCGCCTTACACGGAGGCCCTGACGCGCGAGATTCCACGCCTCCTCCGGGTCAGCGGCATCCCCGGCCTGTCCATGGCCGTCGTCCAGAATGGACGCGTCGTCTGGGCGGGCGCTTTCGGGACCCTAAATGACAGCGCGCAGACACCGCTCAACCCCGGCACCATCTTCGAGGCAGCGTCGCTCAGCAAACCGGTCTTCGCCTACCTGGTTCTCCGACTGGCCGACCGCGGTGAGTTCGATCTCGATCGCCCGCTGTACGAGATGCTCGACTATCCCCGCCTCGCACACGACGACGAGCGGTACAAGCGGATCACCGCCCGCATCGTCCTCTCGCACGGCACCGGGCTCCCCAACTGGGGTGGCGAGAAGCTGACGCTGCGGTTCGATCCAGGCACGGACTATGGGTACTCCGGCGAGGGCTTCGTATTCCTGCAGAAGACAGTCGAACGCGTTACCGGCCGCACGCTCGATGAGCTCGCCCGGCGTGAGGTGTTCGAGCCGCTCGGCATGACGCGCTCGAGCTATGTCTGGCAGGCGCGGTTCGCCGGCAACGCGGCGTATGGCAAGAACTGGCTTTGGCAGGTCGCTCCCGCCAATCGGTACACCGAGGCCGAGGCGAATGCCGCAGCTTCGCTCCTCACGACGGCGACCGACTACGCGCAGTTCGTCGCCGCGGTGCTCACCGGCCGCGGGCTCTCAGCTGCGATGTGGAACGAGTACCTGACACCCGGGCGGGAGACGAGCCCAGGGACTCACATCGGACTGGGCATCAGAGTCGAGGAGCGGCCGGGCGGCCGCACCTTCTACCACAGCGGCAACAACGGCCGGCGGTTCACCTCGTACATGACCGGGGACATCGCGCAGGGGCTCGGCCTCGTCTACTTCACGAACGGGCCCAATGGCACGTCGCTCGTCGAGGCGCTGACCTCACGCGTCCTTGGCAACGAAAACCCAGCGCACAATCGGGCGGGCTACGACCGCTACGACGACCCGCATCTCCTCGCCGTGCAATCAGTGGAGCGCGCGGCGGTGGAGCGCGGTGCCGACGCAGCCCGCGAGCAGCTCCGAGCAATCTCCGCAAGCCCGGCGACCCAGCCGTCCTTCGAGGACCGCCTGCAGCTCGGCGCCTTCTTCAGCGGTCGAGGCCTCGCTCCGCTCGCGATCGAAGTGCTCAAGCAAGCCATCGCCGACTCCCCGACGTCCGCCGCCGCCCATCTCGCGCTCGGCCGGGCATTGGAGTCGGCCGGCGACCTGCAGGCAGCGATCGCGTCGTACCGGCGGGCGCTGAACGCTGAGCCGGACGATGCACAACGGCAGATCCAATGGACAGAGGGCCGTCTAGCCGCCCGCGCGCGGCCCGTCGCCGTCTCCCAGCAGATCATGGAGCGCTACGCGGGTCAGTATCAGCAGGAGGCCGTCGCAGTGCGTAACGGGCGTCTGTACTACAAAGGCGCGATAAGCCCCGAGTCTCCGATCACGGCCATCGCCGAGGATCTGTTCGAGGTCGATGCAGACTCGACGCGCCGCATTCGTTTCGTCGGCGAGGGGGCCGGGCCGGCAGTGAAGCTCATCGGGATCTACAGCGACGGAACGATGGACGAGTGGGCGAGATCGCAGTGAGTTTCTTTCAGGCAGTGACCTTCTGTACCGCGATGTCCAGGCTCGCATCGAACCATCCTTGATGCAGATCCGGGCGCGCTGAACGCAATAGTGCCTGGCAGCGTCTCTCCTGCCGGCTCATTCCCAAGCGTCGCCGCCATCCGCGGTACGCGCCCAAACTGCTCGCCACCCGCAGCGTTTCGACAGCGCCGATCGCGATATCGAACTCGTGAAAGCTCACGCCGCGTCCTTGCCGGCGAAAGTGCAGCATCTTTTCCGCAGTCTCCTCTCGATAGGAGTCGCGGAACAGCGCGCGCGGGCTGCGCTTGGAGTATTGAAACGCCAGCTCGTCCGGCAGCCAGTGAAAGAACGGCAGCCACGAGGTGTGCGGATCGTAAAACCATAGCCTGTTGGGCGTATCCACAACGACGAGCAGACCGCCCTTGGGCAGCCCGCGCCAGACGCTCGCCAGACCTGCCAATCGCTCAGGCAGCGTCATGTGCTCGAGGCAGGCGAAGAAAATTGCGATATCGAAGCGGCCCCCCGCAACGTCGAATGCCGTGATGTTCTCCGACACGAGATCAGCTTTCAGTGCGTGCGCCTGCAGGCGTACCCGCGCGACTTCGAGCGCGTCCGTATCGATGTCGACACCAACGACTTCGGCTCCTTGCTCGGCCAGCGCAACGGTCGAGGAGCCGGTTCCGCAGCCGATCTCGAGGATGCGCGAGCCCTGCAGCGGGCGCACGGAATTCAGCCACGGCACGATGAGCCTGCGGTCCTGCCAGAGTCGCTGGGTGAGGTGCTGCCGCAAGTCCTGGACATAGCCCTCCGGGGTGTAGCTCTCGCGTGCCCGCCAGCCCCGGTGGTAATGGGTCTCGATGGCGCTGCGCACTGCGGCGAGCCCTGTCTCATCGATCTGACGCCGCCGCGTGACCAGCGCGGGTGGACAAGGAAATCGCAGATGCTCTTTGACGGTGCTCAACATTGCCGCCTGCGTCCGTGGAAAGATTCCACGCAAACCGCTGGCGACCGGCGCGGGTTCCCTCCAGCCGGCCGGCTTTGCAGCCGGCCGGCGTCGCGCCTCAGCGATTCGCGGCCGTAACAGGCTCTTCCGTGCGTACGCTCGACGAGGCACCTGTGCCGAACTGGCCAAAGGAGTTATCGCCGAAGCACCAGACATCCTGTCGGGTGGTCACGGCGCAGACGTGATTCGGGCCCACGTCGACCTGCGTCCAGGAGATCACGGCCACACCTTTCGGGTCCGGGACCTTCGAGAGCTGCGGCGGCGGTGCGCTGGCCTTCCAGTACTGACAGTGCAGCTCACCGCCGAGGTCGGTGATGCAGATGCGCGTGCAGTTGCGAAAGCCGAGGTTGCAGTCAGTAGCGTCGGTGGCGATGCTCCGGGCGTACGAAGCGGCGAGCGCGATGAAGCCTTGCGAAGCGCTGCTGATCGGCGCACCGGCCGACGGTTTGCCCCAGCAGACCGTATCGTCGGTCGGGGTTTGCGCGCAGGTGCTCGTCGCACCCGAAGCCGTGAATTGCAGGCCGCGGCTGGCGAGCGGGACCTTCGAGTTGATCGTGATGAACTTGGCGGGATTGACGTTGCCGGTGAGCTGAAACTGCGAGTTGTCGCCCCAGCAATCAACCAGGCCGCTGGTTGCGTGGACCGCGCAGGAATGCGACAGGCCTGTCGTCACCGACTTGTATCGATTGCCGCTGCGCACGAGTTGCGCATTGGTAGTCGAGACGATGGCCAGCGGCGCGCCGAGCTCGCCGGAGAAGTTGCCGCCCCAGCAGAACACGTCCTGTGCGGCGGAAACAGCACAGGTATGCGCGACGTTCGTATCGATCGCCACGAAGTTTGCCGGCGCGCCAAGATCGGTGAATGCGGGCGTTCGCCGATGTGTGTGTTTCGGCAGCGAGCCGAACGAGGAGAGGCCTGCCGCAGGCGAGCCGTCCTCACCCCAGCACCAGGCCTTGCCGTTCGTGTCCACGGCGCAGGTGTGATCGCCGCCCGCGGCGACCGAGCGGAATTTGCAGACCTCGCCTGCCGGGCA
>DATEML010000064.1:0-6941 GCA_035275585.1 Steroidobacteraceae bacterium | reverse complement strand
GTCATGACGAAGCTCATGACGGCGTAAGCGCATGCACCGGCAAACACGGCCATGCGGAATTGCGGCGTAGCGAACGGCGTGCGTGGCGCATGGCTGGCAGCAACGGGGCGTGGCACGGACGGGGCCGGGACGTGCAAACGCGACAGCACGGCGATCGTCGCGGCATACAGGATGCTCACGGCCACGAACGAGCCTGCATACAGCGTTCCCGGGATCAGCCATCGCGCAGCCAACGCGATTTGCGGATTCACGAGGGCGGCGCCCAGACCGCCGACGAGCACATACGAGATGGCCTGGCTGAGGCGTTCGGGAGGAGCGCTTTCCGCCGCCGCGAATCGATATTGCTGCGTGAACGCCATGCTGCTGCCGAGGAGCAGCGTAGCCGCGCAGAACATCAGGAAGTTTGCGGCGATCACTGCCTGGGCGGCGACGAGGCCGCCGATCAGGCCGACGCTCGCGCCGACGATGAAGCCCGGCCGCCGTCCGATGCGGCGCATGAGCAGGGAAGCGGGAATCGTCGTCAGCGCAGTCGCGACGATTGCCAGCGAGATCGGCACGGTCGCAAGCGAGGGGCGCGGCGCGATATCCGCGGCGATGATGCCGCCGAGGATCACCGTGACCGTCAGTCCGGACGACCCCAGCATCTGGGCGGCGGCCAGCATGAATACATTGCGCAGGGGATGCGGGGAGCGGCTCACGGGGCGTCAGGGTACTGAATTCGGACCCACACGCGCTAGAATCGATGTCACTCTTCGGAGCCCCGATGTCTGAGATCGCTCTACGCCTGGCCCGCCTCGGCGATGCCCCACGCATCGCCAACTTGTCGCGCACCTTGATCGAGGCCGGCCTGCCGTGGAGTTGGACACCCCGGCGGGTCGCCGCGCACATGCGCTCGCGCGAGCATCTGACCGTGATCGCGGTAGAGGGCGGCGAGCTGGCCGGCTTCGCGCTCGCACAGTTCGGCAATCGCTCCGTTCATCTGGCGCTGCTCGGCGTCGCCCACGAGTACCAGCGTCGCGGGCTCGGCCGGCAGCTGGTGAGCTGGGTCGAAGAAAGCGCCGCGGTCGCCGGGTTGTTCCTGATGCAGCTCGAAGTGCGTGCCGACAATCAGCAGGCGCGCCGCTTCTACACGAAGCTCGGCTATCGCGAGACCGCACGGGCAGCCGGTTACTACAGCGGCGTGGAAGATGCGCTGCGGTTCGAGCGGGATCTGGCGATCACGAGCACGAAGTTGCGACAATCGATGTGAGCGGAGTCAGGCTCGAGCCTGGCCCACAGGGGGAAAGCGATGGCTCTGCAGGCAACGGCTCCGGCGGAAGGACCGCCCGAGGGCATTCACTCGCTGGCCGATATTTCGCGGGTTCACTCGCGCCTCACGCCGCAGCGCCCTGCGCTCGCGTTCGAAGGGCGCACCACTACTTACGAGCAACTCGACGCGCGCGCCAGCCAGGTTGCGCAGGGCTTGATCGCGCTCGGTGTGCGCCCGGGCGATCGGGTCGCGCATCTCGGCAAGAATACCGACCTCTATCTCGAGCTGATGCTCGGCGCTGCGAAAGCTGGCGCGGTGATCACGCCGGTCAACTGGCGCCTCGCGCCGCGCGAGTTCGCATACATCATCAATGACAGCGAAGCGAAGGTGCTGTTCGTCGGGCCGGAGTTCATCGGCGCCATCGAGGCACTCGCCGAGCCGCTGCACGTCGGCCAGGTCATCGGCATGGAGGCGCCGTTCGAGGGCCGCAGTTTCGTGGAGTGGCGCGACGCGCAACCCGCGCGCGATCCGCAGATCCTGATCAAGCGCGACAGCCCAGGCGTACAGCTCTACACCTCAGGCACCACCGGCAACCCGAAAGGCGCCGTGCTGTCCCATCGCAACATGGTCGGCATGCCGCAATCCTCCAACACCTACGTGTGGAGCCGCTGGAGCGCCGACGACGTCAGTCTGTTCGCGATGCCCTGTTTCCACATCGGCGGCACGGGGTGGGCGATCCTCGGCCTGATGCACGGCGCGCTCAACGTCGTCGCGCGCGAATTCGATCCGACGAAAGTGCTCGACTTCATCGAGAAGTGGCGCATCACGAAACTGTTCATGGTGCCGGCGGCGCTGCAGGTCGTGGTGCGCAATCCGCGCGCTCGCTCGGTCGATTACTCGCAGCTGAAGTACATCATGTACGGTGCGTCGCCGATGCCGCTCGCGTTACTGCGCGAGTGCATGGAGGTTTTCCGCTGCGGCTTCGTGCAGCTCTACGGCATGACCGAGACCACCGGCTCGGTGACGGCGCTCGGACCGGAGGATCACGATCTCGCCGGCAATCCGAAGATGGCCTCGGCGGGCAAGCCGCTGCCGGGCGTCGAGCTGGCGATCCTCGACGCGGCGGGCGAGCGCGTACCGGTCGGCAGCGTAGGCGAAGTCGCCGTGCGCTCGATGACCAACATGCAGGGCTACTGGAAACTGCCGCAGGAAACCGCGCGCACGATCGGCCCGGACAATTGGCTGCGCACCGGCGACGCGGGCTACGTGGATGCGGACGGCTATCTGTACATCCACGATCGCGTCAAGGACATGATCATCTCCGGCGGCGAGAACATCTATCCGGCGGAAGTCGAGAACGCGATCTACGGACACCCCGACGTGTCGGAAGTCGCGGTGATCGGCATCCCGAGCGAGAAGTGGGGCGAGGAAGTGAAGGCGATCGTCGCCACGAAGCCGGGCGCGCCGCAGGACTCGAATTCGATCATCGCGTGGGCGCGCGAGCGGATCGCGTCGTACAAGGTGCCGAAGAGCGTCGACTTCATAGCGATCCTGCCGCGCAACCCGTCGGGCAAGATCCTGCGGCGTGAGCTGCGCGCGCCTTATTGGCAAGGCAGACAGCGACAGGTCAATTGAATCACTCGTTTCCAGGCCTTCCTCCGCGTTGAAGCGGAGGAAGGCTCTGTCGGTCAGTCGTGCAACGCCGGGAGCCTCACGAGAGCAGTCGTGCACGTCTGTCTCTTTGCACTTCCGTTGCTGAAAGTACCGGTTCCGGTGCCCCCGCCGAACGGGCAGGTCGCGGCGCCTGCCGGACAAAACTTGATGTGGTCCGAGCCGATCGTCCCCGAGCCGAGAAACGCGGGATCGGTGCTGGAGATGGTGAGCTCCAGCACTTTGCCATCGGTCGAACGACACCCAGTGCCCGTCGAGATAGCGATGACCGTGCTGGCCGTCTTGGTGAATCCCGACCACGGCGCGCAGAGGCCCGCCGCAGGCAGTACGAAGCCCTTCCCGATGAAACTCGAGCCGCCGTTGCCGAAGCCGCCGTTCGTCGCGATGCAGAAGTCTGCCGCGTTGCTGCAGAGGGGCGCGATCAGCCCCAGCATCAACATCACATGGGAAGGCTTGATGGAAATCATGAATCGTCTCCTGGTCATGTTGCGGTGGTCAGGCCCGAAGCGAGTTGTGCTCGCTTGTTCCTCGACGCAACGATGCCACGGACGCAGCCTGATCCAGATCGTCCGGAAGGACAGACTATGGCTTCCGACCTAATCGTTCACTCACCAGCCAAGCCGCGCCAGGATCGCAGGCCCCCAGTAGAGCTTCGTGAAGTAGTAAGTCCCGAGCAGTAGAAAGAGCGTCGCGCCGCCAAACACGGCGGTCACTGTCCAACGCGCCGCCGTCGGCAGCGACGCGCGAGGCGCCCGCAGTAACGCTTCGACGACGAGCAGATTCGGCACGTAGAAGAAGAACGCCATGAGCTGGTCGAACGGCCCGCTGAAGTCTTTGAGATGGCCGGCGCCGTCGGCCAGCAGGAACCAGAAGCCGTACTCCATGCGGTAGAGCCATGAGCCGATGGCGAGAGCGAACAGGCGCATGGCCCACGCCCGATGGTTGTCCAGACGGCGGGCGCGAGCGTGGCGATACGTTTCGACTGCGGCTGCGGCAGTGAGCACACCGTAGAGGCCGAAACCGACATCCATCGTCGTACCGCCGATCGTGCCCTTCGCGGCAATGAACGTGAGTCCGCCGATGCCGGCGAGAAACGCCGCGGTCACATAGACTCGGCCGATCCAGCGATGCGCGGCCGGATAGCGCGATCGAATCGATGCAACGAACTGGATGCAGCCGAGCGCAAGGATGATTCCGCCCGCAGCGAAATGCATACCGATCCCGGCCGTGGCCGCCGGCGTGTGGCTTTCATACAGGCGCGGCAGACTCTCGTTCCACTTCGCCATGTTCCCATCGATGAGCGCGGCCGCGTAAAACGCGAGAATGTACAGGCCGAAGAGCGCGGCGCTGATCCAGGCGGTCGCCGTCAGTACGCGAGAAGCCCATTGCAGCGTGCGCGCGCTCGTGTCTGCACGAACCGCAGACGCAGAACCTGAAGGATCAAGCGTAGTGCTGGCCACAGAGGCGACGGGTGGTCGAAATTGCGACAGGTTAGCAGTATCGCGGCAAGACACGAAAGGATACGGCCGGACCGAACAGGCCGCCGCGGGGTTCGGGAAGGAGCAGGTGAACAGCCCGCCGTCGTGCTTCACCGTCGAGCCGCCGGCCACCCTACATCACAGGTACTCCTGCCGCTGATCCTTGAGGAACGGTCGATCGATCTGTTGCGCGTACAACTCGATATCGTGGCGCGACATGCGCTGGCTCTTGAAATGCTCCTGCCATTTGTCGACGACGCGCGCGACGGCACGCACTTCCTTGACCGCCTGGTTCGCATCGAGCGCGAACAGGCGCGACATGGACAGAGCATTTTCGATCGTCGAGTCTGCTTCCTTCTCGCCGACCCGCATCTGCTGGAAGCCGAGCGCCTGACCTGAGGGCAGCACGTCGTAAGCGGGCGCAAGCGCGTACTGCTGCGCGTCCGTCATGAGCAGCGCGTGGTTCTTCTCGTGATCGTCGGTGTTGTCGATCAGAATGTTGAAGACCATGCGGCGGAACAGCTCGCGCATGTCGCCGAGGTAGGCATCGCGATCGATGACGCCGCGACGCCGCAGCAGCTGCGCCAGCTCCGGATAACCGTAGCGCTCCGCCGCAGCCCGCAAAGCAACGTGTGCAGTCAAGCTGTGCACGCGCCCGCCGGCACGGCGGTCGAAGCGACGAATCGCGACGGCGTGACCGTCGGTGAGCCGCACCGCTTGCGTTTGCGCCGTCGTGATCCTGGCTTTGCTCGCGAGCGTCATCGTCGCATGCTCGATCAGCGGCGCATCGGCGGGATCACCGGCCGAGAATTTGATGACCCATTGTTCGCCGCCGATTTCGATCAGCCCCTTCGGCCGCGCGCCGCCGAAGCTCACGCCGGGAGCGAGCATCCGCTTCTGTGCCTGCGGAACGGGCTCGTTGGCGAGCACCTTGCGCACGATTTCCTGGAGCTGATTCGCATCGGCGAGGCTCGGCAGCGGGCCGAGCTTGCGGGGCACATACGTGTCGGCGCTGCTCGAGACGCCGAGCGCGCCAAAGCGGTCGTCGCCGGCGAAGTACAGGAACTCGAGCAGCGACAGCCGCGGCGGCTTGTCGATGAAGCGGATGACCTGCTCGCCCCAGCGATCCGGTCGCGCGTCATCGACCGCGCCCACTGCAGTGCCTTTGTCCGTCGGCAGAAATTCCTGGTCGATGAGCGGTAAGTCCTCGCTCAGCGGGAAGCCGCCCTGCAGCCACGACGGCGCATAGTGCAACGACACGCCCTGGTTCGAGCGCACCAGTTTGAGCTCGCCGATCAGCACGGGCCGCTGCGGCTGCGTGAGCAGCCACAAATGCAGACGGTCGGCGGGTGTATAGCTCACGCTACTTCCTCGAGCCCGGCGCCTTGCGTGCCAGGCGCGCTTCCACGGACGCAGCCGACCTGACAGCGCGTCGCTGCAGCGCTTGGCGGACATCGCCCTCGAGCGCGCCGCGATCTGCTGCTGGTGCCGCCAGGTCCGCCAGCCCGGCGACCGTACCCATCAGCCACAACGCCGTCGCGTAGATGCCGGCACCAACGCCGGGATCGCCACGCTCCATGCGAATCAACGTCGGCACCGACACGCCGAGCCGCTTGGCCCAGGCGCGCTGCGACTCGCGCCGGCGGGTCCGCGCAATGGCAAGGTTCTCGCCGAGCGCGCGCAGTGCCTGGGCGGCCGCGGGCGGGATCGTCAGCAGGGCCTGGGGGGTCTTTGGCATAACATAGAGTTTATCAATTGACCTGAAATGGTCAAGTCTATGTTATCAAAGACTCATCGCAGGGCGCGCTGCACGCGCCCGGGAAAGTCAGATCAGCGACTCCGGCCGCGAGGTGCGCACGACCAGCGTACCGGCGATCTTGTCGTGCCAGGCCTGGCGGTCCTCGTCGAACACGATCCACAGGAAGCCTAGCCCCGCGACGACCATCGAGAGGAAGCAGCCGAGCGCGCGTACGATCGCCGTGTCCCAGTTGAGGTCAGCGCCGTCGCGACGCACGACCTTCAGGCCGCAGACCAGGCCGCCGATCGTCGTGCCCTTGATCTTCCACATCAGCGCCCCGTAGCCCGCGAGCGCCACGATCCAGAATGCGTCGGGAGTGCCGAGCACGCTGACGATGACGCTGATTAGCACGATGTCGATGAACAGTGCGCCCATGCGAATCCAGAATCCCGCCCGTGGCGCAGCTGTCAGGGTGGCGCTCGGTGTTGCAGGTGCGCTCGCATCGGGCACCGGTTCACCCGCGGCAGCCACTGCGGGCGCAGGTGCCGCCGCAGCTGCTGCCACGCGGTTCGCACTTCTCTGCCTGATCGATAGCAGGATCGTATATGCGACGACGCCGAGCCCGATGATGCCCAGCAGGTTGGAGGCGATCCCGCCGATCACCGGGATGACGTAGAGCCCGAGCACGATCAGGCCGCCGACGAACGTCGCAAATGCGACGTGAGCGAACGGCGCGATGCCAGTGAAGCGAGTGAGCCGGCGGCCGAGCGCGGCGAGCACGACGGCCTTGCCGAACAACGTGGCA